>DASTIC010000067.1:0-27721 GCA_035717845.1 Solirubrobacteraceae bacterium
GCACGAGATCAACGACCGCAACAACGGCCACCGGCACGAGCGGGCCTTCGTCTCCCTGATCCGCGACTACGGGCTGCTGTACGAGGCCGAGCTGCTGCCGCGCTCCTACGGCGGCGACTCCTGGTTCGGCAAGTTCCACCCAGCCGCCGGCCTCGAGCTTGCCGACTCGCTGCCGACGATCGTCAAGGCGCTCCAGCGCGGCAAGGTCACCCCGATGAAGGCGCTTAAGGGCCACAAGCTCGGCAAGGACGACCTGAAGGCCGTCCAGCGCATCTACGAGCACGCCGAGAGCGACAGCTTCGAGCTCAACCTCTACGTGGTGGGCTACGAGGACGAGGAAGAGCCGGAGAGGAGCCCGCAACCGTGAAGGTCGCCTACTGGCCCGGCTGCGTGAGCCGCGGCTTCACCCCCGAGCTGCACGGCTCGATGGCGAAGGTCGCCCCGCTGCTCGACATCGAGCTCGTCGAGCTCGACCGCGCGGCCTGCTGCGGCGCGGGCGTGATCGCCGAGCACAACCAGGAGCTGGCCGACACGCTCAACGCGCGCACGTTCGCGCTCGCCCAGCGCGAGATGGGGCGCGGCGCCGACCTGATGATGAACATCTGCTCGACGTGCCAGGGCGCGCAGAGCGAGTGCCAGGAGCGCCTGGACGCGAACAGCGAGTACCGCGAGCACGTCAACGAGGCGCTGTCGGCCGAGGGGCTGCGGTACGACAAGGGCATCACGAACAAGCACTTCCTCTGGCTCTTGGTCGAGGAGATCGGGCTCGACACGGTGCGGGCGAAGGTCAAGCGCCCGCTCACCGACCTGCGCGTGGGCCCGTTCTACGGCTGCTACATCGTCCGCCCCACCGACCGGCTGGGCATCGACCGCGAGCACCCGCGCGACGACTACCTGCACCAGCTGATCGACGCGCTGGGCGGCACGGTGGTCGACTACGCCGGCCAGTACAAGTGCTGCGGCTTCCCGATCATCACGATGAACAAGGAAGCCTCGCTCAAGCAGGCCGGCCGGCACCTGGGCGACGCGGTGGACGCGGAGGCCGACTGCCTCGTCACGCCCTGCCCGCTCTGCCACCTCAACCTCGACCTCCAGCAGCCGCTGTCGGAGCGGATCGTCGGGCGCCAGCTCGACATGCCCGTGCTGCACCTCCCCCAGCTCGTCGGCCTCGCGCTCGGCCTCGAGCCCAAGGAGCTGGGCTTCAACAAGCATGTCGTGCGCCCGACCTCGGTCATCGATTGGTCGACCTCCGTCGTCGGCAGCGTCGCGGCCTGAGGGCCGCCTACGCCTGGCCGGCCGGCCTGGCGGCAGCACTCGGCGCTCGCTACGCGACCGAGTCGCTGCGCCACCGGCGCGAGAGCGGCCACGGCTATGACCTCCACGGCGCCGACGAGCTCGACGTCCGCGACCCCGGCTTTTTGCGCGCCGCCGAGGCGCTGACCGGCGCGCCGATCTCCAACGGCGACGAGGTCGAGCTGCTGATCAACGGCGACGAGATCTTCCCGGTCTACCTGGAGACGATCCGCGAGGCGCGGCGGACGCTGTGCCTGCTCACGTACGTCTACTGGCGCGGCGAGATCGCGAGCGAGGTGGCGGCCGCGCTGAGCGAGCGGGCGCGCGCGGGCGTCGAGGTCAACGTGATCATCGACGCGATGGGCGGCATCAAGATCGAGAAGGACCTCGTCGAGCAGATGAGCGACGCCGGGGTGCGGATCTCGCGCTTCCGGCCGCCGAAGCCCTACGCCGCCCGCCGCGTGGCCAACCGCACGCACCGCAAGATCCTCGTGGCCGACGGCGAGGTCGGGCTGACCGGAGGCGTCGGGATCGCCGAGGAGTGGACCGGCAACGCGCAGGATCCCGACCACTGGCGCGACACCCACGTGCGCGTGCGCGGCCCGGTCGTGCGCGGCCTGTTCGGCGCGTTCGCCGAGAACTGGCTCGAGGCGACGGGCGAGGTGCTCGTCGGCGAGGGCTACCTCCCCGACATCCCCGACCGCGAGGAGGGCGGCCCGATGATGGTCGTGCGCTCGAGCGCCGGGGTCGGGGACACGAACGTCGAGGCCCTGTACTACCTGGCGATCGCGGCGGCCCGCGAGCGCCTCGACATCACGGCCGCCTACTTCGTCCCGCGGCCGGCGTTCATCGACGCGCTGTGCGACGCCGCCCAGCGCGGCGTCCGCGTCCGCGTGCTGGTGCCGGGCCCGAACATCGACAAGCCGCCGGTCTGGGTGGCGGGCCGGGTCAGCTATGACCAGCTGATCGACTGCGGCGTCGAGCTGTACGAGTACCAGCCGACGATGCTGCACGCGAAGTCGATGGTCGTTGACGGCGCGTGGTCGTCGGTCGGCTCCGTGAACTTCGACAACCGCTCGTTCCAGCTCCACGACGAGGCCACGCTGTGCGTCCTCTCCGAGGCGTTCGCCGGCCGGCTGACCGAGCAGTTCGAGTACGACCTCGAGCGCTCGGACCGGATCGACCCGGAGCGCTGGGCGCGCCGCGGCCCGTTCCAGCGGGCCGGCGAATCGGCCCTCAAGATCGCGCGGCGGGAGCTGTAGTCGGTCCTCTCGCGACTTGGCCTATCAGGCGCGGCAACGTCCTTACGCAAGGTAGGACTTCCGTCAATCCGGGAGGAGGATGCTGCGCATGAGAGTTACCTCACGCGCCGCGGACACACCCCGCGGGTCGAACCCCGACACTCTGTAGGTACAAGTGATAGCTTGTGGCTGTTCGGGCCGCCTCATCGGGAGGCACCGAGGGGTGAGGGGGGTTCACCTTGTCATACGGACGGACGTTCCTTCTGTTCGCGACGGTGGCGAGCGTGGCGCTTGCGGCCGCCGGCCCGGCGGGCGCGGCGATCCCGCCGCCTGCCAAGAGCCTCACGCCGGAGGACGGGCCGCCGGCGGGCGATCATCAGCACGGCGGCACCGGCGGTCACCTTCCGGCGGGAAGCAAGAACGTCAAGCTCGTCAGCAAGCTCGAGCTGACGGACCTCGTCGACGGCATCGCCGACGTCGGCTACTTCAACGGCTATGCGTACCTGAACGCATGGGGTCCGAACTGCGCGATCAACGGCGGCTCCGGCGGCGGCGTCCATGTCGTCGACGTCAGGAAGCCGGAATCGCCGGAGAAGGTCGGGTTCCTCCCCGCGGAGGTCAACGGGTATCCGGGCGAGGGCATCCACGTCATGCGCGTGAACACGCCGTCCTTCAAGGGCGACCTGCTGCTGCACAACAACGAGGCGTGCAGCTCGGCTACGCCGAGCACGCTCGGCTTCTCGATGTGGGACGTGACGGACCCGCGGTCGCCGGTCAAGCTCGGCCAGTTCGGCGATTCGGATCCGACCCCGTTCCTGTTCAGCACGGGCCTCTATCACAGCAACCACAGCGTCCAAGGCTTCACCGTGGGCGGGAAGGCCTTCGCCGCGGTGGTCGACAACGAGGAGGCGTTCGGCCCGCCGTTCAAGGATGTCGACATCTTCGACATCACCAATCCGGCGGCGCCCGTGCTCGCCTCGGAGCGCGGGCTCGAGGACTGGCCCGGCGCACAGGGCTCCTACGCCAACGGCGACAGCGTCAACAACCACGACCTCCAGTTCAAGATCATCGACGGTCGCCCGACGCTCGTCGTGTCCTACTGGGACGCGGGGCAGATCCAGCTCGACGTCAGCGACCCGTACAGCCCGCGGTTCATCGGCGACTCGGACTACCGCCGGCCTGACCCGCTGATGCCGCAGTTCGAGATCCCAGAGGGCAACAGCCACCAGTCGTACTGGTCGAGCGACAACCGCTGGCTCATCTCCACGGACGAGGACTTCTCTCCGTACCGGACCAACTTCGAGCTCACGACGGGGTCGAACGCAGGTCCGTATGGCGCCGGCGAGTTCGGGTTCACGCCGTCCATCGCCAGCCGGCCGGACGGCATGATCGGCGGGCCGACGGTCTACGGTGGACGCGGCTGCCTGGCTGCGGGCCCGAATGCCGGCCCCGACGCCGTGCCCACCGAGCCGTCGCCTCCCCCGGCGAGCGCCATCCCGGCGGAGCCCGGCGAGGAGAAGACCGTGGTCTTCTCGCGAGGGGGGTGCTTCTTCTCCACGAAGATCGCGGCCGGCCAGGACCTCGGATACGACGCGGTGATCATCCAGCAGAGCCACGGGGGCAGCCGCAACGGGCTCCTGCCGGACGGCTTCACCTGCGGCGGCCAGGGACACGACTACGACGAGCAAATCCCGGCGATCTGCCTCGGCCATCGCGGCACGCACCTGATGTTCAACGACCCGCCGCAATACACCGACCCGACGGGCGAGGGCCGGGACATCCCGGTCGGGACCAGCGGCGAGAAGTACGCCGCGACCACGGAGTTCGACGGCTGGGGCTACGTGCAGCTGCACGACGCGACGCAGCCCGACCTGCCGATCGTCGATTCCTACGCGGTGCCGGAAGCTCTGGACGAGCGGTTCGCGGAGGACTTCGGCGATCTCTCGGTCCACGAGGTGAAGGCCGATCCCCGGAGGGGCGTGAACCTCGCGTACTTCTCCTACTACGCAGCCGGGTTCCGCGTGGCGGAGTTCGGGCGAAGCCGGTTCGAGGAGGTCGGCTTCTTCATCGACGAGGGAGGCAACAACTTCTGGGGTGTCTTCCCGATCGGTGACGAGACCGCCGGACACGGCTACCCGAGCCATCCGGGACGCGGCGAGGGCCGGCGGCCGACGATCCTTCTCAGCGACCGCGACTACGGCCTGTACATCGTCGAGTACACGGGCAAGCGCCCACGAGGCGAGTAGCCCGGAAGGTCATCGAGGGGCCGGCCCCGGTTCGTCCGGGGCCGGCACAGCAAAGAGGGCCCGGATGGGCCCTCTTTCGCTTGCTCTGTACCCCTTCGTCGTCCCCGGGAAGTCTGCCCGTCCTGATGCCCGCCTCCCCGGCGGGTAAACCACTAAACGCGTGCCGGCACGCGCACGAGGTTGCGCTCGTGCAGGACCTCGGCGATCTGGATCGCGTTGGTGGCGGCGCCCTTGAGCAGGTTGTCGGAGACCACCCACAGGCACAGGCCCCGCTCGTGCGAGGGGTCGCGGCGGAGGCGGCCGACGAAGACGTCGTCGCGGCCGGCGGCGGCGAGCGCCGTCGGGTAGGCGTGGGTGGCCGGGTCGTCGACCATCGTCAGCCCGGGCGCGCGCTCGAGCAGCGCGCGGGCCTCCTCCACGGAGAGCGGGTCGCGGGTCTCGAGCGTGACCGACTCCGAATGCGAGTTGCGGACCGGCACGCGCGCGCACGTGACGTTGATGGCGATCGACTCGTCGCCGAGGATCTTGCGCGTCTCGAACATCATCTTGCGCTCTTCGTCCGTGTGGTCGTCGCCGTCCTTGAAGTTGCCGGCGCCGCCGAGGACGTTGAAGGCGATCGGGTGCGGGTAGATCTGCGGCTCGGGCACGGGCTGACCGTGCAGCACCGTGTGGGTCTGGTGCTCGAGCTCCTCCACCGCCTTGACGCCGGTGCCGGACACCGACTGGTAGGTGGAGACGATCAGCCGCTCGATGCCGGCGGCGTCGTGGATCGGCTTGAGCGCGACCATCAGCTGCATCGTCGAGCAGTTGGGGTTGGCGATCAGGCCCTTGTGGTCCTCGAGCGCGTCCGGGTTGACCTCGGAGACGACCAGCGGCACCTCGGGGTCGCGGCGCCACTTGGACGAGTTGTCGACGACGACGGCGCCGGCGTCGACGAAGCGCGGCGCCCACTCGCCGGAGGTCGTCGCGCCGGCCGAGAAGATCGCCAGGTCGAAGCCCTGGATCGTCTCGTCCGTGAGCGGCTGGACGACCTGGCCGTCGAGCTCCTTCCCCGCCGAGCGGGCCGACGCGAACGGCACGACCTCGCTCGCCGGGAACGCGCGCTCGCGCAGCTTGGCGCGCATGACGGTGCCGACGGCGCCCGTGGCGCCGACGACTGCGACCCGGTAGCTCATATCCGCGCTCCTCCGAAGGGGTGCTCCGCCTCCACCTGGTCGGCACCGAGCTCGAACGCCGTGTGCAGCGCGCGCACGGCGCGGTCGACGGCCTCGGCGGCGACGACACACGAGATCTTGATCGGCGACGTGGAGATCATCTCGATGTTGATCATCTCGTCCCCGAGCGTGGTGAACACCTTGGCGGCCACGCCGGGGTGGGACTTCATTCCCGCGCCGACCACCGACACCTTCCCCATCTCGGCGTCCTCGGCGACGGCGCGGATGCCCTGCTCGCCGATCAGCGGGTCGAGCGCCTCGCGCGCCACCCGCAGGTCGGCGCGCGGCACGGTGAACGACATGTCGGCGGACGAGCCCTCGGATACCGGCTCGTTCTGGATGATCATGTCCACGTTGACGTTCGCGTCCGCGAGCGCGCTGAAGATGCGGCCGGCCACGCCGGGGTGGTCGGGGACGCCGAGCAGCGTGACCCGCGCCTCGTCGCGCGAGTGGGTGACGGCGGTGATCAGCGGGCGTTCCATCGTCTCCTCTTCTCCGACCACGAAGGTCCCGGGCTCCTCGGTGAAGGACGAGCGGCAGTGGATGCGCACGTCATGGTTGCGGCCGTACTCGACCGAGCGCAGCTGGAGGACGCCGGCGCCCGAGGCCGACATCTCGAGCATCTCCTCGAAGGAGACGACCGGCAGCTTGCGGGCGTCGGGGACGATCCGGGGGTCGGCGGAGAACACCCCGGCCACGTCCGTGTAGATCTCGCACACCTCGGCCTGGACGGCGGCGGCCAGGGCGACGGCGGTCGTGTCCGACCCCCCGCGGCCGAGCGTCGTCACGTCCTTGGCGGTGGACACGCCCTGGAAGCCGGCGACCAGGACCACGTGATCGTCGTCGAGCGCGGCCCGGATCCGGTCTGCGCGCACGTCGAGGATGCGCGCCTTCGTGTGCGACGTGTCGGTGACGATGCCGGCCTGCGACCCGGTGAGCGAGATCGCGCGGTGCCCGAGGTCGTTGATCGCCATCGCGCACAGCGCGCACGAGATCCGCTCGCCAGTCGACAGCAGCATGTCCATCTCGCGCGGGTCCGGCGTCGTCGAGACCTCCTGCGCCATCGAGATCAGCTCGTCGGTCGTCTTCCCGCGCGCGGACAGCACCGCGACCACGCGATGGCCGAGCTCGCGGGCGGCGACGATCCGCCGCGCGGCGCGCTTGATCCGCTCGGCGTCGGCGACGGAGGTGCCGCCGAACTTCATGACCACGGTGCCCGGCACGACGCAGGAGTCTAGGGGTCTGTTCAGGCCCCTGGTCAGACCGCGCGGCGGCCGGAGAGCGCGCGGCCCAGCGTGACCTCGTCGGCGTACTCGAGGTCGCCGCCCACCGGGAGGCCGGAGGCGAGGCGGGTGACGGCGACGTCGGGAACGCGGTCGTGCAGGGCGGCGGCGATGTGGAGTGCGGTCGCCTCGCCGGTGGTCGTCGGGTTGGTGGCGAGGATGACCTCGCGCACGGGGTGGGTGGGGTGGAATACGCGCGCGTAGAGCTGGGCGAGCTTGAGGTCCTCGGGCTCGACGCCGTCGATCGGCGACAGCGCGCCGCCGAGCACGTGGTAGCGGCCGCGGTACTCGTGCGTGCGCTCGATCGGGATCACGTCGCCCGGCTCCTCGACCACGCAGATCAGCTCGGCGTCCCGCCGCTCGTCGAGGCAGACCGTGCAGCGCGGGCCCTCGGCGAGGTTGAAGCAGACCTCGCAGAGTGTGATCTTCTCCTTCACGTCGCGGATCGCCGCCGCGAGCGCGGCGGCGTCCTCGGGCGAGGCGCGCAGGATGTGGAACGCGAGGCGCTGGGCGGTGCGCTGGCCGATGCCGGGCAGCTTGGCCAGCTCGGTGACGAGGCGCTGGAGCGGAGGGGCGAGCAAACGGTCAGCGCTTCTTGCGACGGGCGGCGCGGTTCGGCTGGCCGCCGGGCAGGCCGCCACCGCCGCCGCCGAGGGCTCCACCCATCCCGCCCAGGCCGAGCGCGTCGAGCGCGCTCATCGGGTCGAACCCCTCGCCGCCGGGGCCGCCGAGCTTGGACTCCTGGAGCTCCTGCGCCGAGCGCAGCGCCTCGTTGAGCGCGGCCACGACCATGTCCTGGAGCATCTCGACGTCCTCGGGGTCGACCGCGTCGGGGTCGATGGCGATCGACTCGAGGTGGAGGTCGCCGGTCATCACGACCTTGACCATCCCGCCGCCGGCGCTGGCCTCGACGCGCTCGGACTTGAGCGCCTCCTGGGCCTGCTGCTGGGCGGCCATCATCTCCTGCGCCTGGCGCAGCATGGCCTGGAGGTTGGGCGGTTGCGGCATCAGGACTCCTCGCTCGGCTCTTCGACGGCGCTGAACTCGTGCTTGAAGCGATCCACCAGCTCGTCCTCGTCGAGCCTCGCCTCTGGCTGCGATTCAAGTTCTTCGTCAGGGCGAAGCTCGTAGACGAGTCGTAGGGAGGCGCCGGTGATGGTGCGGATGCAGCGGGTGATCAGCTCACGCTTCGCAGGGTCTTCGGCTTGGCGCTTGTAGAACGCCGCGGAGTTCGGCCAGGCGACTGTGAGCCCGTCGGCGGCGACCGCGAGCGGCGTCGCCTGCCGCAGAAGCTCGGCCGTTCGAGGTGACTCGGCCTCGAGGGCCTCGAGAATCGCCGGCCACACCTCGCTCAATGCCTCGGGCGAGAAACCGGCGGGCGGCTCGACGGCGGCGACGGCGGTCAGGGCCGGCCGGGAGGCCTCGGCGGTCTCCTCGCTCGCCTGAACGGCGACGCGGGTTCGGCCGGCGGCCGTGGCGGGCTCCGACGGCGCCCGCGAGACCGGCGCCGCCGGGGCGGCGCCCCCGCCGAGGCGCGCCTCGAGGCGCTCGATCCGCGCCAGCAGCGCCTTGGTCGACGGATCGTGCCCCGGCTCGGCCGCCTTCACGAGCGCGAGCTCGAGCTGGGTGCGGGCGTCGGCGCCGTCCTTGAGCGCCCGCAGGGCCGCCGCGATCAGCTCCAGCAGCCGCACGACGTCGGCCGGGGCCACGGTGCGCGCCTGGGCGGCCAGCCGCTCGTCCTGCTCGGGCGTGACGCGGATCTCGGCGGGCACCTCGCCGAGCGCCTGCACGACCATCAGCGCCCGGGCATGGGCCTCGAGGTCGCCGAAGAAGCGGCCGAGGTCGCGGCCCGAGTCGGCGAGGGCGGCCGCGGCCCGCAGCGCCTCCCGCGCGTCGCCCGCGGCGACGGCGTCGACCGCCCCGAACACGAGGTCCGCGTCGGCGGCTCCCAGCACGGCGAGCACGTCCTCGAGGGCGATCGAGCGGCCGGAGTAGGCGACGAGCTGCTCGAGCGTGCCGAGGGCGTCGCGGAACGAGCCCGTCGCCGAGCGGGCGACCAGCGCCGTCGCCTCGCCCGAGATCTCGATCTCCTCGGCCGCGGCCACGCGACGCAGCACGCCCGCGATCTGCGGCACGCTCGGCCGCGTGAAGTCGAAGCGGTGGCAGCGGTCCACCACCGTCGGCAGGACCTTCGCCGCCTCGGTGGTCGCGAGCACGAACAGCGTGTGCGGCGGCGGCTCCTCGAGCGTCTTCAGGAACGCGTTCCAGGCCGCCGTCGAGAGCATGTGCGCCTCGTCGAGGATGTAGACCTTGTGGCGGCCGGCCACGGGAGCGAAGCCGACGCGCTCCCGCAGGTCGCGGATGTCGTCGACCGAGTTGTTCGACGCGGCGTCCATCTCGATCACGTCGAGCGACGTGGCCGCGGCGATCGACACGCACGACTCGCACTCGCCGCACGGCTCGGCGGTCGGGCCCCGGACGCAGTTCAGCGACGCCGCGAGGATCTTGGCCATCGAGGTCTTGCCGGTGCCGCGCGAGCCCACGAACAGGTAGGCGTGGTGGACCTTGTCCTGCTCGATCGCGTTGCGCAGGGTGCGCACCACGTGGTCCTGCCCGACCACGTCGGCGAAGGTCCGCGGGCGGTGGCGGCGATACAGCGAGGCGGGAGCCGGAGGCACGGGTGTTCGAGTCTAGTGGCGTGGGTGGGCGGCATCCTGTCGGTTGCGCTCCGCCGGCGAAACGTCAACGGCGGCCGGGTAGGGGGAGCGAGGGAACCGGCCGCGGTGCACCTGCGTAACGCAACACTCGACGCCGCCCGGCCATCGAGTGTGCAGTTACGCATCCCTGGGATGCGTTTCGCAACACTCGATGAGCAGAACCCGCCGAGTGGCGCAAACTGCAGCCTCCCGGACCCCTCTCTCAATGCCGCCGTTGACGTTCGCCGGCGCTTCCACGGCCGACGTCAGGACAGCTCGGTTCGCAGTTTGCGCAGTGCCCGGTAGATGCGTCCTTCGGCGGTCGTCAGCGGCTCGCCCAGCAGCTTGGCGATCTCCGGCACCGTGAGGTCGGCGCCGAAGCGCAGGGCGATCGCCTCTCGCTCGTCGGCGCTCAGCGTGGCGAGCGCGCGGCCCAGCTCGTCGCGGTGCTCGACGGCAGCCAGCGGGTCGTCCGCGGCAACCTCGGGCGCACCCGTCCGCTCGAGCGCGCGGGTCTCGGCCGATGCCCGGCGCGCGTGATCGCGGAGCACGTTGAGCGCGATCGCGTACAGCCACGTCTTCTGCGAGCCGCGGCGGCGGTCGAACCGGCGCCGCGCCCGCAGCGCGCGCTCGAAGGCGTCCGCCAGGAGATCCTCGGCGAGCGCCCGGTCGCCGGTGCGGTAGGCGAGGAACGAGAAGAGGCCGGCCGCCTCGGCCGCGTACAGGCGCTCGAACTCGTCGTCTCGCATCGCGGGAGGAATCTTCTGTCAGGAATCGGCGGCGAGCTTCGTATGAGGTGGTGATGACCGAGTTCGACGACGTCATTCGGCTCTTGCGGGAGAACCGGCCGGAAGCCGGGGAGCTCGAGCTGGACCGCATAAAGCAGCAGGTGCGCCGCCGCGCGGCGCGCCCCGAACGGAGGCAGGACATGAAGTCACGGCTGGCGATCCTTCTGATGCTCGTGCTGGGCATGATGCTCAGCACCACAGGCGCAGGAATTGCGGTGCAGGACCTCACGAGCGACGACGCGAGCGTCGCGCAGTACGGGAGCGAAGATGAGGAGTCGCCCCCGACCGTCCTCGGCGAAGAGGAGAGCGGGAGCGACGTTCAGTCCACGCGCCAGGTCGCGGCGGGCTCGGACGGCGGCGACGAGCTGCCGTTCACGGGCTTCCTCGCGATCCCGGTGCTGCTCGGCGGCGTCGCGCTGCTCAGCGGCGGTCTGGTGCTCCGCCACCGCACCCGGGCGCCGAACGACGAGTGACGCGCACGGCGGGGGGTGCGCGGAAATGGACCGTGCACCCTCCGTCGAGGTCGTCCCCTGGGGCTGACCACCGTCTGCCGGCTCCGGCCGGGCGACCCCGCAGCGCCTACAAGTGACCGCTTAAGGCTGCTTCCTTCCGGACCTGACCTGGTTCGCGGGCCTGCATCGCGCGGGACCCGGCCATCGACGCCCGCATACAGCGCGCTGGCCTGGAGACCGCACCCCTCGAGAGGGAGTTCGGCCCCGCTAGAGCGGATTGCGGGTTCAGGGCTCCGCTACGTCCCCGCCTAGCACGGTCCACGACCAAGTCTAGACCCTCAGAAGGGCAGCGGCGCGCGCCGGGCGGCGCGGCGCCAGGCGGCCGGCCGGTCGCCGGAGAGCGCGACGGCGAGGTCGCGCACGCGCGGCTCGAGCGGGTTGAGGCGGCGCGCCTCGGCGATCGCCGGACGGGGGTCGCGCCCGTCCAGCGCGCGGGCGAGCGCCAGCCCGTACGCGTACCGCCACGAGTCCGGGTCACGCCGGCCGGCGGCCTCGAACGCGCTGACACCCAGAGCCGCCTCGCCGGCGCGGAGGTCGCAGTACCCGATCAGCTCGAACGGCTCGGCGCGGACCGGCAGGGCGTCCACGCTGTCGAGCGCGGCGTCGACGGCCGCGCCGCAGTCGCCGCGTTCGAACGAGCGCGCCGCGGCGTCGAGCCGCGACTGCGAGGTCATCACCAGCACCGGCGTGAGCGCCAGCACGAGGCATCCGAGTCCGGTCAGCACGCGCGTGAGCCGGGCCGGCCCGCCGCGAGGAGCGGTCGCTTCGGAGACCGGGCACGCCCACGCCGTGCCGGCGGCGGCGAACAGCCACGCGAACAGAGCCGTCATCTCCCAGTCCCAGTCGATGCCGGCGTGCAGGAGCAGCGCCACGGCGGCCGCGAGCAGGGCCGCGCGCGGATGCCGTTCCGGGCCACGGACGCCGCGGGCGGCGCCGGCGAGGAGGCCGGCGAGCGTCAGGGCGAGCAGCACCAGGCCGACCACTCCGAGCTCGGCCGCGGTCTCCAGGTAGAGCGAGTGCCCGTCGACGACCTGCTCGGTCACAGGCCGCTCGCGCTCCCACGCGAGCTGGAACGTGCCGGCGCCGGCGCCGTGCAGCGGCTCGGCGGTGAACGTGTCCCGCCCCACGCGCCAGACGTCGAGGCGCCCGTTGTTGCCGGCCGCGGAGAGCCGCCGCCGCGTGTCCAGCCCCGGGTCGACGACGTTGCCGCGCACGAACGCGTCGTACTGGTCGCGGACCCGCTCGCTGCCGTCGAACGCCACCCACCCTGCCCCCATCGCGGCCAGAGCGAGCACGCCGGCGGCCACCGTCCCCAGGACGCGCGCCCTGCGGCCCGGACGCGGCAGCGCGTCGAGGCGCCGCTCCAGCGGCAGCGCGAGTGCCCGCAGCAGCGCCGCGGCGGCGACCGCGGCGACGAGCACGACGAGCACCTCCCGGCCTTCGTCCGGTCCCGGAGGCTCGTAGTAGGTCGCCGTCGCGAGCGCCTCGGCGCCATATGCGCTCACGAGCGCCACGACCGCGGGCGGCCCCGCCGTGAGCAGCACGACGGGGAGGCGGCGCGGGCGCGCGAGCAGCGCGTAGAGCAGGAGCCCGACGACGGCGGTCGCGATGCCGCCCCGTGAGAGCGGGAAGTAGCCCGCGACGACGAGGATGGGGATGGCCGCCCCGGCCAGCACCCGCACGGCGGCCGGCTCGCGCTCCCCCGAGGCCGCATGGACGGCCAGCACCAGGCCGAGCGCACACAGCACGCTGAGGGCGTTCCAGTAGGTAAGCGGGTGGGCGAGGCGAGCAGGCTCGCGCCCGGGAACCGCCTCGAAGACGCCGGGGAGCAGCCGGGTCGCGAGCGCCGCCGCGGCGACGACGACGATGGCCGCGAGGACCCACCTGAGCACCGTCGCGAGGTCGGACGGGCGCCGCGGGAAGCAGGCCATGACGCCGAACGCCAGGAGGTAGAGCAGCATCCGGTCGAACTCGTGGAGCGCGCGTGCGGGAGCGTCGGACCAGACGGCGCTGAACAGCGTCCAGCCGGCGAGCAGGGCCGCCAGGAACGCCACCGCGGCCGCTCCGGGCGACCACCCCTCGAGCGGGCGCCGGGCGAGCGTGAGCCGCAGGAGCAGCACGACGGCGAGCACCGCGGCCGCAGCGGCGACCTGGCCCGGAAAGAAGCCGCCGGACGCGAAGGCGAGGAAGGCCGTGAGCACCCCCGGGAGGCCGACGTGCCAACTTCGGTCGGCCATGCCCTCCTGCCGCCGGCCCGCGTCCACGGCGGGGGCGCGGCGTGGCGGGGCTTCGCTGGTGGTCATGGTGAGGTCACGGCGCGACAGAAAGAGGACTGAAGTTGGCCCTTTCCAGAAATAACTGGTCTGCGTCGCAAACTCGACGAAGAATCCGCCGCCTGGACGCATGTCCAGGTAGATGCTTCGCCACCTCGACCCCACAATGAGCCGCGCCGCAAGGGACGGATCCGGGCCGCACGGACTGCGGACAAGGCAAAAAGAGAGCGCGAAGGACGATTACACATGGATGTCGGGGCACGGAAGACTGGATCGGCTATCCGAGGAGCCGCTCGGCGATGAGCGAGCAGGCCGTCACGGCGTCCCCGCCGGTGGGGGCGGTCGCCGACGCCGCTCTCGGACGGCAACCGGTCGCCAGTCCGGCGCGGCGCCGGTCTCGCCGCGCCACCACGTGGGCCGCCGGACGGGCGCTCTCCGACGTCATGGCGCTCGTGATCGCGGCGCTCGTCGTCGCCGGCTCGGACTCTGGTCTGACCGGCGGCTGGCACGCCGCCGCGACGGCCGCCACGCTGCTGGCCTTCGCCGCCGGCGGCGCCTACGCCTCGCCGTTGCGCCTCTCCGCCTCCGAGGAGATGCGCCGCGTCGTGGTCAGCTCGGCGGTCGCCTCCACCGCGGTGAGCACGGCCGTGCTGCTCCTGGCGGACCGCTCGGTCGACGGGATCGTCCTCCAGTGGGCCGTCGCGACGGCGCTCGTGTCCGCGGGCCGGCTCGCCTTCCACGGGCTCGGGCAGCTGCGGCTCGCGCGCCCGGAGACCGCCGGACGCACGCTGATCGTCGGCGCCGGACGGGTCGGGCACCTGACGGCGAAGCGCATGCTCGAGAACCGCGCGCTGGGCATGGTCCCGGTCGGGTTCCTCGACAAGGACCCCCTGCTCGGCGGCGAGCAGCGCGCGTTCGGGGAGCGCCGCAGCCTCCCGGTCCTCGGCGCCAGCTGGGACCTCGAGCGCGTCGTGCACGAGCAGGAGATCGACCACGTCGTGGTCGCCTTCTCCACGGCCCCGCACCACGTCGTCCTCGGGCTCGTGCGCAACTGCTGGAAGCTCGGCGTCGACGTGCTCGTCGTGCCGCGCCTCTACGAGGTCGAGGGCCGCCGCCACGCGGTCGAGCATCTCGGCGCGCTCCCGCTGATCCGCTTGCACGACGGCGAGGGCGTCGGCTGGCAGCTGGCCGTCAAGTACGCGATCGACCGGATCATCGCCGCGATCGCGCTCGTCGCCGTCGCCCCGCTGTTCGCCGCCGTCACCCTGGCCGTGCTCGTCGCGATGGGTCGCCCGGTGCTGTTCCGCCAGCGGCGCGTCGGCCGTGACGGGGTCGAGTTCGACATGCTCAAGTTCCGGACGATGCTGGGGACCCCGAGCGTCGACGGCGAGGCGGACGCGAGCTGGGCCTCGCTGATCCTCAACGGCGGCCCCGTCGCGGTGCAACCGCCGTCCGATGACCGCCGGACCCCCGTCGGCGAGCTCCTCCGCCGGCTGTCGCTCGACGAGCTCCCGCAGCTGTGGAACGTCGTCCGCGGGGACATGTCGCTGGTCGGTCCGCGGCCCGAGCGGGTCCACTACGCCAAGCGGTTCGCGGATGCCGTCTATCGCTATCCGGATCGCCACCGCGTCAAGTCCGGGCTCACGGGCTGGGCCCAGATCCACGGCCTGCGCGGCGAGACCTCGCTCGCCGACCGCGTGGAGTGGGACAACTACTACATCGAGCACTGGAGCCCGTGGCTCGATCTCCGGATCCTCCTCCGGACGCTCCCGGCCATCTTCGTCCGCCCGACGAATGACTCCTGACCTGACCGCCATCGTCGTCGGTCATGACGTGCGGGACGAGGTGCTCCAGTGCCTCGACGCCCTCGCCGAGCATCGCGGTGGACTCACCCTCGAGGTGATCGTGGTCGATAACGCGAGCAATGACGGCACCAGCGAGGCCGTGCGGCGCACGCACCCCGAAGCGGAGGTCCTGCGCGTCGGCCACAACGCCGGCATGGTCGCCCGCAACGCCGGGCTCGAGCGGGCCCGTGGGCGGCTGCGGATGTTCATCGACTCGGACGCCGCGGTGACCGAGGGGGCGCTCGAGACGCTGGTGCGGGTGTTCGACGAGCACCCGACGGTGGGGATCGCGGGCCCGCGGCTGGTCTACCGCGACGGGTCGCTCCAGCTCTCGGCACGCCGCTACCCGCCACTGCTGCTGCCGGTGCTCCGCCGTCCGCCGCTCGGCCGCTGGCTCGAGCACGGCAGCACCGTCCGCGAGCACCTGATGGCGGACGAGCCGCACGACCGCCGGCGGCGGGTCGAGTACGTGCTCGGCGCGTGCCAGGTGTTCCGCGCGGACGCGCAGAAGGCGGCGGGGAGCATCGATCGTCGGATCTGGTACGGGCACGACGACGCCGACTGGTGCTTCGCCATCCGGCGGGCCGGCTGGGACGTCGCGTACGTCCCCGACGCGGTCGTCGTCCACGACTATCGGCGCAGCTCGGCGGCCAGGCCGGTGTCGAAGCGGTCCGTCCGCCAGCTCCAGGCACACCTGCACTTCCAGGCGAAGTGGCGCCGCGAGCGCCGCCGCCTGCGCGCTGAGGGCCGGGCGATGGACGCCGAGGCGGCGGCGGGGGCCGGGCTGCGCCGGGCCGCCACGCGACCGACGATCGGCAGCGTGCGATGACGGGCGCCAACCCGATCCTGCCGCTGCTGTGGCGACGGCGCGTGACGTTCCTCGCCGCAGCCGTCGCCACCTTCGCGGCCGCCGCCGCGCTCACGTTCACCCTCCCGCGCGTGTACACGAGCGAGGCGTACCTGCTGGTGACGCCGACGCAGGAGGCCGGGAGCGACTTCGCGGCGACGCAGCTCACGCAGCTGCTGACCAAGACGTACTCGGAGCTGCTCCAGACCGACAGCGTCGCCGACGCCGTCGACCAGCGGCTCGGCATCGAGAACTCGGGCGAGGCGATCTCGGTCACCGCCGTGCCGCAGAGCCAGTTGCTCTCGATCGAGGCCGAGGGGGACTCGCCGGAGCAGGCGCGCGAAGTCGCCGGCGCGTACGCGGCCGTGTTCACGAGCCGCGTCGGTGAGCTCGAGGGTGCCAACCGCGCCGGCCAGGTGACGGTCGCCGAGCGGGCCTCGACCCCGACCGGCCCGACCCGCCCGCGCCCCGTGCTGTACCTCGCGCTCGGCGCCCTGCTCGCCGCTCTCGCGGGCCTCGGGGCGGCGCTGCTGCGCGACCGGCTCGACCAGCGCGTCATGCTCGACAGCGCGACGACCGAGATCGCCGGGCTGCCCATCCTCGGCCGCCTCCCGCGCGGCGCCAACCGGGCCGAGGGCGAGGCCGCCCTGGCCGAGGCGTCGCGCCTCCTGCTCGCCAATCTGGCGTTCGCGAACATGGGTCAGCGCCCCCGGACCGTCGCCGTCGTCTCCGCCGGCGAGGGCGAGGGCAAGTCCACCTGCACGCTCAGCATCGGCCGGGCGGCGGCCGAGCTCGGCACCGAGGTGCTCGTCGTCGAGGCCGACCTGCGCCGGCCCGGGCTCGTGGACAAGGTCAAGACCGCGCGCCGCGCCCGGGAAGGGTTCGCCACCGCGCTGGTGCGCCCGGACATGCCGGTCGCCGACGCGGTGGTCCACGTCCCCGGCTCGACGCTCGACCTCCTGCCCTCCGGGCCGATCCCGCCGAACCCCGCCGCGCTCCTCGCCGGCGACCGCTTCGGCGACTTCGACGTGCGCGCCCGCACCGTCTACGACCTCGTCGTCTACGACACGCCGCCGTTCAGCGCCGGCGCCGACGCCGCGCTCGTCTCCTCGGTCGCCGAGGGCGTGGTGCTCGTGGTCGACGCGACGAAGACGCACCGCACGCCGATGCTCCAGGCGATCGAGCAGCTCCGGCGGAGCCGCGCCAACGTGCTGGGCGTGGTCGTCAACCGCGCGCCCGACGCCGTCGACGCGTACTACGGCGGCGACCCGCAGGGCGAGCGTCTGAGCCCCGTGTCGATCGCCCCGCCCCCACGCGCCGACACGCAGCACCAGACGGCGGGCCACGGGTGGGCGCCCGTGTTCCGCCGGTGACCGGGGTCGCCGGGCGCGTCATCGGGCGCGACCTCGATCTCGCGCCGGTCGTCCTTGCCGGAGCCGGCGCCGGCCTCGGCGCGGCCTTCGTCGTCGTCGCCTGGGCCGTCCACCCGCTGCTGGTCCCGGGGGTGCTGGCGCTCGCCGTCCTCGTCGCGGCGACGCTCCGCGAGCCGGCCGTCGGCGTAGCCGCGGGCTTCCTGCTCGTGCCGCTCTCGAACCTCGGGGTGCTCGGGCAGCCGCCGTGGGCGCTGACCACCGCCTGGGGCACCTTCCTGTGCCTGCTCGGACTCTGGCGCCGGAGGGCCGGCGAGCCGCTCCCGGCGTTCACGCTCGCGATCGCCGCCTTTCTCGTCGTGGCGGTCGTGAGCTTCGTCATCGGCGGTGCGTCGGCGAACGGTCATCCCGAGCTGCGGTCGCTGGCGACCGGGCTTCTCTACTTCACCGGCATCGCCCTGCTGGTCCGCACCGGACGCCAGCGGACGTGGGCGGTGGGTGGCATCGCCGCGGCCGTCGCCCTCGTCGGCGCCATCGCCGCGTACGAGCGCGTCACCGGGGCGGTCACGGCGCAGGCGTTCTTCACGCCCGACGGCGCGCTCGTCGGGCGCGTGGCCGCGGGCTTCGGCCACCCCAACGAGCTGGGCGGCTTCCTCGTCGTGCTCGTGCCGTTCGTGCTCGCGGGCGCGATCGTCGCGCGGCGCGGGCGGTGGGCGTTCGTCGCGGCGGCGGCCCTCGGCACCTACGGCGTCTACGCCTCGTTCTCGCGCGGCGCGCTGGTGGCGCTGGTGCTCGTGCCGGTCTTCTTCCTGCGCGGCCGGCGCGTCCTCGTGCTGGCTCCGACGCTCGCGCTGCTGCTCGCGCTGACCGCGCCCGGGCTCGTCGGCGAGCGGTTCGCGACGCTCACGCAGTCGGGCTCGGAGGTGGCGACGCGGGTCGACTTCTGGCGGACGGCGGCGGAGATCTGGCAGGAGAGCCCGGTGCTCGGGGCCGGCCTCGGCCGGTTCCCGGAGGCCTACGCGGAGTCGCGGCTGCCCGGCCGTGGCTTCCTTCCCGGCACGCTGTCCGAGCCGCCGCCCCATGCACACAACCTGCTGCTCCAGACGGCGGCCACGGAGGGGCTCGCCGGCCTCGTGGTGCTGCTGCTGATCCTCGCCTCGGCGGCGTCCGTGGCGCTCCGGCTGCGCCGCAGCGACGACCGATCGACCGCCGTCTTCGGCAGTGCGGCGGTCGCGTTCCTCGCCGCCTTCCTGATCCACAACCAGTTCGACGTCACGCTGCTCGAGGGGACCGGCATCTACGTCTGGGCGCTCCTCGGCCTCGTGGCCGGCGCCTGGACGCCGGGGCGTCACGACGGGACGGCCACGTGACCGCCGTCACGGTCGGGGTGGTGAGCTGGAACGACGCACCGGCTCTCGGGCGCTGCCTGGCCGCGCTTCCGCTCGCCATCGGCGACCTGGAGGCCCAGATCGTCGTCGTCGACAACGGCTCGACGGACGACACGTGGGCGCTGCTCGAAGGGCGCGATGACCTCGAGGCGATCCGGAACGAGCACAACCGCGGCCTCACGCCGGGCCGCAACCAGATCCTCGAGCGCGCCCGCGGCCGGGCGCTCGTCATGCTGGACTCCGACACCGAGCCGCTGCCCGGGTCGATCGGCGTCCTCTGCGCCTACCTCGACCGGCACCCGGAGGTCGGCCTCGTCGGCGCCCGGCTGCTCGACCCCGACGGTTCGCTCCAGCTCTCGTGCCGGACGTTCCCCCCGGTCGCGCTGCCCTTCATGCGGCGGCCGCCGCTCGCGCGCGTGTTCGAGCATCGCGCCGCGGTCAACCGGCACC
Organism: Solirubrobacteraceae bacterium; assembly: GCA_035717845.1. Lineage (GTDB taxonomy): Bacteria > Actinomycetota > Thermoleophilia > Solirubrobacterales > Solirubrobacteraceae > DASSUW01. The sequence continues at coordinate 19,446 of DASTIC010000067.1, forward strand.
TGATGCGCGACTTCGACCACGCCTCGCCGCGCGCGGTGGACTGGGTCATGGGCGCGTGCCAGTGCACGCGTGGCGACCTCGCGCGCCGGCTCGGCGGCTACGACGAGCGGATCTTCTCCCACGGCGGCGAGGACACCGACTGGTGCGTGCGAGTCTGGAAGGCCGGCTACGAGGTGCACTACGTGCCGGAGGCCGAGGTCGTGCACGCCTACGGGCACTTCACCCGGCGCAACCCGTTCAGCAAGCAGTCGCTGCGCGGGCTTGCCGATTACCTCTACATGCAGACCAAGCATCGTGACGTCCGCCGCGGGCTGACAGGGGCGGGATGACCGACCTGCGGACCCGGCTGCGGCCGGACCCCGAGCTCGACGCGCGCGTGCGTGAGCACCTGCGCGCGCAGCTCGGGCGCGTGCTGCCGCGGGATCCCGAGCGAGGACTCGACTGGTACTACGACTGGGTGGTCCTCGGCTCCCGCTCGGCGGAGGCATTCGCGGTCCTGCGTGCGAACGACCGGCAGCCGGACCTTCCGTGGCTCGACATCGGGTCGGGGCTAGGCACGTTCGTGCTCCTGGCTCGCACCCAGGGCCGCGCGGCGGTCGGCGTCGAGCCGGGGCGCGCGGAGCTCGAGCTGGCGAACGAGCGCGTGGCGCGGATGAAGGACGCGGGGCGGGAGCCGTTCCGACACGGGACGGGCGAGGCCCTGCCGTGGGACGACGCCTCGATGGGCGGCGCCCTCCTGCACGACGTGCTCGAGCACGTGGCCGACTGGCGCGCGGTGCTCCGCGAGGCATGGCGCGTGCTCGCGCCGGGCGCGCCGCTCTACGTGAAGGGGCCGAGCTACGCGGTGCGCTTCGTCGAGCCGCACTACCGCGTGCCGTGGCTGCCGCTGCTGCCCCGCCCCGTTGCGCGCCGGTACCTGCGCCTGCTCGGCCGCGACGCGGACTACTTCGAGCACATCGGCTACCGGCGGCGGGGAGAGGTGCTGCGCGAGCTGCGCGCGATCGGCTTCGAGCTGACGTTCCCGCGGCTCGCCAAGCTGCACGACCCGAGCGCGGTCAACCGCCCGTGGGCTCGCCGCCTGGCGGCCGTGGCGGCCCGCGTCCCGGCCGCCGAGCGGCTCGCCGAGAGCCCGCTCCAGTCGACGATCGACGTCGTCGCCCGCAAGCCCGGCTGATGGGCCGGCCGCTGCTCTTCTACTCGGCCTGGCCGCTCGGCTACCACAACCTCGAGGCCGAGCGGAAGGCGCGCGGCTTCGCCGCGGCCGGCTACGACACGGTGTACGTCGCCGGCGTCGGCATCCGCAACCCGCGGCTGCGCACGCTGCCCAAGGCGGTCGACCGGATCGCCCGCGGCATGCTCGGTCGCGATGGCCCGGCCGGCTCGCCGGTCGTCGCGGATGGGCTGCGCTCGGGGTCCGTTCTCGTCGTGCCCCCGCGGCAGGTCGGATCGGTGCGGCGAACCAACGCGCGCTGGATCGGCCGCCGCCTCACGGAGATGGTCGGCCCGGGCGCCGTCGCGTGGATCCGCTGGCCGACGCCCGAGCTCGTCGACGCCCTCGCGACCGCCGACCTCGCCGCAGTCGTGTACGAGTGCGTCGACGCCTACCACCACACTCCGGGGATCACGGGACCCTGGGCGGCGCGCCACGAGCAGGCCGAGCGCGCCCTCGTGGACCGCGCCGACGCCGTCGTGGTCCCGAGCGAGCATCTCGCCGAGCGGTTCCGCGCGTCGGCCGGGCGGGTCGCCGTCGTCCCCCACGGCGTGACGCTCGAGGCGTTCCCGTTCGCGGCGCCGCGGGAGGACCGGTCCCGGCCGGTCGTCGGCTTCGTCGGGACGCTCGACTACAAGCTCGACCTCGGCTTCCTCCGTCACGTCGCCGAGCGTCGTACGGACTGGTCGATCCGGCTCATCGGCCCGATCCAGGAAGGGTTCGACCCGGCCGCGCTGGCCGACCTCCGGAACGTCTCCGTCGAGCCGGCCATCCCCTACGAGCGCGTCGGGGCGGCGATCGCCGGCTTCGACGCGAGCATGATGCCGTACCGCGACGACCCCGTGTATCGCTCCTCGACGCCGCTCAAGAACCTCGAGATCATGGCCGTCGGCCGCCCGGCGGTCGCGCGCCCGACGCGAGCCCTGGAGGCCTACTCGGACGTGATCGAGCTGGCCACCACGCCCGAGGCGTTCCTCGCCGGGCTGGACCGGGTGCTGGCAGCCGACTCGAATGACCTCGCGAGGCGTCGCCGGGCGCGCGCCGAGCAGGAAAGCTGGCGACTGAGGATGGACGAGCTGCTCGGTCTCCTGGAGGCGCTCAAGGCGGGTCCCGACGCCGCCGATGCACCTCTAGACAGACCACAGAGCATCGCCGACGCCCGATAACGGCAGACCCATCGCGGACCGGGCACTCGGCGTGACCCCACGGAGAGCCCCCCGATGCCCGTACCCCGGCGCGCGCGCCGAGCCAGCCGACGACTCCTCGCCCTCGCACTGGGCGCGGTCGTCGCGATGCTCTGCGCGTCGCCCGCGCAGGCCGCGGAGGTGGGCACGGTGCCGGACCTGACCTGGGGCACGAGCCGGGCCGAGGTCGACCGCACGGTGCGACTGATGCGGGAGAGCGGCATCCGCTGGGTCCGGATGAACGCCTCGTGGGCGGCCGTGGAGCCGAACTACAAGGGGTCGCTCGACGCCGGGGCCCTCGCGAGCCTCGACTATGCGGTCGACGCCGTCCGCGACGCCGGGATCCGCGTGGTCATGCCGATCGCCGACGGCGTGCCGTACTGGGCGTCCGCCGATCCCGCCAAGCGGGACAGCGGCGGGACGCGCAGCTGGAACCGGTACTGGCGCCCGGTGCGCTTCTCCGACTACGCCGACGTCGTGAGCGCGCTCGTGGCGCGCTATAGCGCGCGCGGCGTGCACCACTACGAGATCTGGAACGAGCCCAACCACCCGCGCTTCTGGCCCTCCGGCGCCGCGGACCCCGCGGAGTACGCGCAGCTGCTGCGCGCAGGCTCGGCCGCGGTGCGTGCCGCCGACCCGTCGGCGACCGTCCTCCTCGGCGGCCTGGCCGGGAACGACTATCCGTGGCTCGAGCGGCTGTACGCGACCGGCGCCCGCGACGCCTTCGACGCCGTCGCCGTGCACCCGTACACGGGCGCGGTCGACCCGACGCTGTGCTGGAACCAGGGCGGCACGGCGCGGAAGGCGAAGGACGCGTTCTGCGGCATCGAGGAGGTGCGCGCGTCGATGGTGGCGGCCGGCGACGGCGCCAAGGGCATCTGGGTGACGGAGTTCGGCTGGGCGACGAACACGACCGAGTACGGGGTGTCCGAGGCCGTGCAGGCCGACTACCTGACCAAGGGCTTCGAGCGGCTCGAGCGGTATCCGTACGTGAAGGCCGCCTTCTGGTACACGTTCCGCAACGTCTACTGGCTCGCTGACGACGCGGCGAACTGGGAGGCGAGCACGGGTCTCGTGCGGACCGACTTCTCGCCCAAGCCGGCGCTGCGCGCGCTGCGTGACTACGCCGGCGGGGCGAGCGCCTTCACGACCCGCGTCCGGCGCGGCTCGCAGGTCGTCCGGCTCCAGGGCCGGGTCGCCGGGGTGAAGCGCGGCACCGTGGCCGTGCGGGTCTCCCGGCGTCCGCTCGCGGCCGGCCAGTGGCGGCGGGTCGGCACCCGCAAGGTCGCGCTCAGCCGCCGGGGACGCTGGTCGGTGCGCCTCAAGCTCACGGCCAGCGCGCGGTACCGGGTCGACGCCGTGTATCGCCGGCGCGCCCTCGCCATGACGGCTCAGCGGCGCAGCACGCCCGTCGTCCAGAGCACCGTCAGGTAGGCGGCGACGGCGCCGAGGCCGGCGACCTCGACCGGAAGCCCGTCACCGGCGACGGCGACGGCCGAGGCGGCGCACGCCGCCAGCGCGGTCCGCACGACCGGGAAGCGCGGCCACGGGACCAGACGGCCGCGTCGAGCGGCGGCCACCAGGGCGATCATGTTCACCGCCTCGGTGACGACGGTGACCACGGCGGCGCCCATGATCCCGTGACGCGGGATCGCCCACAGGTTGAGGCCGACGTTCAGCGCGGCGCAGCCACCTGAGACGACGGTCAGCCAGAGCTCCCGGCCCGCGCCGCGCAGCACCGCTTGGGCGATGAGGCTCACGGCCCCGAGCGGGCAGATCCAGATGACGAGGGCGAGCACGTCCGCCGACCGCTCGAACTCATCGCCGTAGAGGCGGTCCACGATGCCTCCCGCCAGCAGGCTCGTGAGCAGCGCGATCGGCAGGGAGATGAGGAGCACGAGCCGGAGGCCGCGGTGCCAGGACGCCTCGAACTCGGCCGGGTCGCGGTGGTACGTGCGCGCGAACACGGGGGTCAGGGCGGTCGCCAGCATCCACGGCGGGATCTGCGCGCCCATCATCAGGGCGTAGGCCGCGGCGTAGAGCCCGGCCTCCCGCTCGTCCTTCAGCCATCCGAGGAGCACGGTGTCGACGCGCAGGTACGTCATGACGAAGATGGCGATCAGGCCCATCGAGGCGACGGCGCGCCAGTTCACAGTCGCGCCCTGTGAGCGACGCAGCGTCGCCGCCCCACCGACCTCCCGCCGGAGCCTGAAGGCCGCCGCTGCCGCCTGGAGGACCGCGACGAGCAGGATCCACCCGACCACGAAGGCGAGCCGCTCGGTCGCGACGGCGAGCACGATCCCGCCGGCCCCCCGCACACCCGCGGCGATCGCCGTGGCGCGAGCCTCGTAGTGCATCGCCTCGCGGCCCTGGAAGTAGCCGTAGACGAAGATCGAGAGCCCGTCCAGGAGCGCGGCCAAGACCATCGCCACGATCACGGCGAGCAGCTCCTCGCCCCTGACGACGAGGCCGGCCACGCCCGCCGTCAGCAGGAACGTCACGCCGAGCAGCGAGACCTTGGCGACCAGGAGCGTCGGCAGCACCGCCTCGCCGCCGCGCCGGTCACGTGCGACCTCGCGCGAGAGGTACGGCGTCAGCCCGAGGTCGGCCACCGGCTGGAGCACCACGCCCAGCGCGAGCGCCAGCGCATACTGCCCGTAGCTCTCCGCGCCCAGCGCGCGAGCGAGCACGATCCCGAGCGCGAACATCAGCAGCCGCACGACGATCGTCGCCGCACCCAGCACGCTGGCGTTGCGAAGGACCGTGGCCCCGAGCGGGCCCGATGGCGGGGCAGGCGTCGTGGTCACGTCCGGCCCATGGTGGCTCAGCGAGCGGCGGCGGGTAGACTCCACGCCTCTCAGGGCGCGTAGCTCAGTGGGAGAGCGCTCGCTTCACACGCGAGAGGTCGCAGGTTCGAAACCCGCCGCGCCCATCTTGGGAAAGCCCCGCTCAGCGGGGTTTTCTGCGTCTAGGCGGCCTCTCGCTCGATGCTCTCGATGCCCTTCTCGTCGGCCTTAGTGCCCGTTGGTGCCCAATCGGCGCCCTCGACCAGCGCCCGCAGGCGGTCCGCCTCGCCGTCCGCCCAATCCATCGCGGCGGCATAGACGGAGAGCGTGAAGCCTGCCGTCGTGTGTCCCAGCGCCCGCATCACGCGAGCGGGGTCCCAGCCGAGGGCCACGAGCACGCTCGCGCAAGTACGGCGCAGCGAATGAGGCGTCAGGCCCCCAGGGAGGGCTTCGAGGTCGGCGGCCTCCACAGGCGGGCGCTGGCGAGCCTCACGGCAGGCGTCAGGACCCGCTTGCGCACGTTCGTAGCGCCGATCTTGTGACCCGCCCGCGTCGGGAACACGAGCGCATTCGGGTCGCTCGACTCGCGCCGAGCCGCGTGCCCGAGCAGCTCGTCACGCAGCGCCGGAAGCAGTGGTACGACGCGCGCAGCCGCGTCCGTCTTGCCCGCGACGACTCGCAGCCTGCGGATCAGAAGTCAGCACGGGAGCTTCGGTGCGTCTCGTTGTGTCTCGCGCTTTGCCTGCTAAGCCGCCAGATCCGCCGTCATGGCCCGTCCGTTGAGCTCAGCACAACCGAACGCGGCCGAAGTTGCCACTTCGTTGCCACCCCCCGGCCGCCGCGGAACGTCGTTGCTCGCTCATGCGCAGACTGCCGCGTCTGCCTCAACGCAGCAGTGCGGTCGACCGAGGTCGCGCTGCTCCTATTCGTCCCTTGCGGTAGCGAGGCTGCGCTCGGCGGTCGCGCCGGGTGCTCTGCCGGGTCCACGCGAAGGCGAGCAGCGCGGGCACCAGATACTCCCGGCGGTGCGTGCACCTTCGCTACGAAGTCGAGCGAGCGCTGTCCGCTCGCCGACCTGATGCAGGAACTCGCCTCCCACAGAGCGGTGGTCGCGAGCGGCAGCAGAGGTCATCGCGGGATCTCCGCATGTTTTCCGAGGCCAGAGTCGGTTTTCTACCGATTCCCGATCCTGCCGGGGCGACGATACTTGACGCGTGAGACCGATCCGGATGCTGCTCGTGCTGCTGACCGTCGCGGTGGTGCCGTTCAGTGTGGTGGCGTGCGGCGATGATGACGGCGACGAAGCCACAGGAACGCCCACGGTGACCGCCCCGGCCGGCGGCGGTACATCGACGCCGGCCGCGAACAAGGGCAAGATCGTCAAGGTGGAATTGGGCGAGTCGGGTTCGACCTATTTCGTCAAGCCCGCTCAAACGAAGGTGGAGGCCGGCAAGGTGACGTTCGCCGTCACCAACGTGGGTGAGCTCTACCACGAGTTCATCGTCTACTCCAACGTCGACGATGTCGCGGCTGGCGATCTGCCGATCAACGAGGAAGAGCAGGAAGCGGACCTCGTCGAAGAGAGCATCGTAGGCGAAGCTCCCTACGCGACGCCACCGATCGTTCCCGCCGACAAGAAGCCGGGCGATGCAGACCACCGCATCCGCGGTGGGGGCTGGGGCGCCGAGCTCACCGTGGATCTCGAGGCCGGGAAGTACATCTTGCTCTGCAACCTGGCGGGCCACTACACCAACTTCAAGCAGTACGTCGACTTCACTGCCGAGTAGCGACCCTGGTACAGGCCACCCCGCATGCCTGATCGGCCACCGAGGCCGACGTCAGGCCCGCCGGACGCGCGGCAGGGACCGGGCCGACCACGGCATCGTCGGCCTCCGCGACCAAGCGGCCACCGCGGGTACTGCAGACCGCGCCACTCCCGCGTTCCATGCATCTGAGCAGCGCCGATCACGGCGGTCGCGTCCCTGAGCTGCTGTAACTTCGCCGCCGGCTCAGGTTCCCGGTGTGGTCAGTCTAGGCGGCGGTCACCTCCTGCGGGACGGGCTGTTCGGTGTCCTGGTATCTGCTCCGTTTGAGGTGCTGGCGTTCGAGCTGGGTGAACTTGATGCCGTTGGTGGCGTGGGTGATGTAGAGGTCAAGGACGGCCCAGACGAGCGTGAGGCGGCTCGTCTCGTCGGGGAAGCGGCCGATCACCTTGGTGCGGCGTTTGACTTCGCCGAGCGAGCGTTCGAGCAGGTTCGTGCTTCGCCACCGCCGGCGATGCCGGGTCGGGTAGCGCAGGTGCACGACGAGCGCGTCGAGGTCGTCGGCGAGGCATCTGGCGGCGGCGGTGTAGCCCGCCCGATCGAGCTCGTCGACGAGCGCCGTGAGTCTCTGCTTGCCGTCGCGCTCGTTGATCGCGTCGTCGAGCGCCTGCCAGTAGACGCGGCGGACGCGTTCGCGTTCGCGTTCGGGCAACTTGGCGAGCAGGTTGCGGACGCGGTGAACGGCGCAGTGCTGGCGGTCTGACGCGGGCCAGCACTGCTCGATCGCCTTGATCAGTCCGGGAGCGCCGTCGGCGACGATCAGCATCGGCGCGCCGAGCCCACGGCCGATCAGATCGCGCGCGAGCGCCAGCCAGTCTTCGTGGGACTCGCGCATCCCGAGCATCACCGCCAGCAACACACGCTCGCCGTCCTCGGTGAAGCCCCATGCGACCAGCACGCCCTCCTTGGGCCCGTCCGGGCGGACGCAGAGAAAGACCGCGTCCACGAACAGCGCCGCCAGGTGGATGTCGTAGAGGTCGCGGCGCCCGAACGCCGCGAAGCGCTCGCGCAACTCGCTGCAGATCCGGGCGGCGGTCGACTTCGAGAGCTTTCCGAGCCCGGCTTGGTCGCAGAGCGACTCGACGTCGCGCATCGAGAGCCCGCGCACGAACGCGCCGATCACCATCGCCTTCAGTGGCTCGGTGCGCAGCAGCTTCGTGCCGCGCGGGAACAGCTTCGAGACGAACGGCTCGGCCGCCGCCCGGACCTGCGGGATCTCCACCTGTAGCTCGCCCTCCGCGGTCTGGACCCTGCGTGGCCGGAAGCCGTTGCG
>DASTIC010000068.1:0-42922 GCA_035717845.1 Solirubrobacteraceae bacterium
GCCGCGCTCCGGGCGCGGCGCCGAGCTGCACCTGCGCCTCCCGGCGCTCAGCGCAGCGATGTCCACGCCAAGTCCCACTGCGAGTTGAACTCGCTCACCGCGCCGTCCACGTCGGCCGAGCGCAGCAGCGGCGTCTTGTCCCACAGCCAGGGCACCGCGGGCGCCTGCTCGGCGACCATGCGGTCGATCTTCGCCCACGCGCTGGCGCGGTCGCGCGGGTCGGTGAGCAGCGCGGCGTCCTCCATCGCGGCGTTGATCTCGGGGACGTCGAGCTCCGACCAGTTGGCGTTGTTCTGCGGCTGGATGTTGTCGCCGTTGAACAGCGGGTCGAGGACCGTCTGGGCGTCGCCGAAGTCCTTGCCCCAGTTGAGGTTGGGGCAGATCGCGACGTCGGCGTCCGGGAAGGCGCAGCGCCCGAACATCGCGTCCTGCGTCACCAGCCGCAGGTTGACCTTGAAGCCGAGCCGCTCGAAGCTCGCGCGCGCCACCTCGGCTGCCTTCTGGGCGACGCCGTCGCCGGTGCCGACCATCAGCAGCTCGCGGTCTCCCTCGTAGCGCCCGGACGCGTAGCCCGCCTTGCGGAAGTACTCGGCCGCGAGGTCCGCGTCGCCCTCGGGCTGCGAGAGGAAGTCGAGGCCGGGACCCTCGAGCCCGCCGGCCTCCTCGAAGCCGGGAAGGCCGGGCGGCAGCATGTGGGTCGGGATGTCGCCCACCAGCTCGCCGCCGCGCGAGAGGCGCATCGCCTCGCGGTTGAACCCAGCGATGACCGCGCGGCGCACGTTGACGTCGTCGAACGGCTCGATCGACGTGTTCATGGTGATGTAGCGCGCGCTGCCGGCGGGCACGATGGCGAGCTGGTCGCGCTGGCGCTTCACCGCCTGGGCGAGCACGTTGGGGGGCGGCGAGAAGTCGCCGGTCAGCATGCCGTTCGAGCTCAGCACGCGGCGCGACGCGAGCGTCGAGTCGTCGTTGCCCTGCGGCATGTCGATCTCGTCGACGTAGGCCGGTTTGTAGTCGGTGCTCGCGTCCCAGTTCGGGTTGCGCACGAGGCGGATCCGGCGGCCCGCCTGGTAGCCGACCGCCTTGCCCTTCGCGTCGTTGGCGATCATGTAGGGGCCGGTCGCCACCTGGTTCTGCCCGTACAGGGACGGGTTCTTGGCGTCGAACTTCGAGGCGTACTCCTCCGGCACGGGAGCGCTCAGCGGGAGCGCCAGCGCGCCGGCCAGCACGCCGCCCGTGCCCCGCTCGAGGCGGAAGACCAGCGTGCGGTCGTCCGGCGTCTCGATGCCCTTGATCTCGCGGCCCGGCCTGGCCCCCACCTGCGCCCCCACGAGGTCGCCGAAGTAGGAGCCGACGTAGCCGTTGTTGACGGTGCCGAAGAAGCCGCGCTCGATCGCGTACTTGACGTCCTGCGCCGTCACCTCGCGGTTCACGGGCGGGGAGAACCGCACGCCCTTCCGGATCGTGACGGTGACCGTCTTGCCGTCCTCGGACACCTGCGGGTCGGACTCCGCGAGGTCGGGAACGGCGCGCTCGCCGTCGTCGGGCCGGTACGAGTACAGCGGCCGCTGCGTCGCGTACGAGACCATGTAGCCCATCTGGTAGTAGGTGATGCCGGGATCGATGTTGTCGACGTCGTCCGTCCACAACATCGTCAGCGTGCCGCCGCGCTTGCCCTCGGCCGGCGACCCGGCCTCCGAGCTTGAGTCCTCGCCGCCACAGCCCGCGAAGAGCAGTCCGGCCGCCACCACTGCCGTCAGGAGTCGATACATACGGCCAATGTCGGTCGCGCGCGAGCGCGGCGCGACAACAGTTGCTGTCGGCGCCCGACAGCAGTGCTTGCGTCAGACGACGAGCTGGAGCCGCGGCCGGCGCGACTCGTAGCGCGCCGCGACGTCGCGCAGGATCTCGAGCATCGCGTGCGTGGCGGGGGCGCGGTAGCCCTCGGCCAGCGTCGCGGCGAAGATCTGCCGCACGGGGGTGTCGCGGCCCAGGTCGCGCACCACGATGTCGTCGCGCACGGTGGTGAGACCCAGCTCGGCGATCAGCGAGACGCCGACGCCGGCCGCCACGAACCCCTGCATGGCCGTGTAGTCGTCGGTCTCGAAGGCGATCCGCGGCTGGAAGCCGGCCAGCGCGCACGCGCGCTCGATCAGGCGGTTGCACTCGCAGTCGGGCTCGCCGGCGATCCAGGCCTCGCCCGCCAGGTCGGCGAGGCGGAGCCGGCGGCGGTTGGCGAGCGGGTGGTCGCGCGGGAGCGTGAGGTACATCGGGTCCTCGAGCAGGTGCACGCGCTCGATGCCGTCGCCCGGCGCGGCGACCGCCGACTCGAAGACGATCGCGAGGTCGAGCTCGCCGCTGCGCAGCTGCGGGATGCAGTCCTCGGGCTCGGACAGGCTGAGCGAGAGCTCGACCGCCGGGTGGCGCTCCCGGAAGGCCGCGATGGCCAGCGGCATCAGCGTCGAGCCGGCGGACTCGAACGCCGCCATCCGTAGGCGGCCGCCGCGCAGGCCGGCGATCGCCTCCAGCTCGGCCTCCGCCTCGGCGAGGCGGGCCATGATCGCGTCGGTGTGCCGCACCAGCGCCTCGCCGGCCTCGGTGAGCCGCACGCCGCGGGCGCTGCGCTGCACGAGCACGGCGCCCGCCTCGCGCTCGAGGGCCGCGATCTGCTGCGAGATGGCCGACTGCGTGAACGAGAGCGATTCCGCGGCGGCCGAGAACGAGCCGCGCACGGCGACCTCGCGCAGGACCCGGAGACGGCGCACGTCGAGCATCAGGTCAACTTATACCACCTCACGCGAACGTTCATTTGATCTGATAGCTCTGGCCCGGGAGAATTTTGCTCACATCGTTTCCGTCATCCTCGTTGAAAGGACATGACCGTGACCGCCTTCTCCGCCGCTCCAAACGTCCTCATCCGGGCCGCCCGTGGGTCCGACGGCGCCGCGCTGGGCCGCCTCGCGCAGCTCGACTCCGCGCGGGTCCCGGCCGGCGACCTGATCGTCGCCGAGACGGACGGCACGCTCGTCGCCGCGCACTCGCCGCAGGCGCGGGCGTCGATCGCCGACCCGTTCCGGCCGACCGCCGACGTCGTCCGGCTGCTCGAGGTGCGGGGCGCCATGATGCGCGCCGCGTGAGCGTCGCCACCACCACTTCCTCCCCGATGCAGGCGGGGGCGGTTTCCCCGGCCGCCCCCGCCTGGAAGGTCTGGTCGGCCCTCTGGATCGTCTATCTGATCTGGGGGTCGACCTATCTCGCCATCCGCGTGATGGTCGAGACGGTGCCGCCCCTGCTCGGGTCCGGCGTCCGCTTCACGCTGGCCGGAGCCGTGATGATCGGCGTCCTCTCGCTGCGCCGATCGGTGCGGCCGACGCGAGCGCAGCTGCTCAGCGCCCTGCTCGTCGGCCTCCTGTTGCCGGGGGCCAACGCGGTCGTCACCGTGGCCGAGCAGGAGGTGCCGTCCAGCGTCGCCGCGCTGCTGATCGCGTCCGTGCCCCTGTGGGTGATCCTCATGCGGCGCGGGTCCGGCGAGCGCGTCTCGCGCGCAGGGATCGGCGCCGTGCTGGTGGGCTTCGCCGGCGTCGCGCTGCTGGTGCGCCCCGGCGAGCAGTCCGGCGACGCGACCGTGCTCGGGCTCGCCGCCGTCGTGTTCGCGGCGGTCATGTGGGCGAGCGGCTCGTTCGCCTCGCCGCGCCTGAAGCTGCCGCGTGACGGGCTCGTCTCCACCGGCTGGCAGATGCTGCTCGGCGGCCTCGTGATCGTGGCCGTCGGCCTCGCGCTCGGCGAGGCGTCCGAGGTCGATCCGCAGGCGTTCTCGACCCGCTCGGTCCTCGCGCTCGTCTACCTGATCGTGTTCGGCTCCTGGGTGGCCTTCACCGCATATGCGTGGCTGCTCCAGAACGCCCCGATCTCGAAGGTCTCGACCTACGCGTACGTGAACCCGGTCGTCGCGATCGTGCTCGGCTTCCTGATCCTCGACGAGGTCGTCACGCCGATCACCGTGATCGGCGCCGCGATCATCATCGTCGCGGTCGCGCTCGTCGTGCGGATCGAGAACACTCGCCGTCCATAGCGCTTACTCTCGCGCCATGAGGATCGTGGTGCTGGGTGCGGGGCACGTCGGCGCCGCCGTCGTGGAGGCGCTGCACGAGGAGCACGACATCACGGTGATCGACACCGACGCCCGGCGCCTGGCGCCGCTGGCCGACCGCTACGACGTCCGCACGCTGGAGGGCAACGGGGCGACCAAGGCGATCCTGCGCCAGGCGGGCGTCGAGGACATCGACCTCCTGATCGCGTGCAGCCCGAACGAGTACGCGAACCTCGTCGCGGCGACGGTCGTCAAGAAGCTGTCGCGCGCGAAGGTGATCGTGCGCACGAGCAGCATCGAGTACCTCGAGGCCTGGCGCGAGCGGGAGATCGACGTCGACTTCATGGTCTCCTCCGAGCTGGAGACCGCCAACGCGATCCTCGGGCACATCGGGGTGCCCGCCGCCCGCCAGACCGACGTCTTCGCGGACGGCCAGGTCCAGGTCGTGGAGTTCGACGTCCTGGAGAGCGCCGCCCAGAGCGGCGTGATCGGCGTCCCGCTCCGCGAGGCCGCGCTCCCGCCCGACTCGCGCGTCGTGGCCATCATCCGGGGCGAGAGCATGGTCCCGGCCCGCGGCGACGAGCGGATCGAGCCGGGGGACCGCGTGATCGTGATCGCCTCGCCCGCCGCGGCCCAGGCGTGGAGCCGCGTGATCGCCGGAGACACGAAGACGGTCGAGGACATCGTGGTCTTCGGCTGCGGCCGCATGGGCCAGACGATCGCCCGCGTCCTGCTCGACCGCGAGATCAGGGTCCGGATGGTCGACGCCGACCACGGCCGGGCGCAGGAGGCGGCGGAGGAGCTCCAGGAAGCCCGCGTCTTCCACGCCAGCGCCTTCGACCCGGACTTCCTGGTTCGCGAGCGCATCGGCGAGGAGACCGCCGCCGTGTTCGCGATGAACGACGACGCGAAGAACCTCTACGCGGGCGTGCTCGCCGAGCTCCAGGGCGTCCATCTGACGATCGCGCTCGCCCACGACCCCGGCGCCGTCGACGTCTACGAGCGCGCCGGGATCGACCTCCCGCTCAACCCGCGCCAGGTGATCGCCGAGGAGCTCGTCCGCTTCGCCCACGATCCGCGCATCCGGCAGATCGCGATGCTGGAGCACGATCGCTTCGAGATCCTCGACCTCACCGTGCGCGCGGAGTCCGAGCTCGCCGGGCGGCGACTGGACGAGCTGCCGCAGACCGGCTCGGTGATCGGCGCCATCGTCCGCGACGGGTCCGTGATCTTCCCGCACGGGGCCGACGTGCTGCGGCCCCGCGACCGGGTCATCATCTTCGTCGAGTCCGAGCGCGCCTCGCTGGTGGAGCGAGTCCTATAGCCGCTCGCGGCGTCGACGTCGGGAGCGCGTTCGACCTCGTCGGCGGCGTGCTCAAGTGGGTCGGAGCGGCCTTCCTGGCGCCGGCCGCCGTGGCCGCCGGCTACGGCGAGGCCGCCTGGCCGTTCCTGGTGTCGGCGGTCATCACGGCCGGCTGCGGGCTGGGGCTGGACCAGATCACGGGAGAGAAGCGCGGCATGGCTGTCGGCCCGCGCGAGAGCTTCCTCGTCGTCGCGCTGATCTGGCTGCTCGTGCCGATATTCGGCGCGCTGCCCTTCGTGCTCGGCGACGTGCCGCAGCTCGCGCGCCTGGGCGACGCGTACTTCGAGTCGGTCTCCGGCTTCACCGCCACGGGGGCGACCGTGCTGACCGACGTCGAGGCGCTCGACCACGCGATGCTCTTCTGGCGCCAGCTCAGCCACTGGCTCGGCGGGATGGGGATCATCGTCCTCGCCGTGGCCGTGCTCCCGCGCCTGCGCGTGGGCGGCCGGCAGCTGCTCCAGTCAGAGCTGGCGGGACCGACCGAGATCGAGCGGTTCACGGCGACGATCCGCGAGACCGCCCGGCGGCTGTGGACGCTGTACGTCGGCCTCACGGTGGTCGCGATCCTCGTGCTCGCGGCCGTGGGCTGGACGGGGCTCGACGACGCGATGACGCCGTTCCAGGCCGTCTCGCACGCGTTCTCGGTGATCGCGCTCGGCGGGTTCTCGACGCAGAACGAGTCGGCGGCCGCGTTCGTCCCGCTCACCCAGTACCTGCTGCTGCTCTTCATGATCCTCGCCGGCGTCAACTTCCTGCGGCTCTACCGCCTGCTCGTGCAGCGGCAGGTACAGGTCGTGCGCACGGACGAGGAGCTGCGGCTCTACGGCGCCTTCCTCGTGCTCGGCTCGGCGCTGATCGTGATCGAGCTCCTCGCCGGAGACTTCGCGCAGGGCGAGGAGGCGGTCCGGACCGGCATGTTCCAGGCCGTGGCGATCATGTCCACGACCGGGTTCGGGACCGCCGACTACACCGAGTGGGGGCCGCTCGCGGTGATGACGCTCCTGCTGCTGATGTTCGTCGGCGCCTCGGCCGGCTCGACGGGCGGCTCGATCAAGGTCATCCGCCACCTGCTGCTCTTCAAGCTCGTCAAGCGCGAGCTCGACTCGACCATCCACCGCGAGATCGTGCGCCCGATCACGGCCAACGGCGTCCCGGTCGAGGAGCGCTCGCTGCGCTCGATGGTCGTCTTCGTGCTGCTCTACCTGCTCACGTTCGCCATCGGCTCCCTGGCGCTGCTGCTCGACGCGCGCTTCGGCGGCACCGAGCTGACGGCCTTCGAGGCGATCGGGGCGTCGGCCGCGTGCATCGGCAACGTCGGCCCCGCGTTCGGCTTCGCGGGCCCGTTCGGGTCCTACGCGCCGATGAGCGACCTCTCGACCGGCATCCTCACGCTGCTCATGTGGCTCGGCCGGATGGAGATCATCCCCGTCGCCGTCCTGCTCAGCCGCAACTACTGGCGCGGCTAGTCGGGCGGCTCCTCGAACGGCCGCTCGAACAGCGTCGAGAGGACGATCTGGGTCTGGGTGCGGGTGACGCCCGGGTGGTCGCGGAGGCGCTCGAGCGCCTCCTCCAGATGCGACGTGTCGCGCGCGCGCAGGTGCAGGACGGCGCTCGCCTCGCCCGCCACCGTGTACGCCGCCTCGACCTCCGGGTGACGCTCGACCGCGTCCCGCACCTCCTGCCCCGCCATGCGTCCCTCGGTGAAGAGCGCCACGAACGCGTGCGTGCCCCAGCCGAAGCGGCCCGGATCGACCTGAGCGGTGTAGCCGCGGATCACACCGTCGGCCTCGAGGCGGTCGACGCGGCGCTTCACGGCAGGGGCCGACAGCGAGACGCGCATCCCGATGCTCTGGAAGGAGCGCCGTGCGTTCTGCCGGAGGAGCGCAACGATCTGGCGGTCGATTTCGTCCATGGATAGGGTGATTGTCGCATGGCGCGCAACGGATACCGCTTGAGTGGGACGCTTCACAGCGCAACCATTAAGACCACGAACCTTGACCCAGAGGGAGGCCTGTCCGTGAGCACCCAGCCCGTCGCCGCGCCCGAAGCCCAGGGCCGCGACGACTTCATGCCGCTGCACGGCATCGACCATGTCGAGCTGTACGTCGGCAACGCCCTCCAGTCGGCCTACTTCTACGTCCACGCGCTCGGATTCCGCGAGATCGCCTACGCGGGGCTCGAGACCGGCGTGCGCGACCGCACGTCGCACGTGCTCGAGCAGGGCCGCATCCGCATGATCCTCACCGGCGCGCTCACGCCCGACCACGAGATCGGCCGCCACTCCGCCGCCCATGGCGACGGTGTGAAGGTGATCGCGCTGTCCGTGCCGGACGTCGAGCACGCCTACCGCGAGGCGACCTCGCGCGGCGCCCGCGGCGTGCGCGAGCCGTGGGAGGAGAGCGACGAGGCGGGCACCATCCGCTTCGCCACGATCGCGACCTACGGCGACACGCTGCACACCTTCGTCGACCGCTCGGCGTACCGCGGCCCGTTCATGCCCGGCTACGTGGCCCGCGACCGGTCGGCCGGCGACGCGGGGCTACTGGCCATCGACCACGTCGTCGGCAACGTCGAGCTCGGCGAGATGGAGACGTGGGTCAAGTACTACGAGGACGTCTTCGGGATGACGGAGATGCTCCACTTCACCGACGAGGCGATCTCCACGGAGTACTCCGCGCTGATGTCGAAGGTCGTCACCAGCGGCAACGGCCGGGTCAAGTTCCCGATCAACGAGCCGGCCGAGGGCAAGCGCAAGTCGCAGATCGACGAGTACCTCGAGTTCTACGGCGGCGCGGGGGCGCAGCACATCGCCGTCGCCACGCGTGACATCGTGCGCACCGTGACCGAGCTGCGCGAGCGCGGGATCGAGTTCCTGACCGTCCCCGACACGTATTACGACGAGGTGCCGGAGCGGATCGGCGAGATCAAGGAGTCGCTGGAGGACCTGCGGCGGCTCGGGATCCTCGTCGACCGCGACGACGAGGGCTACATGCTTCAGATCTTCACGAAGCCCATCGGCGACCGGCCGACGATGTTCCTCGAGGTCATCGAGCGCCACGGCGCGCGCGGCTTCGGCGAGGGCAACTTCAAGGCGCTCTTCGAGGCGATCGAGCGCGAGCAGGAGCTGAGGGGGAACCTCTGATGCGCTACCACTCGCTGGGTCAGATCCCGCAGAAGCGGCACGTCCAGTTCCGCGACCCGGACGCCTCCGGGAACGGCACCGCGCCGCTGCTCGTCGAGGAGGTGCTCGGGTTCGAGGGCTTCTCCGGCAACGAGTCGATCCTCTACCACCTGTGGTCGCCGTGCCGGATCAGCGACGTCGGGGAGTTCACCCCGATCGAGCTCGAGGAATGGGTCCCGGACACGCACGTCCACCGCCTCACGAACACGATGGGACTCGAGCCGATGGGCGACGCCGTGCTCGGCCGGCGGGTGCTCCAGTACAACAACGACGTCGAGATCGGGATCTGCATCCCGGAGGCCGAGGCGGACTACTTCTACCGCGACGGCGAGGGCGACGAGGTCATCTTCGTCCACGAGGGCTCGGGGGTCGTGGAGACCATCTTCGGCACCTTGGAGTACCGGAAGCACGACTACGTGGTGATCCCGCGGGGGACCACGTACCGCTTCCGGTTCGAGGAGCCCCAGCGCTGGCTGACCTTCTACACCCCGGGCGAGATCGAGACGCCCAACCGCTACCGCAACCGCTACGGGCAGCTGCTCGAGCATGCCCCGTTCTCCCAGCGCGACTTCAAGCCGCCCTCGTCGTTGGACACGCACCGGGACCGCGGCGAGTACATGGTCAAGGTCCGGGTGCGCGGCGGCTATCAGGACTACGTGCTCGACTACCACCCGCTCGACGTCGTGGGCTGGGACGGCTACGTCTACCCGTACACCTTCAACATCGCCGACTTCGAGCCCAAGGCCGGGCGCCTGCACCAGCCGCCGCCCGCGCACCAGAACTTCCAGGGCCCGAACTTCGTCATCTGCTCGTTCTGCCCGCGGATGCTCGACTGGGACCCGATGGCCATCCCCCTCCCCTACCACCACTCGAACGTGCAGTAGGAGGAGATGATCTATTACGTCGACGGCCAGTTCGGCTCGCGCAAGGGCGTCGACATCGGGGCGATCACGCTGCATCCCTCCGGGCTGCCGCACGGCCCGCAGCCGGGGCTCGTGGAGAAGTCGTTGGGCGCGGACCGCACGGAGGAGCTGGCGGTCATGTGCGACACCTTCCGGCCCTTGAAGCTGACGACGCTCTCCCGCGACCTCGACGACCCGTCCTACGCGTTCTCGTGGTACGAGGAGGGAGCCCAGCTCTCCACCACCGGCTGAGCTTCGGAGGGCTGAGGGATCAGCGCGGACCGAGTTCGCCCGTGCTGTCCGACGAGTCCGGCGGCGGCTCCTTCAGCTCGATGAACAGCACGTGGGTGTCCGTGCTCCCGATGTTCTCGCCGCTGTGCTCCTGTGCCGCGAGCCAGTTGACACGGCCCGGTTCCAGCTTGACGTCGCGGTGCTCGTCGCCGTGGATGAGCCGGCGCTCGAACGCGCTCAGCGTGTACATGACGCTGTCCGGATGCCGGTGCGGTGAGGTGCGATCGCCCGGCTGATCGCGGTATTCGAGGACCCGCACGCGGTCGTTCTCGAACACGACCCGGTACTTGTCAGGGTCGGTCTCCGTCGGGTCCCCGGTCATGCCGCGGAACCGTACCCGCTCGTGTCACGGCGCGCGGCCGGCAGCTCATTCGAAACGTACCCCGGCGGCGCGGGGGTCGAAGCCCTCCGGCCAGTCGGTGGCGGTGCCGATCGCGTCCGTGAGGTCGGCGCCGACGAGGATCGCATCCGTCAGGTTCGCGCCCGTGAGGTCGGCCTCCCGGAGGTCGGCGCCTGAGAGGTCGGCGCCGCTCAGATCCGAGAAGGACAGGTCAGCGCGCCGGAGGTCGGCGCTGACGAGGACGGCCCGGCTAAATGACGCGGGACCCGACGCGCCCTTCGCGGCGAGCTGGAGGTAATCCTCGACGGTTCGGCCTGCACCGATCACCGCAGCGGCCAGCTCGTCGTTGCCGAACCTGCCGCGGAGGTTCTCCAGGAGCTGCGCCCTCAGCTGATCGTCCCGGCGCCTGGCCACCACCAGGATCGTCGCCCGGACGTCCGAGTCGCTGAGGTCCTGCGCGCGTCGGCTCACCTCGGTCGGCGGCGTGACGATGACCTCGCGGAGGTCAGCCCCCGACAGCTCGGCCCGCGAGAGGTCCGAGCCCGCCAGGATCGCCCCGCGCACGGTGGCGCCGCGGAGGTCGGCGCCACGAAGATCAGCGTTGACGACGATGCTCCCCTTCAACGTCGCGTTGCTCAGCTGCGTCTGGCGCAGGCTGGCTCCGCTGAGGTTCGCGAACGCGAGGTTCTTGCGAGCCAGGAAGAACTGCGACAGGTCGCGCTCCCGCAGGTCGATGCCGACGAGATCGCGCTGTAGCCCGAGCGACGTCTGGAGCGTCCGGCGCTCCTCGACCTCGCCCGCGCGGGCCTGCCGCTCGCGCTCGATGTCGCGGAGGCGCCGGTCGAGGGCGAACTGCGCACCGCCGAGCGCGATGCCGATGACGCCGGCGACCAGGAGGCTGCGGCCCAGGTCACCGCGGCTGTGGCGGCGATCCTCGGCCGTCCACGAGAGGTAGCCGCCGACGGCCAGCAATCCCGTGACCCCGCCCACAGCCAGCACCACCGGCAGATCACCCCCGGCGATCACCACCGAGGCGACCGATGCCGCCACCAGCGCCGTTCCCGACGCGATCACTACGGGGTGGGCGTGCGCCGGTACCGCGTCCGCTGAAGGCAATGGCCGGCGCCGGGTCGGACGCCGACTTCGTGGTGGCAGTGTCCGTCGTCGCATCGCGGGCCGCCGGGACGGGCCAGCGTCCCGAGACTACCCCGGCTGAGCACCCCTGGGCCAGAGGGGCGGCGCGCTCAGAACAGCCGACGCAACAGGCTTCCGAGGCCGGTCACGACTCCCCTGAGCAGCCCGAAGACACCGGCCAGCAGACCGCCGACGGCACGAGCGAGGCCCCGCAGCAGGCCCATCGAGCTACCGCCGGCCGCGCTTCGCGCGGCCCTTGGCCGAGCGGCCCGCGCCTCGGCCACGGGCGGCCTTTCCCTTGGCTCGGGAGGAGCGGTTTCCGGTCAGCTTGCCGAACGCCTCCAGCACGCGCCCGGCGATCTTGTCGACCGTGCCCTCGGCCTTGTCACGTCGCGCCGACTTCATCCGTTCGTCTCCCTTTCATCGGGGGGTTCCGGTCTCAGCCAGAACGTTCCCCACAGCGCGTCGCCCCTAAAAGCGGTTCAGTCGAGCGTGAGGACGATGCCCACCCCGAACGTGTCGAGGTCGTCCGAGTGGATCGTCCGGAGCCAGATGTTCACGAACCGGCCCTGCCCCCTCACGGCTCCCTCGAAGACGTTGCTGCCCGAGCCGGACGGGCCCCAGTGGTCGCCGCCGTGGACCCGAGACGCGGTCCTCACGCCGTCGATCGTGAAGATGTCGAACGCGTAGGCGTTGTCGCGGTCGAAGTCGTTCAGGGAGTCGACCATCGTCACGGATCCCCAGGCCAGGAACGGGCGGGACCGGCCGAGGTCGATCGTGGCGCTGGCGGAGCCGCCGAGGTTCTTGAGTGCGAAGAGGTCGACCTTGAAGGCCTGCATCGTCAGCCCTCCGTACGCCGCATGCGGTCCTGCTCGCGCGCGGGGATTCGCTTGGTGACGAGCCGCTGTCGCTCTGGGTCGACGCGGCGGGTCGCGGCTCGGCTGGACGTCGGCGGGACCTCGGTGTACAGGGACGCCGTGGTCTTCGGGTCGACCATGCGCTCCACGAACGCGCCCAGCTCCTTGTCGTCGACCTTGACGGGACCGTCCTTCTCAGCCGAGATCACCTGGTGCACGTGGCGGATCTCGCCGCTCTGCTTGTCGTAGAAGACGTATTGCTTCATCCGCTTCCTCCCGTGTCGAGCACGAGGATGTTCCCGGTGCCGAACGCCTCGAGGTCCTGCATGTGCGCCACGCTGAGCCGGAACGTGATCGTGCGAGCGCGGCCGGCCCAGGCGCCGGTGTAGACGTTGCTCGGCGCGCCGTCCGAGCCCCAGTGGCGGCCGCCGAAGACGTAGGGCCCGGGGCGGTCTCCGTCGACCATGAACACCTCGACGGCCCACGCGTTGTCACGGTCGAAGTCGCTGCGGGAGTCGAGCATCGAGACGTGCCCCCAGGCGAGCAGCGAGACGGTGCGGCGCAGGTCGACGGTGACGACGTCGCACCCGCCGGTGGACTCGAGCGCCCAGAGGGGGATGGTCACCGCGTTCGCGCCGGTCTGGACGACCTGCGGGTACCGGCTCCGCATCCCCTTGATGTCGACCTCGTGCGCCCTCCGCCGCTCCCCGCCGTAGAACGCGTACATCACCGCGTCGGTGTTGCCCGAGTGCCGCAGGCCGAGCGCGTGGCCCATCTCGTGGAGGGCGACCGTCTCGACGTCGACGTTGCCGCCGCCGTCCGCGAGCGCCCAGCTCTCGGCGTCGTCGAAGTGCACGCGGCCGTCCTGGGGATAGAACGCGTGCGCGTAGACGTTGCCCGAGCCGTCGAACGGGAACCCGTCGCCGTGGTCACCGGTCTCCCAGCTCACCCGGAGCTGCGCGTCCGCCGTCGTCGCCGTGGAGGGGAACGTGCGCGGGATCAGGCTCGCCCACGTGTTCAGCGCCGTCTGGACGGCAGCCATCTCGGCCGCGATGTCGGGAGTGCCCGTGCCCATGAACCAGCGGATCTGCTGCTGGTCCCACGGCGTGCCCCCGAACACGAACGGGTCGCTGTCCTCCACACCGGGGCCGCCGATGTCCTCCGGCTCGAGATCGGGCAGGCCGCAGCGCGGCCTGCTCATCAGCTTCAGCGTCTCGAGGTTGAGCACGCCGGTCTCCTCGAGCCGGTAGAAGGCCTGGAAGCGCAGCAGCGCCCGTGAGAGGTGGCGGCAGAGGACGCCGGGCGGGCAGTCGTGCTTCTCGACGTAGCCGAAGCGCTCGAGGAACTGAGCTGCCAGCGGCACGAGCGCGTCGTCCTTCTGGTTGCGGCGAACGAGCGGCTCGACCGGGTCGCGGTTCTCGCGCGCGTCGAGCAACTCACCGCGCCGCGGGTGATGGGGGCCGGCCGGCGCGCCGCAGCGCCCAAGGCTGATCCGATCCACGTCAGGCCCGTCGCGCACGAAGGGACCTCCACTCGCCCAGAACTCTCACCGCGACCCTACTCCGACTGCGGCGCGGCCGCCAGCGCCAGAACCCGAGGGTCCTGGCGCTGGCAGCGTGGGTCGTCAGGATGCGGCCGCGGCCTGGGTGAGGCGGGCCAGCGTGGCGCGCGGGAGCTTCCGCTTCTCGCCGTCGACCACGAGCACGGTCTTGCCCTTGACCGTGCGGGCGTGGGCCTTCAGCCACGAGGCGTCCTCGACGGTCGCCGAGCTCACGCCGGCGTCGACCGCCTGGATGACGACGTCGTCTCCAGGCGCACCGTCGATCGTGTCGTTGCCCGGCCCGCCGAGGAGGACGTCGTCGCCCGCGCCGCCGATGAGCGTGTCGTCGCCCTCGCCGCCGATGAGGACGTCGTCGTTGTCGCCTCCGTCGATGGTGAGCAGCGCCGCGGTGGCGGCCAGCCCCGACGCGTCGACCACGTCTTCGCCGGCCAGCGCGTTGACCGTGATCCGGTCGCTGCCGGCGATGGCACCGGACACCGAGACCAGGGCCGGGAGCCCGCTCACCTGCGCGCTCGTCCCGGCGCCGGTGACGATCACGACGTCGTCGCCGGTCGTGCCGTTGACGACGACGTTGTCCGCTGCGAGGTCGTCGCCGCCGGCGGTGGCGGCGAGGTCGGGCG
Organism: Solirubrobacteraceae bacterium; assembly: GCA_035717845.1. Taxonomy (GTDB): domain Bacteria; phylum Actinomycetota; class Thermoleophilia; order Solirubrobacterales; family Solirubrobacteraceae; genus DASSUW01. Next base: position 14,340 of record DASTIC010000068.1, read on the forward strand.
CCACGTTGTTGACGTCGGTGCCGGACAGGTCGTTGACGACGAGGCTGTCGGTGCCGCCGAGCGTCTTCGCCACGATCGACTCGACGTCGTCGAGATCCATGTTGATGTTGCCGAGGTTGCGGAAGAACCGCACCCGGCCGCCGTTGGCCGACGCGTCCATCTGCTCGTCGCCGTTGCTGCCGTTGAACAGCATCGTGTCGGTGTTGGCCTGGCCCTCGACGACGTCGCTGCCGTCGCCCGGATCCCACTGGAACGTGTCGTCGCCGGCTCCGAGGAACGCCGTGTCGTTGCCCTGCTGGCTGTCGACGAAGTCGTTGCCGTCGCCGCCGAGCAGGAGGTCGACGCCATTGCTTCCGAGCACCGTGTCGTTGTTCGCGCCGCCGTCGACGGTGATGTTGATGAGCGCGGCCAGGTTCCCGGTCGCGGAGTGGCTGTCGTCGCCGCCGTTGGCGTTGAGGACGAGCTTCTCGGAGGTGCCGATGTCGATCGAGAACGGCGCGGGGGTCAGGCGGTCGAAGCGGACGCGGGAGCCGTTGGCCGTGGTGGTGAACTGCTCGGCGCCGCCGCCGCCGTTGACCTCGACCGTGTCGACGTTCTCGCCGCCCTCGTTGAGGTCGGTGTCATCGCCCGGGTTCCAGATCATCCGGTCGCTGCCGCTCTGCCCGAAGGCCTGGTCGTCGGCGTCGCCGCCGGTGATGGTGTCGTTCTCGCTGCCGCCGAACAGGAGGTCGAAGCCACCGCGACCGAGCAACGTGTCGTTGCCGCCCTGGCCGAAGAGCTGGTCGCCGCCGGAGCCACCCGTGAGGGTGTCGTTGCCGACGCCGCCGAACAGGTGGGCCGCCGGCAGCGCGCCGTTCGTCTCGCTGAGGCTGATCACGTCCTGGCCACCGAGACCGAAGACGTTGATGAGCGAGGTGTTGGCGACGGTCGGCACTCCCCCGACCACGGTCACCGCACCGTTGTTCACGAGGATCTTGCCGGCTGCGTCGCGGCTGATCGTGATCGTGTTGGTGGCGGCATCGCCGGTGACGGTCAGCACGCCGGCGCTGAACGTCGAGGTGGTCGCGGCGCTGGCCGGCACGCTCGTCGCGGCAAGGACACCCGCGGCGAGCGCGGCGCTGGCGAGGAGCCTGCGGGTGTAGGCACGTCTTGGTTCATCTTCTCTCCTGGATTCCGGTTGGACGCGTCGGGTGACTAGACGCGCCCGGCGGCGCCTCTATTCCGCGCCGGACCAGCTGAGGTTGCCCTCCACGCCGCGATGCCAGGTGCCACGGTGGTCGCCGCCCCGTGACGGATCGATCATCTCGGATATGGACACGACCCTCACACCTGAACCCATCTGGCGAGCCGTCCTGCGGCCGCTCATAACCAGCCGCGGCTGGGCCGCGGTGACCCATCATCTCCTCGGCCTGCCGCTCGGCATCGCGTACTTCACGTGGCTCGTCACGGGGCTGGCGGTCGGCGCGGGGCTGGCGATCACGATCGTCGGCCTCCCGATCCTGACCCTCGTGCTCGCGAGCGTGCGGCCGCTCCTCGCAGGCGAGCGCGCACTCTCCAACGCGCTCCTCGGCACCGCGATCCCCCACGGCGACCTGGCGCCCCGCGGCGACGGCTGGTTCGGCCGGCTGAAGGCGTACTGGACCGACTCGACGACGTGGCACGGAGTGGCCTACCTGCTCGCGCGCTTCCCGGCCGGCACGCTGACGTCCTCGGCCGTGATGGCCGTCTATGGCACCGCGCTGTACCTGATCGCCGCCCCGGTCGTCGCACCGTTCGACGCGATCGAGCTCGGCATCTGGGAGCCCGACACATGGTTCGAGGGCCTCGCGCTCGTCCCGCTCGGCGCCGCGCTGCTCGTCTCGGCCGGTTGGATCTCCGAGGGCCTGGCGGCCATGTCGCGCGGCCTCGCCCGCTGGGGCACGAGCCCCCGCTGACGACCGACTAGAGGCGCGGCAGCACCGAGCCGGCGACGAGCTCGAGCTGTCGCGCCTCGTCGCCCAGCGGCCACAGGTACACGCGCTCGCAGCCGGCCTCGGCGTAGCGCGAGAGCAGCTCGGCGCAGTGCTCGGCGGGACCGACGCACACCTGCGAGCGCAGCTCGTCGGGATCGCGCCGCAGGACCGGCGCCAGGACGTCGGCGAGCACGCGGTCGCCCTCCGCGCGGTCCTCCGAGACCCACGTCCACATCGTCGCCAGCGCGCTCGGGAACCCGGTCGACGGCCGTCCCCGAGCCGCGAGCGCCTCGGCCAGGGCCGCGCGGGCGGCGGCGAACCGCTGCGGCGTCGTGTTGTAGGCGGAGGCGAGCCAGCCGTCGCCCGCCCGTGCCACGCGAGCGAGCCCGGCGCTCGAGCCCCAGCTCCCGATCCACAAGGGAACGCCACCGGGCCGCGCCGGGCCGGGCGCCAGCTCCAGGTCGGGCGGGACCGGGTAGAAGCGCAGGCGATCCGGCAGCGGCTCGCCCTTGAGCAGGGCCCGCGTCACCGCGAGCGCCTCGTCGAACCGCTTCCAGCGCTCCTCGAAGAGGATGCCCGCGACGCGATAGTCCCGCTCCGAGGAGCCGGGGCCCAGGCCGGCGACCAGCCGCCCGCCGGAGAGGACGTCGATCGCCGCCAGCGCCTTGGCCAGCGCCACCGGGCCGCGGACGACGACGAGCGCGACCGTCGTCGCCAGCTCCATCTCCCCCGAGCGGGCGATCATGCTGGCGAGCGCCGCCGGCCCGTCGAGCCACGGCGTCTGGAAGACGAAGTGGTCGTTGGCGGAGACGGCGGCGAACCCGCAGTCCCGCGCGGCGTCGACGGCTCCCTCCAGCCGCGCGAGTGAGAGCGGCTGCTCACCGAACCTCATCAGCGGCAGATGGACGCCGAGCTCCACGAGCCGATGCTGTCACGTCCGGGCGGATCGGCGTGGGTCAGGCCGGCCGGTGGCAGACCGCCTCGACGTTGTTGCCGTCGGGGTCGAGGACGTACGCCCCGTAGTAGTTGGGGTGGTAGATCTCCCGCACCCCGGGCGCGCCGTTGTCGGTACCGCCCGCCTCGAGCGCAGCGGCATGGAACGCGTCGACCGTCTCCCGCCGATCGGCCGCAAACGCGACGTGCACAGCGCCAGGCGAGGCCGGCCCCCGTGTCTCGATCCAGAAGAACGGCTTCCCGTCCTTGCCGAAGCCCGCGGCCTGCGCCACCGGCTCCATCAGGAGCGTGATGCCGAGCGGCGCCAGCGCCTGCTCGTAGAACGCCTTGCTGCGCGCGTAGTCGGTGACGCCGAATCCGGTGTGGTCGATCATCTATCCCCCTTGCGCGAGTTCGAGGATCGCGAGCGCGTTCCGGTGCGGATCGACGATCCAGGCCATGCGCGCGAAGCCCAGGTCCGCGACGCCGTCGACGGTCTTGAGCCCCGGCATGTCGTACTCCTGGATCTCGACGCCGCGTGACCGCAGCTCGGCGAGCTCCGCGTCCAGATCCGACACACGCCAGCCGGCCTGCGTCTGCTCGTCCGCGGTGCCCGTGGTGCTCATGGTCACGGCGAGCCGGCTGTCGCCCCCGCACTTGTAGGTGATCTCGTCGTCGCTCTCGGTGAGGATCTCGAGGCCGAGCTTGCCGGCGTAGAGCTCCTTCGACGTCTCGAGGTCCGTGGCCAGCAGCACCACGTCGATCGGGTGGTCTCCGAGCATGCGCTCTCCAATGCTGTCGCGGGTCCGGTTACGAAGCTAGCCGCTCGTTGACGACATTGACGTCAGGGGGAGTCGGCTTCACCCCTTTGGGGTCTGTCCGCGGCGCACGCGAGGCCGGATAACGGTCTGGACGGCGCCCGAGCCACGGGGCGCCCCGATCGAAGAGGGAGGCCGCCATGGGCGCCAGGTCGCGCTGCGCGGTCGCGTGCGCTGCTGCGCTCGCCGCCATGCCATCACCCGCCTACGCGGCCCCGACATACGGCTCGAGGCTGGGAAGCCATTCGATGCTGTACCTCAACCACACCGCCGTCCAGCATGAAGCGCTGTTCAGAGCAGCGTCGGAGGCGCGCCTGCGGTACCTGCGGATGGACTTCGCGGTCGGGATCGTGTTCGGCCGGGATCGTCCCGACTTCTCCGCCGTCGAGCGCGTCAACGCCCTCGCGGTCCGGTACCGCCTGCGGGTGGTCGGCACGATCACCGACACGCCGTGGCACATCGCCGAGTGCCCGCCCGGCGGGCCCGGGCCGCGCACCTGCGCGCCCTCACGGCCGCACGAGCGCACGTGGCGCGACATGGTCTCCGAAGTCGTCCGCCACGCTCCCGCAATCCGCCACTGGGAGCTCGGGAACGAGCCCGACAACGGCTTCGGCTTCGCCGGAGCGCCTGCCGACTACGCGCGCTGGGCGACGCTCGCCCTCCAGGGAATCCGGGCGGCCCAGCCAGCCGCGCGGATCATCGTCGGCGGCTTCTCCCACCTCGACCGGAGCTACATCGCGGCGGTACTGCACGATCCCTCCAACCCGCTCGTCGAGCAGATCGACATCGCCAACCTGCACCTGCGCGGCCCGATGAAGGGGATGCACGCCGCTGTCCGCAGAGCGCGGGCGTTCTACCGGCGCAGGGGATTCTCGGGGCCGCTGTGGGTCACCGAGACGGGGTACCCGTCGCTGCGCCGCCACCAGCACGACCCGAAGCTGACGGGCGGCGCGCGCGATCAGGCGAGATGGATCACCCGCGCTGCCAGGGACATGATCCACGCCGGCGCCGGCGCCGTGTTCGTCGCCTTCCGCGACAGCCCCGAGTTCGGAGCGGGCAGCGGGTTCGCGTCCGAGGGCGTGGTGCGGTGGCCGCAGCTGACCCCCGACGGCAGGCCATATCCCAAGCGGGCGTACCGGGCGCTCAGGGCGCTCGCCGCCAAGAAGCTCGAACCCGAGGTGAGACGGCGGCCCGGATTTGGGTAGGGTCCCTCCCAATAGCCGGCGCGCGCGTAGGGGTACGTCGCGCGCCGCAAGACATTTCCCTCGGGAGGGGAACATGAGACGAAGGTGGAAAGTCCTCACGGCTGCGTGCGCGGTCGCTATGGCCCTGACCAGCGGCTCCGCACTGGCGCACCCGCCGGTCGACTACGGCACGCCGCTGAGCGCGCCGTTCGGCATGAAGTTCTCGTTCATCGCCAACTTCCAGACGGCGCAGAACCCGTTCAACGCCGCCAACACGCACGTGACCAGCTCGGACATCGCGTTCTGGGGCGACCTCGCGTACGTCGGCGACTACGGCGGCTTCCGGATCTTCGACGTCTCGAAGCCCGAGCCGACGCTGGTGAAGGACGTCCGCTGCTACGGCCCGCAGGGCGATCCGTCGGTGTTCGACACCGACAAGGACGGCGCCGCCGACACGCTCGTGCTGTCGGTCGACAGCGTGCTCGCCGGGCCGGAGTGCGGCGCCGGGCCCGTGAGCAAGAGCGCGACCACCGGCAAGTACCCGGACGGCGCCTGGGAGGGCCTGCGGGTCTTCGACATCTCGGACCCGACCGCTCCGAAGCAGGTCGCGGCCGTCTACCAGGACTGCGGGTCGCACACGAACACGCTGCTCCCCGCACCAGGCGGCAAGTCGATGTACGTGCTCAACTCGAGCTATCCGCTCGGCGAGGGCCCGACCTGCGGGCCGCTCGGCGAGGCCGCGGGCCGCAAGGTCAACCACGGCGTCGTGCAGGTCATCGAGGTGCCGTTCGAGGATCCCGCGGCGGCCTTCGAGCGCACTGAGCTGCCGATCGTCTACCCGAACGACGCAGACGGCGTGTACAAGCCGGTGAGCGAGCACGGCATCGCCGCGCCGCTGGACAACTTCCTGGGCTGCCACGACCTCAGCTCGTTCCCGAAGAAGGGCATCGTGGGCGCCGCGTGCGGCGAGCAGGCCCAGATCTGGAGGATCGACCGCACGACGGGCCTCCCGGACACGGAGAACCCGAAGTGGTCGTATGACCAGCCGAACGTCGACTTCTGGCACTCGGCGACGTTCAGCTGGGACGGCAAGGTCGCGAACTTCATCGACGAGTCGTTCGGCGACGGCTGCCCGACGGTGACGACGAAGACCGGCGGCCTCGGGACCACCCCGCGCGTGTTCGAGACGGGGAACATGTTCTTCTTCGAGACGAAGAGCGGCGACCTCCTGTCCGAGTACCGCAACCCGCGCCCGTCGAACGACGACGCGGACCCGACGGTCGAGTCCGGCCAGTACTGCTCCTCGCACCTCGGCATCCCGGTACCGGCGAAGGACCGGTACCTGCTGGTGAACGCCTACTACCGCGGGGGCTCGTCGGTGATCGACTTCACCAAGCCGCGGGCGCCGAGGGAGATCGCGTTCGCGGACCTCGAGCGCACGAACACGTGGTCGGCGTACACCTATCCGCGCCGGTCCGGGCGCAAGAGCAGCATCCCGGTGTATTCGAACGACGGCCTGAGCCGCAACTACGGCACGGCCGCCAGCCCGCGCTACCCGGAGGAGGCCTACGGCTTCATGCGGTTCCAGGCGGACATCGGGCGGGCCGACCTGGTCGGCTTTGGCCACCTGAACCCGCAGCTCCAGGAGCGCGTCATCCGGATGAGGCGTTCCCGCGGCAACTGGGCGAGCGGCAAGCCGCGGTCGTACGTGAGAGGCAAGCCGGCACCGAAGGGCGCGCGCAACACCTCGGCGCGCCCCATGGAGAAGTAGCCATCGCACCGGAGGGCCCGCGCGAGCGGGCCCTCCGGCCGCCGGCTACTTCCGGAGCCGGAGCCGGCTCACCACCCCGCCGTGGTCGGACGGCCACAGCCCGGCGGGAGTCCGCTCGCCGACATCGTCGCCGGTCACGTACTTCCTGAGCGTCCGCAGCCCCGGCTTCGTGAGCACGTGGTCGACCGTGTGGTCGAAGACGGCGTTGCGATCGAAGAGGTCGTCGTAGCAGCAGCTCTGCACGGCGCCGTTGTCCTTCATCCCGAAGGCGGCGAGGGCCAGGAACGCGAGGTCGTCCCCGGGGCGCTCCGGCTCGTTGTGCCTGGCGATGCCCGAGTTGAGGTCGCCGACGAGGATGACCTGCCGGCGCGTGTCGAGCGGCCCGGCGACCAGCTCCTTCGCCTGCGCCTCGCGGATCCGCGGGTCGCCGAAGGCCTCGAGGTGGGTGTCGATGAAGCGGAACCGGAACACCTTGCCGCCCTGGCGGTAGCGCGCCTCGACGGAGGCCCAGCCGCGATCAACCGGGATAATGATCGCTCCGACGTTGGCCTCGAACCTGTTGTCGAAGTGGTCCTTCCGGGTCTTGCCGAGCCTCACCTTGCTGGCCTTCCGGACCAGGATCACGTCGCGCATCGTGAGGCGGGCGTCGAAGTCCGCGCCGAAGAGACCGCCCGTCGCATCGGTGCCGTCCTGATCGACCGGGAGCTCGGCGTCGAACTCCTTCTGGACCACGACGACCCGGTAGCCCGCGCGGATCTTCCGCAGCTGCCGCTTGAGGATCGCGAGGAAGTCCTGGTCGACCTTAGTCGCGGCGGTCGCGCCGGGGATCGGGCTGATGGGCGGAGCCCCACCATCCGACGGCGTCTGCTTGCGCCACAGCGCGACTTCCTGGAGCCCCACGAGATCCGCCTTCGAGCGCTTGATCTCGCGCGCGAGCGGCACGGCGCGCTGGCGGAACCGCGTGCGCTGGAGCTCGTTCCAGATCACGCCGGCGCCGTCGATCGCCTGCGGGAGCGTCGTTGCCGCGAGCGCGGGCGACAGATCCGCCCCGAGGAACACGTTGCGTGTCATGACCGTGATCGCCGGACCCTTCTTGGCCTCTGCCACCGCGGGGAGCACGAGCAGTGCGACGAGAGCGAGCGAGACGGTCCTCAAATGCTTCACCGGAGCTTCCTTTCAGCCGGTCGGGTTCTGGCACGGGCAATCTAGCGGCCGCGGACGCGACCCGTTAAATTGGACCGACCCCCGGGTAGGGGCCGTCTAACCAAGGGAGGGGAAGACATGGCGACAGGGGTTGACAGGCGCACATTCCTCACGCGCGCGGCAGCGGCGGGCGGTGGCCTGCTGAGCGTCGGAGCCGTCGAACGGCTCGTGGCACGGGACGCGATCGCGCACGCGCGGCGCTACAGCGCCCAGCCGTACGGGCCGCTGCGGCGGGTCGCGGACCAGCGCGGCGTCGAGGTCCTGGCGCTCCCCGCCGGCTTCAGCTACGTCACCTTCAGCCACACCGGCTCGACGATGTCGGACGGCAACCCGACGCCGCTGGCGCTCGACGGCATGGGCGCGTTCGCCGGGGGCAAGCGCCACGGTCACGGCCGCGGGCGCAAGCACAGCCACGGCCACGGACACGGCGACCACTTCGTGCGACTCGTGCGCAACAGCGAGGACCGCAATCCGGCCGGCACAACGGGCGGCGTGCTGGGCGATCGCTCGGCGGCGTATGACCCGACCGCGTTCGGCGGCACGACCACGCTCGTCTTCGACGAGCGCCGCCGCGAGCTCGTGCAGGACTTCATCAGCCTCAACGGAACGACGGTGAACTGCGCCGGCGGCATCTCCTACCGGCGGCGCTACTGGCTCACCGGCGAGGAGACCGTCGGCGGACCGGACGCGACCGACCCCGCCGCGCGGTTCGCGAAGCGCCATGGCTACCTCTTCCAGACGCCCGTCGACCGCGGACCCAACGAGCTCGAGCTCGCCGAGCCGGTCGTGGCCGCCGGCCGCTTCTCGCACGAGGCCGCGGCCGTCGACCAGCGCACCGGGATCGTCTACGAGACGGAGGACCCGGGCTCGGGCGTCGGCGCCGGCTTCTACCGCTACACGCCGGACGACCCCGACGACCTGACGGCGGGCGGCGGGCTCGAGATGCTCGCCATCGCCGGCCAGCCCAACGTCGACCTGCGCGAGGGGCGCACCCGCGGGGAGGCGCTGCCGGTGCAGTGGGTGACGATCGACGAACCCGATCCCACGCTGACCGCCGTGGCCGACCCTCGCAGCACCTTCAACCAGGGATGGGCGAAGGGCGGCGCGAAGTTCAACCGCCTCGAGGGCTGCTGGGAGGAGGAGAGCACGATCTTCTTCGTCTCCACGAGCGGCGGCGACATAAAGAACGGCGACGTCAACTCCGACGGCTACCGCGAGGGCTTCGGCCAGGTGTGGGCCTACCGGCCGGGCAGGCGCGGAGGGACGCTCACCCTCATCTACGAGTCGCCCTCCGGAAGCGCCATGGACTCACCCGACAACCTCACCGTGACGCCGCGCGGCGGGCTGATCGCATGCGAGGACGACGCCTCGTCGGCGTATGTCGACACGCATCCGCTCGCGCCCGGGATCGAGAACGTCAACCGGCTGATCGGGCTGACCCGCGGCGGCCGGGCGTTCGAGTTCGCCGTCAACGTGCTCAACGGCTCCGAGTTGGCCGGCGCCTGCTTCAGCCGCAGCGGCCGCACGCTGTTCTTCAACATCTTCGGCCGCGCGCGCTTCGACGAGGACGAGGTCGAGGGGATGACGTGCGCGGTCACCGGGCCGTGGCGCCGCGGGCCGTTGTGATCGCCGCGGAATAAGCGGTGGCGGGATCGCGTCGAAGTCCGTGATGGACATCGAAGCGCTCGTCACCGCAACCCGCGCCGCCGTCGCACGCGACGCCGACTGGACCCGCACGGCCGAGCTCGTGGCCGACGAGCTGCGGCGCCACCTGCCGTCACCCGACGTGCTCACCGACGAGCAGCGGATCGGCGACCCGGATCGCTACCGCAGCCATCTCCTCCACGCCGAGCCGGACGGCAGCTTCTCGATCGTCGCCCTGGTCTGGCGGCCCGGGCAGGTGACGCCGATCCACGACCACGTGACCTGGTGCGTCTTCGGCGTCATCCAGGGCGTCGAGCACGAGGAGCTGTTCGTGCTCGACGAGGACCGCGGGCGCCTGGTCCCCGCGGGCGCCGGCGCCAGCCCGGCCGGCGAGGTGAGCGGGTTCGCCCCACCGGGCGACATCCATCGCGTCCGCAACATCGGCGACGACACCGCGATCTCGATCCACATCTACGGCACCGACGTGTCACGGATCGGCTCCAGTGTGCGCCGCTCGTACGACCTGGCGGTCGACGACGCGGCGTACGCGGCATGATCCCCGCGTGAGCGATATCCAGGTGTGGGACCGGCTGAGCGCGCTGCCGCTGGCGGTCGAGGGCTACGAGCTCGACCGGCTGTCGGCGCAGGTGGCCCCCGACTTCGAGCGCGTGACGACCCGGATCCGGCTGCTGGGCGGCGGCGCCGACGGCATCAGCGAGGACGTATCGCCGTACGAGGGCGAGGACGACACCCTGCACGTCGCCGGCCCGGTCCTGCCGCTCGCCGGGGAGTGGACGCTCGGCTCGTTCTGCGACCACCTGGCCACGCTCGACCAGTGGCCCGTCCCGCCGCGCTGGGACTTCGCGCGGCGCTGGCGGCACTGGGCCTTCGAGGCCGCCGCGCTCGACCTCGCGCTCTCCCAGGCCGGCCGCCCGCTGCACGAGCTCGTCGGCCGCGAGCCGGCTCCGGTGCGGTTCGTGAACTCGCTCGGCCTCGGCGACCCGCCCAGCTTCGACCCGATCGAGCGGCGGCTCGAGCGCCATCCCGGCCTGCGCTTCAAGATCGACGCCGCGCCGGCGTGGACGCCCGAGGTGATCGCCGCGCTGGCCGCCACCGATGCGGTCGAGATCGTCGACTTCAAGGGACACTACGGGCTCGAGGTCGGCGAGCTACCGGCGCTGCTCACGATGTACGAGCGCGTGATCCCTGCCTTCCCGGACGCGCTGCTCGAGGACGCGCACGACCTGCCCGAGGTCGCGCGCCTGCTCGAGCCCGAGGCGCACCGCATCTCCTACGACGCGCCGATCCACTCGGTCGCGGACCTCGACGCCGTCCCGTTCCGCCCGCGTGCGGTCAACATCAAGCCGTGCCGCGTCGGCGACGTGCGATCGCTGCTCGACGTCTACGCCGTGTGCGAGGAGCGCGGCCTCGTCATGTACGGCGGCGGTATGGCCGAGCTCGACGCCGGGCGCGGGCAGATCCAACTGCTCGCCTCGCTCTTCCACCCCGACGGGCCGAACGACGTCGCGCCCAGCGGCTTCAACCTCCCCACACCGGCGGCCGACCTGCCGCCGAGCCCGCTGCTCGCGGATCCCGCGCCGGTCGGCTTCCGCCGCCGACACTAGGATCCCGGACATGCCACTCGTGCGTCTGCGCGGCCCCCTCAAGCGGCTCGCCGGTGATCAGTCCGAGCACGCGGTCGAGGGCGGCTCGGTCGGCGAGCTGCTCGCCGCCATCGAGCGTGCGCACCCGGCCGCCCATGGCTGGATCCTCGACGAGCGCGGCGTGCTCCGACGCCACATCAACGTGTTCGTCAACGGCGAGCGCGTGGCGCAGGACACGGAGGTCGGCGAAGACGACCGGATCGACGTGCTGCCGGCGATCTCGGGAGGATGCACGCCGTGACCGAGTTGCTCGTGGGAACCAAGAAGGGCCTGTTCGTGCTCGAGGGCGAGCCCGGCTCGCGGTTCGAGGTGACCGGCCGGGCGTTCGCGGGCGAGCCGGTCGAGTACGCGCTTCACGATCACCGCTCTGACCGGGTGCTGGCCTCGGTGACCTCGCCGTTCTACGGTCCGAAGATCTGGTACAGCGACGCCGGCGGCGGCGAGTGGGAGCAGGCGAGCGGAGTCGCGCTGCCGACGAGCGCGAGCGCCGCGCTCGAGCGGATCTGGGTGCTCGTGCCCGGTGACGAGGACGGCACCGTGTACGCCGGCGGCGACCCCGGTGTGCTGTTCGTGAGCCGCGACGGAGGCTCCAGCTTCGAGCTCAACCAGGGGCTGTGGAAGCATCCCAGCCGCGAGCGGTGGCAGCCGGGCGCCGGCGGCCTGTGCCTGCACTCGGTCGCCACGTGGCCCGGCGAGCCGGACCGGCTGGCGGTCGCCGTCTCCGCCGCCGGGGTGTGGCTGACCGACGACGGCGGCGAGACGTGGCGCAGCGGCAACGAGGGGATCGTCGCGCGGTACCTGCCCGAGGACCCGTCGCCCGCCGACGAGATCGCGCTGTGCGTGCATTGCGTCGAGCGCGCGCCGGCGCGGCCGGAGCGCCTGTTCATGCAGTTCCACGGCGGCGTCTACCGCTCCGACGACGCCGGCCGGACGTGGACGGACATCGCGGACGGCCTTCCATCGGACTTCGGCTTCCCGCTCGCCGTCGACCCGGCGGACCCCGACAGCGCCTACGTGATCCCGCTCAACGCGGACGTCGACCGCGTCACGCCCGACGGGCGCGTGCGGGTCTACGAGACGCGCGACGCCGGCTCGAGCTGGACGCCCCGCGGCGATGGGCTACCGGCCGAGGATGCGTACCTCACGGTGCTGCGGGAGGCGTTCACCGGGGTCGGCGAGGGCGCCGAGCTGGAGCTGTACTTCGGCGCGACGTCGGGAGCCGTGTATGGCTCGGGCGACGCGGGAGCGAGCTGGTTCGAGGTGGCGTCGCACCTGCCGCCGGTGCACTCGATCACGGCGACGCGCTGACCCACTAGAGCGGCAGCTCGATGGTGACGGTCGTGCCGCTGCCCGGCGGGGACTCGATCTCGAAGCGCCCGTCGAGCGCCTCCACGCGGTCGCACAGCCCCCGCAGCCCGCTGCCGGTCGACGGGTCGGCGCCTCCGACGCCGTCGTCGCGCACGCGGACCCGGAGGCAGTCGTCGTCGGTGGCCCGCTCGACGGACGCCTCGCTGGCCCGTGCGTACTTGGCGACGTTGGTCAGCGCCTCGGCGGTGGCGAAGTAGGCCGCCGCCTCGACCGCCTGCCGCAGCGGTGCCTCGGGCACGCCGGTCACGGTGACGGGAACCGGCGCGCGCGATGCCAGCGCCTCGAGCGCGGCGCCGAGGCCGCGATCGCTCAGCAGCGCAGGGTGGATGCCGCGCGCCAGCTCGCGCAGCTCCTTGACGGCGAGCTGCGCCTCCTCGCGGGCCTCGGAGATCAGCCGCCCCGCGTGCGACGGGTCCTTCTCGAGCTGCGCCTCGGCGAGGCCGAGCGTGACGGCGACGGAGACCATGCGCTGCTGCGCCCCGTCGTGGAGGTCCCGCTCGATCCGGCGCCGCTCGGCGTCGGCGGCGTCGATGATCCGCTGCTGCGCGGTGCGCAGCCCGTCCACGCGCTCCCGGAGCACGCGCGCCCGCCGCTGCTCGGGTGACTCGCCAGGGAACCGGATCTTGCCCATCGCCACTGGAGACTAGGTGGTCCGGCCGCGCGCCAGCTCCAGGATCGCGGTCGCGAACGCCTGCGGGGTCTCGAGCGGCGAGAAGTGCCCCGCGCCGTCGAGGCGGGTCACGGTGACGTCCGAGAACCACGCGTCGAGCCGATCGCCCCACTGCGGCGGGAACAGCGGGTCGTGCTCGGGCCACAGCACCCGGGTCGGCTGCGCGATCCGCTCCTCGGGCGGCGGCGGGCGCTCGGCGAGGCTGGTGGCGACCGTCCCCGATCCGGCGCGGTACCAGGCGATCGAGGCGGCGAACGCCCCCGGCTCGGCGTACCGCTCGACCAGCCGGTCGAGGTCCGGCTCGGGCAGGGGGAACGCCGGGCCGGACCAGTGGCCCCAGAAGTGCCGCAGATACACCCGGATCGCGTCCGGGTCGCCGTCCAGCAGCTGCTCGGACAGCTCGAGGCGGTGGAACGGCTGGTACCAGAACTCGCGCTGCGCGTCAGGTTCCAGCACGCGCTCGCCGGCGCCCGGCAGCGGCGGGGCGAGCACGAGCGCACGGACGCGCTCCGGCGCCGCCCGCGCCACCGCCTGGGCGATCCGGCTGCCGATGTCGTAGCCCGCGAGCACGGCGGCCTCCAGCCCGAGCTCGTCCATCAGCCCGACGACGCTGCGGGCCTGCGCCGCGGCGCTGTAGGCGATCGCGGCGTCGACCGCGTGCCTGTCGGACTCCCCGAAGCCCCGCAGGTCCGGCACCACGACGTCCATCTCTCCGCTCAGCAGCGGCGTGAGCGCCCGATAGTCGCTCCGCATCCCCGGCCATCCGTGCAGCAGCACGACCGGCGCGCCGGACCCCGAACGGTCGTAGGCGAGCGAGAAGCCGTCGACCGGGTCCGAGCGCGGCACTACGCCGGCTCCGTGCCCACGGCGATCCAGGCCCGTGCGGTCAGCCGGAACGGCTCGTCGCCGACACCGAGGCGCCGCCGGAGCTCGGCCGCGAGGGCGAGCCTGCCCTCCGGCAGCAGTGAGCTCGCGTAGGCGCCCGACGGACCGACGCCGCGCTCCAGCGGCTGCCAGAGGTCGGCGAAGCCGTCGTAGTCCGCGGCGACGGTCGCTCCCGAGACGCGGACCCCGGCGAGCCCGGCCGCCCGCCACAGGTCCCCGAGTGAGTCGGCGGTACAGAACGGCATGCAGACGCCCTCGTCGCGGTCGCGCGCCGACGGGTCGAGCGCGACGGCGGCGTCCCAGAAGCGGCGCAGGAGGATCATCTCCCCCGCGTAGTCCCACACCGAGGCGGCCACCGTGCCGCCCGGGCGGACGACCCGTCGCATCTCGCGCAGCCCGGCCGGCGGGTCGCTCATGAAGTTCACGACCAGCTGCGAGAGGACGGCGTCGAACGCGCCGTCCGGGAACGGCAGCGCCTCGGCGGCGGCGACCTCGACGCGGACGCCCGGAAGCCGCCGGCGGCACGCGTCGGCGAACGGCGCCGACGGATCGACCGCCGCGACGTGGTCGCGCCCGAGCCGAGCGGCCAGCTCCCCGGTCAGCGCTCCGGGCCCGCAGCCCACGTCGAGCGCCCGCTGTCCGGGCCCGATGTCCGCGGCGTCGACCAGCGCTCCTGCGAGCGAGCGGCTGTAGCGACCGATGTGCCGGTCGTACGCGTCCGCCGGTGTCTGGAACGTAGCGGCTCCCGGTACGTCTGCCATGGCGGTGGCGGTGGATCTTCGCAGCCGCGGCGCTACGCTGCCGCCCGTGCCGCGCAGGCCTCGACTTCTCGCCGCCTCGCTGGCGATCGTCGCAGCGCTCGCCCTGCCCGAGGCCGCGGCGGCGGTCACGGCGTGCGAGCCGGTCCGCGATCCCTATCCGGGCACGCGGTTCGAAGGGGTCGACCTGACGCGGATCCGGGCGGTCGAGGTGTCCTGCTCGACAGCTCGGCGGGTGGCCAAGCGAGCGCATCGGAAGGCCCTCGGCCTGCGGGTGCCCGCCGACGGGATCCGCCGCTACATGTGGCGCGGCTGGAGCGTCACCGGCGACCTGCGGCCGGAGAAGGACCGCTACGTCGCCCGCAAGGGCGATCGCCGCGTCCGCTGGCGCTTCTGACCACCACTAGGGGTCGTGCCCAGTGACTTCCCGGATTCGAGCGATCCCGGGAGACCGGACCATGCGGCCATGGATATTCAACTGACACAGGAACAGCCGGCGGTCGCAGCAGCCGGTCTGAACGTGTCGCGTGGCGATCGCCGGGTGCTCCACGGCCTCGACTTCGCCGTCGCGCACGGGCGGATCACCGGGCTGCTCGGGCCGAGCGGCTGCGGCAAGACCACCCTGATGCGCGCGATCGTCGGGGTGCAGATCCTCGAGACGGGCGACGTGCGGGTGCTCGGCGCGGAGGCCGGCTCGGCGGCGGTACGGGCGCGGGTCGGCTACGTGATGCAGTCCCCGGCCGTCTACACCGACCTCTCCGCCCGCGAGAACCTGCGCTACTTCGCGCGGGTGCTCGGCGCGCCGGCGGCGCGCGTCGGGGAGATGCTCGAGCTCGTACAGCTCGCGGAGCACGCCGACCGACCGGTGGCGAACCTGTCCGGCGGGCAGCGGGCCCGGGTGTCGCTCGGCACGGCGCTGCTCGGCGATCCCGACCTGATCGTGCTCGACGAGCCGACCGTCGGGCTCGACCCGGTGCTGCGCGAGGACCTCTGGCAGACCTTCCGCGAGCTCGCCGAGCGCGGCGTGACGCTGCTCGTCTCGAGCCACGTGATGGACGAGGCCGCGCGCTGCGACGACCTGTTGCTGATGCGCGACGGCCACCTGCTCGCGACCCTGACCCCCGCCGAGCTGCGTGAGCGCACCGGCGAGGAGGACATGGAGCGGGCATTCCTGAGGCTCATCGATCGCAAGGAGGTGCTGGTATGAGCGCCGCCGCCACGGGAGCCACCGCGCTCCGCGTTCTCACCCAGCTTCGCCGCGACCCGCGGACGGTCGCGCTGCTGCTCTTCGTCCCCGCCGTACTGATGACGCTGCTCCGGTTCGTCTTCGACGGCCAGAAGGAGACGTTCGACAACCTCGGCGGCCCGATGATCGGGCTCTTCCCCTTCATCACGATGTTCCTCGTGACCTCGATCACGATGCTGCGCGAGCGTACGAGCGGGACGCTCGAGCGGCTGATGTCGATGCCCGTCGGCAAGCTCGACCTGCTGAGCGGATACGGGATCGCGTTCGCCGTGATGGCCGCGCTCCAGGCGACGATCACCGCGGCCGTGGCCTTCATCGCGCTCGGCCTCGACGTCGGCGGCTCGCCGACCGCCGTCGTCGCGCTCGCGATCGGCAACGCCGTGCTCGGCATGTCGCTCGGCCTGTTCATCAGCGCCTTCGCGACCTCGGAGTTCCAGGCAGTCCAGTTCATGCCCGCCTTCGTCCTCCCCCAGCTGATGCTGTGCGGCCTGTTCGTCGCCCGCGACCAGATGGCCGGAGCGCTGGAGGCGTTCTCCGACGCGCTCCCGCTGACGTACGCGTTCGACGCGCTCGACCAGGTGGCGGCCGGCGGCGAGTTCGGCGGCCGCGGCTGGCTCGACGTGACGGTGATCCTCGGCGTGACGCTGCTGGCGCTCGGGCTCGGCGCGCTCACGCTGCGCCGCCGCACGGCGTAAGGAGGCTTCTATGGTGCCGCCCGCATGTCGCGCGACGAGATCCTCGACCTCGCCGAGCGGGCGCTGCGCCATGCGGGCGGCGAGGCGCAGGCGACCGCCTGGTGGGAACGCCAGCTGAGCGCCGGCGCGGGCGGCACCGTCACCACGGAAGCCGTATCGGTCGAGATCGCGGTGCTGCGCGAAGGACGCGTCGGCACCGCGGTGACGACCGACGTGGACGACGACGGTCTCGCCCGCGCCGCCGCCGGGGCGGCGCGGCTCGCGGCGACCGGTCCCGAGGCCGCCGCGCTTCCCGAGCCCGCCCCCGGGCGGGCGCACGACGGCTACGAGCCGGTGCCGCTCGACCCCGCCGGGATCGAGCTGCCGGAGTGGAGCGCCGGGCGCGCCGCGGCGGCGAAGACAGCGATCACGTCCACGCGCGGCGTGCGCGCGTACGAGGAGCGCTCGTTCGGCGACCTGCGGGTGCGGCGGCACGCTCCGGGCCGCTCGCTCGAGCTGACCGCCGCCGCGGTGAGCGCACAGGCGCTCGATCCCGCCGCCCTCGGCGCGGAGGTCGATGCCCTGCTCGGCGGCGACGCGGCAGCCGTCGAGGTGACGCCGGGCGAGTATCCGGTCGTGCTGGGGCCGTGGGCGGTGGCCGAGGTGCTGCGCCGTGCCGCGCTCGCCTTCGGTGGTCCGCAGTCGCCGCTGGCGGGCAGCCTCGGCACCCAGGTCGCGTCGCCGGCCGTCAACCTCTCCGAGTCGCCGCGCTTCGCCGCCACGCTGCCGCGCTCCTACGACGCCGAGGGGTCCCCGCGCCAGCCGCTGCCGCTGATCCAGGACGGCGTCGCCCACCGGGCGGCCGGCGCCGATACCGGTCACGCGCAAGCGCCCGGCGGGGTGGGCGGCTACTTCCCCGAGCACCTCGTGCTCGCGGGCGGCGGCGCGGACGGCATCTCCGAGCTGGCCGCGCCGGTCGAGCTCGGGCTCTTCATCCCGTCGCTGTCGCTGCACGGCGCCTGGGTCCTCGGCCGTCCCGGGACGGCGCTGGCCGAGGGCGTCCGGCTGATCCGCGGCGGCGAGCCGGCCGAGCCGGCGCCCAACCTGACGGTGCTGTTCGAGCCGCTCGAGCTGCTCGCCCGCGTGCAGGCGCTGACCGGCCGCCAGCGGACGATCCCGCTGCCGGCGCCGCGCTCGGCGCGGACCGCGTCGGCGACCGTCGCTCCCGCGCTGCGGGCGGCGGGCGGTGTGCACGTGGCGGGAGAGGCTTAGATGATGCAGCCATGAGCGACCGCGAGATCCACTCCTGGCTGATGGACATGGACGGGGTGCTCGTGCGCGAGGAGCACGCGATCCCGGGCGCGGGCGAGTTCATCAGCCGGCTGCGCGAGCGCGGCATCCCGTTCCTCGTCCTGACCAACAACTCGATCTTCACGCGCCGGGACCTCGCCGCCCGGCTGGCGGCCAACGGGCTGGACGTGCCGGAGGAGGCGATCTGGACGTCGGCGCTCGCGACGGCCAGGTTCCTCGAGGACCAGCGGCCGGGCGGGTCGGCGTTCGTGATCGGCGAGGCGGGGCTGACGACCGCGCTGCACCAGGCCGGCTACACGCTGACCGAGCGCGACCCCGACTACGTCCTGCTGGGAGAGACGCGCACCTACAGCTTCGAGCGGATCACGCAGGCGATCCGGCTCGTCGACCGCGGCGCGCGCTTCATCGCGACCAACCCGGACGTGACGGGGCCGTCGCCGGACGGAGCGCTACCGGCGACCGGCGCGGTGGCAGCGCTGATCAGCCGCGCCACCGGCGTCGATCCGTACTTCATCGGCAAGCCCAACCCGCTGATGATGCGGTCGGCGCTGAACGCGATCGACGCCCACTCCGAGACCACGGCGATGATCGGCGACCGCATGGACACCGACATCGTGGCCGGCCTCGAGGCCGGGCTCGAGACGATCCTGGTGCTCACCGGCGTCACGACGCTCGCCGACACCGAGCGCTACCCCTTCCGCGCCTCGCGGATCGTCGAGTCCGTGGCGGACGTGCTGGATCTCGTCGGCTAGAGCTTGAGCAGCACGATCGTGTTCGCCACGAACACGATCGCGAAGAAGATCGTCCAGCGGTCCAGGTTGCGCTCCATCAGCGAGCCGCCCGTCGAGCCGCCGGCGCCGCCTCCCACGCCGAAAGCGCCCGACATCCCCGCGTCCTTGCCCGAGTGCAGGAGCACCAGGAAGATCAGGACGACGGCGACGAAGACCTGGAGCACGGAGAGCGCGGACTCGAGCATCGGTGCGACCAGGGTACTAACCGCCCAGCACGACAATGAACGTCAACTGCGGCATTGAGGGGTGCCAGGCGGATGCGGTTTGCACCGCTCGGCGAGTTCGCGTCATCGAGTGTTGCGAAACGCATCCCCCACGTGCGCAACTGCACACTCGATTGGCGGGCGGCGCCGAGTGTTGCGTTACGCATGTGCGCGCCGCGGTCGGCTCCCCCGCCTCCCTACCCAGCCGCCGTCGACGTTCCCGATCCGTTGAGCTCGTCGAGCCGCTGGAGGATCTCGACGGCCTCGGCCCGCAGGGCGCGGTCCATGCGCCGCCAGTCGGCCTCGGAGAGCTTCCCCGTCCGGTGGTCGAGCTCGGCGTCGCGGATCTCGCGGTACTTGGCGTCGCGCGCCGCCTCGAGCTCGGCCCGCGCGGCGTCCTCCTCGACGGCCGTGCTCCGCCGCCGCAGCGGCGCCGCCACGAGCGCCACGACGACGAGCAGCACGACGACGATGACGAGGAGGTCCATCTACGCGGGAACGCGCGCCTCGCGGCCGACGCGGGCCGTGTAGGCGGCGGTCACGCGGCGCCCGACGGTGCGCGGCGACGGCCAGAGCGCGATCAGGGCGCCGAGGAAGACGACGATCGCGCCGATCCAGATCCACGTCACCATCGGCGAGACGAGCAGCCGGAAGGTGGCGGGCGGCGGGTTGTCGGTGTAGGAGCGCACCAGGCCGCGCAGCGCCTCGGCCAGCAGCACGTCGCGCTCGCGGGCCGGGAGCGCCCCGGCGTCGTCGGCCTCCGAGAACACGCGATCGCCCTCCTCGATCCGCAGCGCGAGCCGCCGCGTGTCGGGCGCCACCGACGCCCAGACGTCCTCCCGCAGCCCGGCGTCGAGCGCGACCTCGCTTGTCGCCTCGCCCTCGAAGAAGCGCGAGACCGGCCCGAGCATCGGCCCCGCGGACGGGAAGAAGGACCGCTCGGTTCGCATCGTCGTCACCGACCCGTCCTTCGACACCCGCAGCTGGGCGCCGAAGTCGATCCGCTCCAGCCGTCCGTTGGGCGCCGCGACCAGCTCCGCCGTCGGCCGCACGTACTCGATCTCGTAGCCCCCGACGGTCGCCGACCGGCCGGGGACCAGCTCCACGTCGCGCTCGTCGGCGAAGCTCGAGGAGGCCGCGATCCCGACGAACAGCAGCGCCATCCCCACGTGCACGGTGTAACCGCCGTAGCGCCGCCGGTTGCGCCGCACGAGCGAGACGACGGCCAGCGGCACCGGCTCGCGCGCCATCACCCGCCGTGCCCGCACGCCGCGCACGAGCTCCTGGCTCATCCCGCCGACCACGAAGCCGGCGAGCACGAACATGACCAGCGCGTCGGGCTGGCTCCCGGCCCCCAGCAGCAGCGCGACGACGAGCGCCGACGCCCCCACCCCGATCGGGGCGAGGAAGTTGCGCCGCAGGTTGGCCGCGGTCGCCCGCCGCCAGGCGATCAGCGGGCCGATCCCGGACAGCAGCACGAGCACGAGCGTCAGCGGAACGGTGAAGCGGTCGAACCACGGCGGGCCAATCGAGGCGCGACGGCCGGTGAACGCCTCGGCGATGAGCGGGAAGAACGTGCCCCACCAGATCGCCACGCACAGCAGCACGAGCACGAGGTTGTTGAGCAGGAAGATCGCCTCGCGGGAGAGCAGCGAGTCCAGCCGGTGCGCCGAGCGCAGCTCCCCCGCCCGCGACGCCACCAGGAACACCGAGCCGGCGATCATCACGGCGATCAGCGCCAGGAACGGCACGCCGAGCGTGGAGGCGCCGAAGGCGTGGATCGAGTCGAGGATGCCGGAGCGCACGAGGAAGGTGCCGAGGATCGCCAGCACCCCCGTCGCCAGCACGAGCGAGACGTTCCACACCTTCAGCATCCCGCGCTTCTCCTGGATCATCACCGAGTGCAGGAACGCGGTGCCCGTGAGCCACGGCATCAGCGACGCGTTCTCGACCGGGTCCCAGGCCCAGTAGCCGCCCCATCCAAGCTCCGAGTACGACCAGCGCGCGCCGAGCACGATGCCGACGCCGAGGAAGAACCACGCGCCGAGCGTGAACGGCCGCGTGGAGCGGATCCAGTCCGCGTTCAGCCGCCGCGCCACCAGGGCTCCCACGGCGAACGCGAACGGCACCGCGAACAGCGTGTAGCCCGAGTAGAGCATGGGCGGGTGGATCATCATGCTCGGGTGCCGCAGCAGCGGGTTGAGGCCGACGCCCTCGGCCGGCAGCGGCCCGATCGTGCGGTCGAACGGCGACTCGAGGAACACGAGCAGGGCGGCGAAGAACGCGCCCAGGCCGAGCAGCACGGCCGTGGCGTACGGGGCGATCTCCCGCAACCGGCGGCGCGTCGCGAACAGGATCAGGCTCGACCACAGCGACAGCAGCAGCAGCCACAGCAGGAGCGAGCCCTCCTGCGAGGACCACACCGCGGTCGCGCGGTAGAAGGTGGGCGTGGTGGTCGACGAGTGGCTCGTGACCAGCGCGAACGAGAAGTCCGAGCGCAGGAACGCAGCCTCGAGGATCACGAACGCCACGGCCGCCGTCCCGGCCAGCCCGTACACCGCCCGCCGGCCCGACGCCACCCACTCCCGCCGCCCCGTCCGCACCCCATAGAGCGAGGCGCCGATCCCGTAGAGGCAGACGCCGAGCGCCAGGATCAGGCAGCCCTGCCCCGCTACGAGCATGTCAGGTCTCTTCGGCCGTGAACTTCGATGGGCACTTGGTCACGAGCGAGTCCTTCTCGCCGACGAACACGTCGCCCTCCTTGCGGACGTCGACGATCACCTCGCGGTCGGCGCGGAACGGGTCGGGGAGCACGCCCTCGTAGCGCACGGGGACCGAGACGTTCCCGGCCCGGTCACGCACCCGGAACTCCGTCACGGTGCCCGACCGCTCGTACCCCGGCACGACCTTCCCGGTCAGCTGGTAGGTCTTGCCCGGCTCGGCCGCGTCCACCAGCTGGCTCGGGCTGCGGGCCTCGCTCGAGGCGGAGAAGCTCGTGTAGACGAGCGCCGATGCGAGCACGACGGCGGCGCTCAGCGCCACCACCAGGCGGACCGTGCGCTTACGGGCGGGATCCATCCCCTCGCAGTATGGCGAAGGCGAACCTTGAAAAGGCCCGCCGGACGTGGACGGATCGCCATCCCGGCGTGACGGCAACCTGGACGAATGTGTACTGCAAGTCTGCATAAAGGTTCGTGAAAGGGCGCCGAGAAAGAGTGGTAGAGCGATGAGCACCGCCGCCGCCCAGATCACCAGCCTCCGCCGCCGCCGTGCGCGCACGGCCCGGCCGGCACGCGGTCGCGCCGCCGTGCTCCAGACGCTGGCACGGGCAAAGCGCAGCGGCGGTCCCGAGGACCGGGCGCTCTACGAGTGCGGCTGCGGCCACCTCTTCAAGGCGGAGGTCTCGACCTCCGTCGGCTGCCCGCACTGCGGCACCTGCCAGGCCTGGTAAGGGTCCGTAGAGGAATTAGTGGCGGGTTTGGCGTCCGGATCGTGGATGCCAGGCGCCGACCGCGAGCGCAGGCGGGCGCGAGCCCGTTGAGCATCGCGGGTGGGGCCTGGCGCCGCGAGACGGCCGCCATACGCGTCAGTAATTCCTGTACGGGCCCTCCCGCAAGAAACGGCGGCGCGGCGCGTTTGAGGGCGCATGCGCCTCCTTGCCATCGCCGTCGCTCTCCTGCTCGCGGGGCCCGCCGTCGCGAGCGCCCAGACGACGGACTACACCAAGACCGCCGGCCTCACGCAGCCGCAGTACGAGACCGTGCGCGACGTGTTGCGCGTGCCGGCCTACGACGGCCGTGAGCTCTACATCGAGGTCACCCGCCCGAAGGCGACCGGCCGCTTCCCCGTCATCCTCGAGGCCTCGCCGTACCACGGCACGCTGGCCGACCGGGACGGGACGCGGATCCTCCCTGAGCCGCGCAACGCCGACGGCCGCTCCGTCGGCCTGACCGGCTACTTCGCGCCGCGCGGCTACGCCGTGGTGATGATGGACCTGCGCGGGACGGGGCGCTCGCAGGGCTGCCTCGACCACCTGGGGCTGCGCGACGCGCGCGACCTCAAGCAGATCGTCGAATGGTCGGCGGGCCAGCGCTGGTCGAACGGGCGCGTCGGCATGACCGGCCACTCCTACGTCGGCTCCACCCCTTCGGTGGCCGCCGCCCAGGACCCGCAGGGGCTGGCCACCATCGTGCCGTCCGCGGGCCTCGCGTCGATGTACGACCACCAGTTCCAGGCCGGCGTCCCCTACTTCCTCCAGTGGGCCGGCCCGATCGAGGCGTACGAGCAGATCGCGATCGAGCGCAAGCTGCCGCCGGGCCTGTCCGACCCCTTCGGCCTCACCCACCCCGGCGACGACTTCGGCAACAGCCCCGAGGAGACGGGCTGCGGGCTCCCGCAGTCGGCCGCGGTCTCCGGCGAGGACCAGCTCTCCGGCCGCTATTCGGCCTGGCACGAGGCGCGCGACTGGCAGGACGGCGCCACGAGCGCCGACATCCCGGTCTTCCTCGTCCACGGCGTCAACGACAACGCCGCCCGCGTGGCGGCGATGGACTGGTTCACCGGCCGCAACGGCCGCCCCGGAGACAAGCTGTGGCTCGGCCAGTGGGATCACGGCTCGGGCTGCTGCCCCACGCGCCGCGGCATCCAGTGGACGTACGCGCTGCACGCGTGGTTCGACAAGCAGCTCGCGCAGCTGCCGGTCGACACCGGCCCGGCCGTCGAGCTGTTCATGGGCGACGGCACGTTCTCCGAGGCCCGCGGCGGCGCCCGCGAGGAGGTCGCGACCGCCGACGCGTGGACCAAGGGCAGCGAGTACATGACCCTGCGCCCGGGCGCCGACGGCACGCTCTCCGAGGGCGAGGCCGGTACCGGCAGCGTCAGCTTCGAGGGCGATCCCGCCGGCTACGCGGACCCGCAGGGCACGGGGGCGGCCGAGTTCGCGACCACGCCGTTCACCAGCGACGTCGTGCTCGCCGGCCGTCCGGAGATGGACCTCGACGCGTCGGTCACCGCGCCGCGCGTGCACCTGATCGCCACGCTGTACGACGAGCGGCCCGAGGACGGCGATCGCCGCCGCATCACCCAGTGGGCGATCAACCCCGAGCTGCGCGACGGCATCGCCAACCGCAAGCTCGTGGAGCCGGGCCAGCGCTACGACATGCAGCCGCCCGGCTTCGCCATGGCCCACCATGTCAAGCCCGGCCACCGGCTGGTGCTGCGCGTGACCACGTCGGACCCGGACAAGGTCCCGATGTTCGCCGTCGATCCCAAGGTGACGGTCTTCACCGGGATGGACGGCACGAACGTCCGCCTGCCGGTGGTGGCGAACCCGGTGCTCGCGCCCGACGACGTGCCGCTGGAGGAGAACACCGCCATCCCCACCGGTCCCGCGCAGGCGGCGATCGAGGGCACGGTGACGCCCAAGGCGCCCGGCGCGGGCGTCCGCCAGGGCGGCCTGACCAGCGAGTACCTCGAGTTCGAGGCGCTCGAGGGAGCCGATAACGCTCGCATGACCGCCCTCGCGACGCCGAGCGCGGCCGCGGACATCGATCTCTACCTCCAGCGCCGCAACGCCGACGGCACGTGGTCGGGCGACCTCGCGACCGGCGGCTCGTCGTCGCTCGAGTCCGAGACGCTCGAGTTCGGCCGCCTGGCTCCCGGCACCTACCGGCTCGAGGTCCATAACTGGGCCGGTCCCCCGAACAACGCCGTGAACGTCAAGCTCACGTTCTTCGACTCGACGGGGCACGCGCCGTAGGAGGCACGACACGCTCGCCCGGAGCGGTGAGCCCGGCCACCACGAGCCGGGCCACCGCCAGGGCGGCGACGACCTGCACCGCGAGCAGGGTGAGCAGGACGACGAGCTGCACGCGGGCGGCCTCGGCGGGGCTGGCGCCGCCGAGGACGAGGCCGACGAAGGTGCCGGGGAGCGTCACTAGACCGGCGTTCTTGGTCTGGTCGATGGCGGGGATGAGCCCGGTGACCGCCGCGCGCCGGACGGCGGGGGCGAGCGCCTCGCGCGCCGGCACGCCGAGCGTGAGCCGCACCTCGATGACCGCGAGGTCGTCGGCCACCTGCTCCGCCAGCCGCCGGCCGGTGACCGATGTGGCGACCATCGCGCCGCCGATCAGGATCCCCGCCACTGGGACGAGCTCGCGCGGCGTCGTGTCGAAGGCCCCGGTCGCGAGCAGGGGCACGAGCCCGGTGGCGGCGCCGGCCGCGATGGCGGCGCCGGCCCGCAGCGTCGCGTCCGGCACGCGCTCGAGGCGCCGCCCCGCCGTGAACGTGGCCGTCGAGAGCATGAGCGCGACGAAGGCGGCGGCCAGCCCTGCATGCTCGAACACGAGCGCGATCAGCACGCCGACGGCCGCCAGCTGCACCGCCGCCCGGAGCGCCGCGACGACCAGCTCCCGCCCGACCCCTAGGCGCCCGATCCGCGAGAGCGCGATCGCGAGCACGACCAGGCTGGTCGCCACGGTCACCTGGGTCACGGTCGCCGCACCTCGATGCGCTCGTCCGCGAGCCGCTCGGCCTGCGCGTCGTCGTGGGTGACGACGAGGACGCCGAGGCCTCGCTCAGCCAGCTCGCGCACGAGCGTCTCGACCGCCGCTGCGGAGTCGCGGTCGAGCGCCGCGGTCGGCTCGTCGAGCAGCAGCGCCCCGGGATCCCGGGTCAGCGCCCGCGCGACCGCCACACGCGCAGCCTCGCCGCCGGAGAGCTCGCGCGCGTCGCGATCGAGGAGCTCCGGCGCCAGCCCGGTCGCCGCCAGCGCCTCGCGCAGCTCGGCCTCCCGCGGCGCCTCGAGGCCGTAGGCGAGATTGGCGCGCACGTCGCCGGGGAGCATCGCCGGCGCCTGCGCCACGAGGCCGATCCGCCGCCGCAGGACGCACGGGTCGAGCGCCGCGGCGTCGGTCCCGTCGACCAGCACGCGGCCGGCCGCCGGCTCGTCGAGACGGACCAGGCAGCGCAGCAGGCTCGACTTGCCGACCCCGGACGGCCCGGCCACGGCGACGACCTGGCCCGCCTGGACCCGGAGGTCGATGCCGTAGAGGATCTCGCGGCCGCCGCGCGCGACGGCCACGCCCTCCGTCTCGATTCGAGGTACCGCCACGTCGGGTAAGCATCCAACCATGGCCCGCCAGGACGCATCCCACCTCTACGGCGACGAGCATGTGCGCCGCTACCGCGAGACGGACGGCGAGCTCGGCCACGATTGGCGCCAGGGCAGCTCGATCCTGCTCCTCACCACCACCGGGCACCGCTCCGGCGAAGAGCGCACCACGCCGCTGATCTACGGCCGCAGCGGCGACGACTACCTCATCGTCGCCTCCAACGGCGGCTCCCCCGAGCCGCCCGCCTGGTTCCGCAACCTCGAGCAGCGCCCCGACGTGGACGTCCAGGTCCTCGGCGACCGCTTCCGGGCCCGCGCCCGGACGGCCACACCGGACGAGAAGCCGGAGATGTGGCGGGAGATGACGAGCCACTGGCCAGCCTACGACAGCTACCAGCGCAAGACCGACCGCGAGATCCCCGTCGTCGTGCTCGAACGGGCGTCCTAGAGAGAACTAACCACAGATTCGGGCGCTGGACAGATGGCCGCACTCGGTGGTCGCTGGAGCCGACCTGAAGAGGTCCGGGCCACTACCCGGCACGACGAGATCGGACGACGCGGCGACCCGCGCGCCACGGTCATGGTCGCCGCGCGTCGATCGCCTTTCCGGAGGCTGGCTGCGCCGGGCGCTGTGGTGCGCCAAGCCGGCGTCGTGGCTGCTGGCGCGCGACGGTCGTCTCACCCCCCGTACCTGACGTTTCACGTCGACTCGGCCTGCGGGATCGTAATCCGAATGGCCACGGGTTCGCGTCCCTGATTCCGAGCGCTCGCCGTCGCGACACCACGCCGTGTCGCCCGCGCCCTCCACGGCCGCGCCGACGCCCGCGCACTGGACGCCGTCCTCCGCGCGACCGTCGACCTCCCGTACGGCGCCGTGCGACGCCACGCTTACAAGGCGGCGATGCCCCGCTGGCTGGAGCGCGACGTCGCCGCCGCTGCGCGACAACTGCTCACCGCGCCGCACTCGACGTGAGCAACGCTGTCCAGACGCGGGCCATCGCGTCGAGGACCGCCTCGCGCTCGATTCCCGGCGTGGGTACGTATCGTCAAGGGATAATCCCCCTGAGCGAAAGCGAGCGCCGCGACGCCGCCTTCTTTG
This sequence comes from Solirubrobacteraceae bacterium, assembly GCA_035717845.1. Classification (GTDB taxonomy): domain Bacteria; phylum Actinomycetota; class Thermoleophilia; order Solirubrobacterales; family Solirubrobacteraceae; genus DASSUW01. The sequence continues at coordinate 41,625 of DASTIC010000068.1, forward strand.
CGGGCGGCTCAGCAACCGCCGCCGGACGTGCCCCCTCCAGGCCGTTCGGCGATCGAGATCGCGTCGGCCAGGAACGCGTCGCCTTCGCCGCCTTCCTCTCGGTCCATGAACACGTGGACACTGATCCGGTTCCCCGTGCCCTCGGCGACGAGGAAGGTGCCGACCTCCCGGAACTCGCCGACCGTCGCGATGCCGGCGGCGTAGGAGTCGCTCACCGGCTCGCCATCGCTGCCCGCTCGCTCGCGGAGGCCGATGCAGATGAGCTCCCCGTTCGTCGACTCCGTCGCCTTCACCCACGCCGCCGCCGTGTACCGGCGGCCCGCGACGGAGCTCTGGATCGTGTCGGGCGAGTCGTCGATCGCGAAGTCGCCGCCCGGGGTCAGCGCACGGACGCGGACGACACGCTCGCCGTCGGGCGCGTCCGGGGCGCGATCGGTAGTGATGGTTGCGGTCGAGACGTCCCATCCCGCCGTGTCGCTTTCGAAGGACGGGTTCGTCGTGAGGTTGCCCGCCGGAATCGGGCTCTCGCCGCCGTCGCCCCCGCCGCCGTCGTCCCCGCCGACGATCAGCACGAGGACGACGGCGAGGGCGATCACCGCCAGCGCAGCGCCGGCGGCGATCACGCGCCGGGGTCCGCGGCGGGCGGGCGGCGCGACGAGACGGGCCTCGGGCGGCACGGCCGGGGGCGGCGCGGCGACGGGGGGCTCGGCGGCGTCGGCGGGCGGCCGCTTCGCGGCGTCGGCGTGCGGCCGCTTCGCGGCCTCGTCGCCCTCGGCCAACGGCCCCTCCACGGCCTCGCCGGCCGCTCGCTCGGCGTCCTCCGCGGCCTCGAGCGCGGCCTGCGCCCGGGCCGAGACCCGCCGGCTGTCGTCGGAGGTCATGCGCAACAGCGCATGGCGGGCCGCCAGCGCGACCGACGGCCCGGCGGCGAGCAGCGCCGCCAGTTCCTGCACGGCGCCCTCGCGGATCCCGGCGTAGCGGTCCTCCGTCCGCGCGAGCAGCTCCGGGTCGAGCTGCGCCGGCTCGACCGGGCGCCGGTACGTGCTGCGGGCGAGGTACAGCGGGCCCTCCAGGTCGCTCTTGATGCTCGGCGTCTGACTCGGGGTGCGCTCGCGCACCCGGTCGTACACGTACCGGTAGAGGTCGTCGATCGAGACGCGCTGGTCCTGGTCGAGGTCAGCCTCGCCGGTGCGCAGCCCCTCGACGACCGCCTCGGTGAACACCGACGGGCGGCCGCGCCCCTTCAGCTGCTCGCCCTCGTACGCGTACTCCATCGCGTTGGAGGCCGTGATGATCGC
>DASTIC010000069.1:0-51160 GCA_035717845.1 Solirubrobacteraceae bacterium
CGTCACAGCGCCACCTGGTAGCGGCCGCCGAAGCCCCGGCGGACGAGGCCGAGGGCCTCGAGCTCGCCAAGGCCGGCGAGGACGGCTCGGGCCTCGAGGCCGGTCGCCGCCAGCATCGGGAGCGTGGAGTGGCCGGCGCCGATGGCCTCGAGCAGCTGGCGGAGCTGGGGCTCGAGGTCCGGGCCGGCGGCGGGGCCTGTGGAGTAGGTCGCTCCGGTGATCTCGGCGAGGGCATCGAGCACGTCGGTGATGCCGCGAGCGAGGACGGCGCCGTCCCGGATGAGGCCGTTGGTGCCGGCGGCGCCCGCGCACGTGACCCGGCCCGGCACGGCGGCGACGGTCCTGCCGAGCTCGGCGGCCAGATCGGCGGTCGTGAGCGAGCCGGAGCGCTCGGTCGCCTCGACGACCACGACCACTTGCGCCAGCGCGGCGATCAGCCGGTTGCGGGCGATGAAGGCCCAGCGGTGGACCCCGAGGCCGGGCGGCATCTCCGACACCACGGCGCCTGCCGCCCGGACCGCGGCGTGGAGGTGGCGCTTGGAGGCGGGATAGGGGCGCTCGGCGCCGCCGGCCAGAACGGCCACCGGCGGCGCCACGCCTTCGAGGGCGCCGGCGTGGGCCGCCGAGTCGACCCCGAGGGCGAGTCCGGAGACGACGCTGACGGCCGCCGCCGACAGCCCGCGCCCGAGGTCTCGCGCGACCGCGAGCCCGTAGTCCGTCGCCCGCCGCGCGCCGACGACGGCCACCGCGTCGCCGAGCGCCACGCACCCGAGGTCCCCCGCCACGTGCAGCACGGCCGGGGGATCGGCGAGATCGCGCAGCGGAGCGGGGTAGGCGGCCTCGCACCGGCACACGGCCAGCAGCCCGCACTCGTGCAGCCGATCGTGCGCGGCGGCGGGGTCGAAGTCGTCGTAGCGCCGCCGCACCCCGTGATCGCCGCTCGCGTCGAGCAGCACCTCGTCGGCCAGCGCCAGGACCCGCGACGGCGCCTCCCGCTTGCGCCACTCGACGTCGAGCCAGCCGGCCAGCGCGGCGATGAGATCCGCGCGCCGCAGGCAGTCGTCGCACGCGCTCATGCGGCCGTGGCCAGGGCCGGCTGCTCGAGGCGCAGGCCGGCCGCGATGTGGACGTGGTCGGGCCCGACGGCGTCGCTGCCCTCGAGGTCGGCGACGGTGCGGGCGACGCGAAGGACGCGGCCGTGGCCGCGGGCGCTGAGCCGGTGGCGGTCGTGGAGGTCGTAGAGCAGGCGCAGCGCGTCGGCCTCGGGCGCGGCGGTCTCGCGCATCACGCGCGGTGTCATCTCGGCGTTGCACGTCAGCCCGTAGGCGGCGAGGCGGCGGGCCTGGCGCTCGCGGGCCTCGATCACGCGGGCGCGGACGACCGCCGACGCGGGTGCGGTCTCGGACCGCAGCGCCTCGGCGGGCGGGCGGCCGACCGGGACGAGCACGTCGATGCGGTCGAGCAGCGGACCGGACAGCCGGCGCTGGTGGCGGGCGAGGTCCGCCGCCGTGCACCGGCACGACTCGTCGCCCATCCCGCACGGGCACGGGTTCGAGGCGGCGACCAGCATGAAGCGGGTCGGGAAGACCACGACCTGCTGGCCGCGCACGATCGTCACCCGCCCGTCCTCGAGCGGCTGCCGGAGCGCCTCCAGGCTCGAGCGCACGAACTCCGACAGCTCGTCGAGGAACAGCACGCCGTGGTGGGCGAGCGTCGCCTCGCCCGGCTGCGGGTGCGAGCCGCCGCCCACCAGCCCAGAGGACGACACCGTGTGGTGGGGAGCCCGGAACGGCCGCTCGAACACCAGGCCCCCTCCCCCGTGCAGCCCGGCCACCGAGTGGATGCGGGTGACGTCGATGGCCTCGGCCGAGCCCATCGGGGGCAGGATCGACGGCAGGCGCCGGGCCAGCATCGTCTTGCCGGTCCCCGGCGGGCCGTGCAGGTAGAGGTTGTGGCCGCCCGCCGCGGCGACCTCCAGCGCCGGGATCAGCGCGTTCTGGCCGCGGACGTCGGCGAGGTCGAGCAGCGGATCGCCTTCCGCCTCCGGCGGCGGGTCGGGAGGCGGCGACGGCTCGGCGCGGCCCGCGAGCACATCGACCGCCTCGGTCAGGGTGTCGATCCCGAGCACGGCGACGCCCGGCACCAGGGCCGCCTCGCGCGCGCGGCCGCGGGGGAGGACGAGCCGGGAGAGGAGATGGCGGCGCACGCCCTCGGCGATCGCCAGCGCGCCACGGATCGGGCGCACGTCGCCGGACAGCGACAGCTCCCCGACGATCGCGCAGTCGGCGACCGCCTCGCGGGCGAGCTGCTCGGAGGCGACGAGGATGGCGACCGCCATCGGCAGGTCGAACCCCGGGCCGACCTTGCGCAGGTAGGCGGGCGCCAGGTTGACGGTGATGCGCTTCTGCGGGAACTCGTGGCCGGAGTTCGTGATCGCCGAGCGCACGCGCTCGCGCGCCTCGCGCACCGCCTTGTCGGCCAGCCCGACGATCGCGAAGGCCGGCAAGCCGCCGCGGATGTCGGCCTCGACCCAGACGCGCCGCGACTCGACGCCGTCGATCGCGAACGTGATGACACGGGCGATCACGGCGCGCCCGGCATCAGAAGGCGCTCTCGACGTGGTCCAGGCGCACGAGCTCTCCCCGATCGTCGAGCGTCACCCCCACCGCGTCGAACCGCAGCTCGGCACCGAACGGCCGGTCCTTGACCTGGCTGAGCCACGCGGCGGCCATCGTGCGCACCTGGCGTTGCTTGCGCTCGTGCAGGTTCTCGAACGGCGCGCCCGACCCGAGCCGGCGCGCCTTGACCTCGCAGAAGACGATCGTCGCGCCCTCCTCGTCGGCGAGCACGAGGTCGAGCTCCCCGAACCGCGTCCGGTGGTTGCGGGCGAGCACGCGGTAGCCGAGCCGCGAGAAGTGCTCGGCGGCGAGGTCCTCGCCGCGGCGGCCGAGCTCCTTGGTGCGGTCCGCTGAGATCACGCGAGCGACCGTACGGCCGCCCGCTGAACGGATCACCGCCTAGGTGTCACGAATGTGTGCCGATTTCGTGCCGCGCGTCCGACGAACGTCAACTGCGGCTGGGTAGGGAGGGTGGGGGATCGGCCGCGATCAGGGTGCATAACGTCGACCTCACGACGGCCGTGCGCGTGACGTCGACGAAATGCACCCTATAGGTGCACAACGTCGACCTCGCGGGCCGGAACGCCTTGAGGTCGACGAAATGCACCCTCCCGGGCTTCCCCTCAATGCCGCAGTTGACGTTCGCCGGCGCAACGAGGCGCAACGAACCGGGAGCTACAGCGCGAGCTGCTGGTACGCCATCGACTGGAACGAGAGCCGGTGGAGGGGCGAGACGCCGAGGCGCTCGATCGCCGCCCGGTGCTCGGGCGTCGAGTAGCCGACGTGGGCGGCGAACTCCCAGCCGGGGTAGCGCTCCTCCATCCGCTGCATGAAGCGGTCTCGCGTGACCTTGGCGATCACGGACGCGGCGGCGATCGCGGCGCTGGTGGCGTCCCCGCCCACGACCGCGCGCTGGTCGAACCCCGTCGGCGGCACGGGGAAGCCGTCGGACAGGCAGAGGCAGCCGTCCCGGCCCACGCGGCGCAGCACGTCCGACAGCGCGGCGAGGTTCGTCTTGTGCAGGCCGCGCTCGTCGATCCCGCGCACGCAGCGCGACGTGACCGCCACGCGGGTGGCGATCCGCAGCACCCGCGGGTACAGCTGCTCGCGCATCTCGGCGTTGTGCTGCTTGGAGTCGTTCAGCGCCGACAGCGCGCGAAGGTCGGCCAGTGTCAGCCGCTCGTAGTCGAAGAGCACGGCGGCGGCGACCAGCGGCCCCGCCAGGCACCCGCGCCCCGCCTCGTCCGACCCCGCGACGAACCGCACGCCCAGCCGGCGGTCGAACCCGAAGAGCCGGCTCCCCGACGTGCGGCGGCGCTTCTTAGAGGAGGCCGATCCGCTTGGGTGGCCAGTAGGTGGCGAAAGCCTCGCCGATGATCCAGTCCTCGGGGACGGGTCCCCAGAAGCGGCTGTCTTCCGAAGAGCCACGGTTGTCGCCCATCATGAAGTAGTGACCGGCGGGAACGGTGAATTCGCGAGGAAACGTGCATCCCTCGCCGCCTCCGCAGGGCAGGGCGAACGACTCTTCCTGGCGCCTGCCGTTGAGGATCACGTGCCCCTCGTCGAGCCGGATCCGGTCCCCCGGCCCCGCGACGACGCGCTTGATGAAGTTGTCCTCGGACCGCTCGGCGCTCGGCCGGCCGCACACCTGACCCTCGGGCGGCGCGGCGCCGCAGTCGGGCTCGACGTTGGGCTCGGCGCCGACCGGCGGGTGGAACACGACCACGTCGCCGACCTCGGGCGTCCCGAAGCGGCCGTCGAGCCGGTTGACCAGCACGCGCTGGCCGATCTCGAGCGTCGGCACCATCGACTCGCTCGGAATCCGGTACGGCTTGACCAGGAACGCCTGGATGCCGAGCGCAAGTCCGAGCGCGACGGCGACGATGAGGACCAGCTCGAGCAGCGAGCCCGACGCCGACGACGTCTTGGCCGCCACCGCGCCTACTTGGACTCGTCGGCCGCGGCGGCTGCCTCGGCGTCAGCGGACGCCTCGACCTCTGCCGTCTCGTCGGCCGCAGCGGACTCCTCGGCGGGCTCGTCGGCCGCAGCCGCCTCGTCCCCCGCGACGATGTCCTCGGCCGCGACGGTCTCGTCGGCAAGGGCGATCTCCTCCCCCTCGGCCGGAGCGTCGGCGAGCGCCTGCTCGTCGATCGCGTCGCCCGGCACCTCCGCGTCGGCCGCCGCGGCGGCCTCGGCCGCGGGATCGTGGAGCAGCCCGGCCTCCACGGCAGTCTCGGGCCCGACATAGCGACGCTCGCGCACCCGGGCGCGCTTGCCGACGCGACCGCGCAGGTAGTAGAGCTTGGCGCGCCGCACGTCACCGCGGGCGGCGACCTCGATCCGCTCGATCTTCGGGGAGTGGACCGGGAACGTGCGCTCGACGCCGACGCCGAACGAGTTCTTGCGGACCGTGAAGGTCTCGCGCACGCCCTCGCCCTGGCGCTTGATCACGACGCCCTCGAACACCTGCGTGCGTCGCCGGTTGCCCTCGACGACCTGGAAGTGGACCCTTACGCGGTCACCCGCCTGAAAGTCGGGGACGCGGCGAAGCTGCTGACGCTCGAGGCTGTCGATCACGGTGCTCATGGCAAAGAAAGACCGCGGCGCCAGACGGGAGAAAGGGCGGCGGCACGCGGGCGAATCATGGTAGCGAACGGCGGCGGCTCTGCTCTCGGCGCCAGGCCTCCACGCGCTCATGATGGCCGGAGAGCAGGACATCGGGCACGGTCCACCCGCGCCACTCGGCCGGTCGCGTGTAGTGCGGGTACTCGGGAGCGCCGCCGAGCGCCGGTGAGAACGACTCCTCGAGCGCCGACTCGTCCTTGCCCAGGACCCCCGGGAGCTTGCGGAACACGGTGTCGGCGACCACCATCGCGGCCAGCTCGCCGCCGGCCAGGACGTAGCGCCCGATCGACACCTGGTCGGTGACGAAGTGCTCCAGGATCCGCTCGTCGAAGCCCTCGTAGCGACCGCACAGCAGCGTCAGATCCGGCTCCCTGGCGAGCTCTCCCGCCAGCGCGTCGTCGAGCAGCCGGCCTCCCGGGGCCAGCGCGATCACCCGCCGCGACGACCGCAGCTCGACCGGATCGACTCCGTAGCGCGCGCGCAGCGCGGCCTCCATCACGTCGACCCGCAGCACCATCCCCGCCCCGCCGCCGAACGGCGTGTCGTCGACCTGGCCCCACTTCAAGGGGGTCGACCCCCGCGGGTCGATCGTCTCCAGCGTGTGGCCGAGGGCGAGCGCGTTCGCAACATGGCGCTGGGTGCGGAACCACTCGAACCAGGGCGGGAACAGGGTGAAGACGTCGAGGTTCACGACAACACGTCGAGCAGCACGTCGCGCGCGATGTTGCGGCCGCTGACGATCGCGACGACGCGGGCGCCCGGCCGCTCGTCGGCCACCCGGCCGGAGAGCACCGCGGCCGTCGCGGCCGCGCCGGCGCCCTCGGCGACCAGCCCGGCGTCCAGGGCGAGCGCGCGCATGGCGGCGCGCAGCTCGGCCTCCTCCACGGCGACGAACGCGTCGACGTGGCGGGCGGCGATGTCGACGGTCACGCTGCCCGGCTCGAGCCCCCCGGCCATGCCGTCGGCCAGCGTCGGGCGCAGCTCGGCCTCGACCACCCGCCCGGCCTCGACGGCGGCGCTCACGGCCCGCGAGGCCTCCACCTCCACGCCGACCACCCGCACGTCGTCGCGGGCGGCCGCCGCCCACAGCGCCACGCCCGCCAGCAGCCCGCCGCCGCCGACCGGCACGGCGACCGTCAGCGGCCCGGACAGCTGCTCCCCCAGCTCCACCCCCACGGTCCGCTGCCCGGCGATCACGCGCGGGTCGTTGTAGGGGGAGACGTACTCGCCCTCGAGCCCGAGGGCGTGCTCCTCGGCGGCGTCGTAGCCGTCGCCGGCCAGCACCAGATCGACCGGGTACGAGCGCAGCCGCTCCACCTTCGCCGTCGACGCGCACTCGGGCACGACGACGGTCGCCGCGCGCCGCAGCTGCGCGGCGGCGTACGCGATCCCGAGGCCGTGGTTGCCCGCCGAGGCGGTGACCACGCGGCGACCCGCCGGCACGGCGGCCATCGCCGCCACCCCGCCGCGCACCTTGAACGAGCCGGTCGGCTGCACGGTCTCCACCTTCAGCCACATGCCGAGCGCCTCGACCACCGGGGTCGGCGCGAGCACGGCGCGCACGGCCCGCTCGGCCGCGGCGAGATCCTCCGGCGCCGGCAGCTCGACGAGCCGGCTCATCCGAGGAACTCCATGTCCACGTCGATGCGGCGGGCCTCGACGTCGATCGAGCGGATCGCGTCGCGGACCATCGGGATCAGCAGCTCCCCCACCTCGAGCGCCTCGCAGGAGGGGAGCGCGACCATGCGGGTCACGACCCCGACCTCGCGCGCGCCGTCGACGACCGTGCAGCCCTCGAGGTCGCTGGCCCAGAACTCGCCCTCCTCGAGTACCGCGGGCACGAGGAGGTCGGCTCCGCCCAGCGCCTGCGCGTCGTCGCGCGACGCGCATCCGGAGAGGCGCACGATCGGACGCTGGGGAGTCCCCGCGAGGCGTTCGATCGTGTAGGACCGGCCGGCGACGCTCACGGTCGCGCCGAGGACGAGCGTGCCGGGACGCAACACGTGGAACGAGCCGTCGAGCCCGTGCGGCCGGCCGACGGCCCCGGCCGGGACGAGCTCACTCGACGATGTCGACGAGGACGCGGCGGTTGTCCTTGACCGCTGCGGCCTTGACGAGGGTGCGGAGCGCCTGCGCGGTGCGTCCGCCCCGCCCGATGATCTTGCCGTAGTCATCGTCGCCCACCGACAGCTCGAGCACGAGCGTGCCGTCGTCCTCCTCGAACTCCTCGACCGCGACCTTCTCGGGCTCGTCGACCAGCTGCCGGGCCAGATACACGAGCAGCTCGCGCATGGAGCGTTACCGGGCGATGCCCTGGATCTTCAGGAGCTTCTTGACGGTGTCGCTGGGCTGCGCGCCGCGATCGAGCCAATGGCGGACCCGCTCCTCGTCGAGGACCACGGTCGACGGGTCGGTCTGCGCGTTGTAGCGGCCGACCGTCTCGATGAAGCGCCCGTCGCGGGGGGAGCGGGAGTCGGCGACGACGACGCGCCAGACCGGATCCTTCTTCCCGCCGACGCGGGTGAGTCGCATGTTGACTGCCATTTCGGCGCCGCAGGATAGCGGGAACAGACGGGGGCCCCGCCCAACGGGCCATTCCGTGTGGAGCGATGCCCCGTTGGGCACCCCCTAGCGCTGCTTCATGAGCTGGCCGAGGTCGGGCATGCGCCCCGACTGGAGGCCGCGCATCATCTTGCGCATCTCGCCGAACTGCTTCACGAGCTGGTTGACCTGCTGGACCGTGGTCCCGCTCCCCTTCGCGATCCGCAGCCGCCGCGAGCCCTTGATCGACTCGGGGTGGCGGCGCTCGTAGGGCGTCATCGAGAGGATGATCGCCTCGACGCGGTCGAGCTCGCGGTCATCGACCTGGAGCTTGGAGAGCTGGTGGCCGGCGAGCCCCGGGATCATCCCCAGGATCGAGGTCAGCGGGCCCATCTTGCGGATCCGCTTGAGCTGGTCGAGGAAGTCCTCGAGCGTGAACTGGTTCTTGCGGAGCTTGCGCTCGAGCTCCTTGGCCTCGTCCTCGTCGACCGACTGCTCGGCCTTCTCGATGAAGGAGAGGACGTCCCCCATCCCCAGGATCCGCTGGGCCATGCGGTCGGGGTGGAAGCGCTCGAAGTCGCCGAGCTTCTCCCCGGTGGAGGCGTACATGATCGGCTTGCCGGTGACCGCCTTGACCGACAGGGCGGCGCCACCGCGGGCGTCGCCGTCGAGCTTGGTGAGGACCACGCCATCGAACTGCGCGACCTCCGCGAACTGCTCGGCGACGTTGACGGCGTCCTGGCCGGTCATCGCGTCGACCACGAGCAGCACCGCGTGCGGCCGCACCCGCTTCTTGATCCGGGCCAGCTCGTCCATCAGCGCCTCGTCGACGTGCAGGCGGCCCGACGTGTCGACGATCAGCACGTCCTTGCCGTCGCGCGTCGCCTGGTCGAGCGCCCAGCCGGCGATGTCGACCGGGTCGCGGTCGGTGCCCTGCTCGTAGACCGTGGCCCCGGCCTGGGTGCCGACCTTGACGAGCTGCTCGACCGCGGCGGGGCGGTAGACGTCGCACGCCGCGACCGCCACCGACGAGCCGTTCTGCTCGCGCAGCTGCTTGGCCAGCTTGGCGGTGGCGGTCGTCTTGCCCGAGCCTTGGAGGCCGGCCATGAGGATCACGGTGGGCGGCCGCGGCGAGAAGGTCAGCCCGGCGGACGCCCCGCCCATCAGGCTCGTGAGCTCCTCGTTGACGATCTTGACGACCTGCTGGCCGGGGTTGAGCTGCTTGGCGACGTCGGCCCCGAGGGCGCGCTCCTTGACCGTCGACGTGAACTGCTTGACGACCTTGAAGTTGACGTCGGCCTCGAGCAGGGCGAGCCGGATCTCGCGCAGCGCGGCGTTGATGTCGTCCTCCGTCAGCGCGCCGCGCTGGCGGACACCCGCCAACGTGCCCTGGAGCTTCTCTGACAAAGAATCAAACACACCCCCCATGCTAAGGCGCTCGCGCGAGCTTGCGAGTGCGAGTAAGCCGCATTCGGTTACCGTGCGCTCCGTGGAGCTCGACCTGCTCGTCATCGGATCCGGGCCGAGCGGCCAGAAGGCCGCCATCCAGGCCGCCAAGCTCGGCAAGCGCGTTGCCGTCGCCGAGCGCAAGGAGCGCCTCGGCGGCGTCTCCATCCACACGGGCACGATCCCGTCCAAGACCCTGCGCGAGGCGGTGCTCGAGCAGCTCGCCCAGCGCCCGCTCGACGTGCTCGACCCGACCCGCATCGAGGAGTCCGAGGAGGCGGTGCTCCAGCAGCTGATGGACCGCACCGCGCGCGTCGTGGCCGCCGAGACCGCCGTGGTGCGCGAGCAGTTCCGGCGCAACCGGGTCGGCCTGCTCCCCGGCCAGGCGTACTTCGTCGACGCCAACACCGTGAAGATGGAGGGCGACGACGAGCCGATCCGGGCCCACCGGATCGTGATCGCCTCGGGCACCCATCCGGCGCGGCCGAAGTCCGTCGAGTTCGACGACTGCACGGTGATCGACTCGGACGGCCTGCTCAAGCTCGAGCACCACGTGCCGCGGTCCATGATCGTGGTCGGCGCCGGCGTGATCGGCGTCGAGTACGCGTCGATGTTCGGCGCGCTCGGGACGAAGGTCACCGTGATCGACAAGCGCGACCGCGTGCTCAACTTCCTCGACGTCGAGATCGGCGAGGCGTTCCAGTACCTGCTGCGACGGAACAACGTCACGTTCCGGCTGCGCGAGTCGGTCGCCGCCGTGGACCTCGACGTCGACGCGCGCGGCCCGCGCGTGCTCCTGGAGTCGGGCAAGGAGCTCGTCGCCGAGACCGTGCTCTACGCGGTGGGTCGCCAGGGCGACACGACGCACCTGCGCCTCGACAAGGCCGGCCTGGAGGCCGACTCCCGCGGGCGCATCCCCGTCGACGACGCGCACCGCACCGGCGTCCCGCACATCTTCGCGGTCGGCGACGTGGCCGGCGGCGGGCTGGCCGCGACGGCCATGGAGCAGGGCCGCATCGCCACCCTGCACGCGTTCGGCGAGGCCGTGCAGACGCTCCCCGAGCTCGTTCCCACCGGCGTCTACGCGATCCCTGAGATCGCCATGGTCGGCCGCACCGAGGAGCAGCTGACCGACGAGGCCGTGCCCTACGTGACCGGCGTGGCCCGCTGGAGCGAGCTCGCGCGCGGGCTGATGAGCGGCGACGAGGACGGCATGCTCAAGCTGCTCGTCTCGACCGAGGACCGCACGCTGCTCGGCGTCCACGTCATCGGCACCGGCGCCACCGACCTCGTGCACATCGGGCAGGCCGTGATGGGCGGCGCCTCGACGATCGACTTCCTCGTCACCGCCGTCTTCAACTACCCGACCTTCGCCGAGTCCTACAAGGTCGCGGCCCTCGACGCCGCCAACCGCATCAGGGGCTAGGCGGCAGCTCCCGCGGAGGACCAGGGGTCTGGGCGCTGGTCGCCGCCTCGGCGGCCTCGCGCGCGGCCTCCGCGGCCTCCGCGGCGTCCGCCGCCGCGGCCTCGCGGGCCTCGTCGGCCTCCTGACGCGCCTCCGGACGCGGCCGCGGGCGCGGCGCAGACTCCAGCGCGCCGCCGATCTGCGCCCCCAGGTTCCCGAGGGCCTGCGTGAACTCGCTGGGGATGACGAAGATCTTGTTCGCCTCACCTTGCGCGAGCTGGGGGAGCATCTGCAGGTACTGGTAGGACAGCAGTCGCTCGTCGGGCGCCCCGTCGTGGATGGCCTGGAAGACCGTCTCGATCGCCTTCGCCTCCCCCTCGGCACGCAGGATCGCGGCCGTGCGGGCGCCCTCGGCCTTGAGCACCGCCGACTGCTTCTCGCCCTCGGCGGTGAGGATCTGCGACTGCCTGCTGCCCTCGGCCGTGAGGATCGTGGCGCGCCGATCGCGCTCGGCGCGCATCTGCTTCTCCATCGCCTCCTGGACCGTGCGCGGCGGCTCGACCGACTTGAGCTCGACGCGGTTGACGCGGATCCCCCACTTGCCGGTCGCCTCGTCGAGCACCACCCGCAGCTGCGAGTTCACGTTGTCGCGCGACGTCAGCGTCTCCTCGAGCGTCAGGCCGCCGATCACGTTGCGCAGCGTGGTCACCGTGAGCTGCTCGATCGCCTGGAGCGGGTTGGCCACCTCGTAGGTGACCGCCTTCGGATCGGTGACCGTGAAGTAGATGACGGTGTCGATCCCGACCACGAGGTTGTCCTCGGTGATCACCGGCTGCGGCGGGAACGAGACCACCTGCTCGCGCAGGTCGATCAGCGGCTTGACGCGGTCGACGAACGGGACGATCAGCGTCAGCCCCGGGTCCAGCGTGCGCGTGTAGCGCCCGAGGCGCTCGACGATCCCGGCGCGCGCCTGCGGCACGATCCGCACGCCGGCCGCGGCGACGATGAACAGGAACACTCCGAGGACGATCAGGGCGATCAATCCGGCTTCCATGGGCACTACCTCCTATTCCGCCACGAGCGCCGTAGCGCCCCTGATCTCCAGCACCTGCACACGCTTGCCCGCTTCGATGACGGCGTCGTCGTCGTAGGCGCGCGCGGTCCACACCTCGCCGTCGATGCGCACGCAGCCGACGCCCTCCTCGTTGGCGATGCGCTCCACCACCGTCGCCGTGCGACCGACGAGGGCGGCCGTGCCGGTGCGCAGCTGGCCCGGCTGGCGAAGATGACGCGTCGCGATCGGGCGCAGGCCGGCGAGGAGCACGAGCGACACGAGCAGGAACACGGCCGCGCTCCCGATCGCGCCGCCACCCGCGGCGGCCACCAATGCGGCGACCGCGGCTCCCCCGGCGAACGGCGCGAGGAAGAAGCTCAGCGTGAAGATCTCCCCCACCCCGAAGATCACCGCCGCGATCAGCCAGATCAGCCAGGGCTCCATTCCTGGCTCGATGCTACCTAGGGCGGGCGACGGGGAAGTCGAAGTAGGTCGCTGGGTAGCGCTCGTTCGCGAGCGTGAAGTGCCACCACTCGTTGGCGTAGTCCTCGAAACCAGCCCCTCCGAGGGTGCGCTTGAGCAGCAGCCGGTTGCGGCGCGGGCGGCCCGTGATGCGCGGGTCGAGCGTGTGCGCGCGGGGGTCGAAGCAGTCGTACGCCGTGCCCATGTTCACCGAGTTGTCGGGGTAGCGCCGTGCGCGGGGCGCGTAGCAGCGGACGAGGCCGAAGCGCCTGCGGGTCCAGCGCGGCTGGGGCTTCGGCGGCAGACGCACGAGCGTGAGGTCGACGGTGCTGCCGCGGCTGTGGCCGGAGCGGCGGGCGATGTAGCCGCGGTCGAAGAGCTGCGACTTGTCGACGTGCGGGTAGAACTCGCGCTTCATCTTGTCGTCGGCCGGGTTGGCGGCCCAGCGGGCGAACTGGTCGACGGCGCGCTGGGGCCGGTAGCAGTCGTAGACCTTGAGGCTGTAGCCGCGGGGCCGTAGCTCGGCCTGCGCGCGCTCAAGGGCGCGGGCGGCGCGGCGGTGGAGGATGCAGACGGGGTCGCGGTAGCCGTCGATCCGCCGGCCGATGAAGTTGTAGCGGGCGGCGTACCGCATGTCCTGGAGGATCGTGGGGTCGACCTGGTCGAGCTCGACGAAGCCCTTCGGGCGCTCGGCGGGGGCGGGCGCGGCAAGCGCGAGGAGGACGGCGAGCAGCCTCACGCGGTGAGCAGCGCCCGGGCGAAGTCGTCCGGGTCGAACGGCCGCAGGTCCTCGAGCTGCTCCCCGACGCCGATCAGCTTGACCGGGATGCCGAGCTCGTTGGCGATCGCGAGCGCGATGCCGCCCTTGGCGGTGCCGTCGAGCTTGGTCAGCACGATGCCGCTGACGTCGACGGCCTCGCCGAACAGCTTCGCCTGGCGGACGCCGTTCTGGCCCGTGGTGGCGTCCACCGTCATCAGCGTCTCGTGCGGGGCGTCGGGCATCTGCTTGGTGATCACCCGGCGGACCTTGGTCAGCTCCTCCATCAGGTTGTGCTGCGTGTGGAGGCGCCCGGCGGTGTCGATGATCACGACGTCCGCGCCGCGCTCCCGCCCCCGGGCCACGGCGTCGAACGCGACGGCGCCGGGGTCCGACCCGTCGGGCCCCTTGATCAGCTCGACGTCGGCGCGCTCGGCCCAGCGCTCGAGCTGCTCGACGGCCGCCGCCCGGAACGTGTCGGCCGCGCCGACGACGACCCGCTGGCCGAGCGTGTGGCGCAGGTGCCAGGCGAGCTTGCCGATCGTCGTCGTCTTGCCGGTGCCGTTGACGCCGACGACGAGGATGACCGTCGGCTCGGGGCGGATGTCGATCGTGTCATCGCCCGTGCGGGCGAGGTCCGCGAGCAGCTCGGCGAGACGCTGGGTCAGGGCCTCGCCGCCGACGAGGTCGCCGGCCTCGGCCTCGCGCTCCAGCCGCTCGACGACCTGGGCGGTCGTGCGCGCGCCGACGTCGGCGTAGATCAGCGCCTCCTCGAGCCGCTCCCAGGTCGCCTCGTCGAGGTCGCCCTCGAACAGCGTCGCCTGCACCTCGGCGGCCAGCGCCTCGCGCGTCTTGCGCATGGACTCGCGCAGGCGGCCGAAGAAGCCGCGCCGGCGGTCTCCCTCCCCCGGATCGGGCGCGTCGGGAGGCACCGTCTCGCCGTGGGTGATGAACAGGTGGTGCCAGTCGCGCGCCACGACGCGGGCAGGCTAGCGGACCTCCGGGATCACCTCGCGACCGATCAGCTCGACGGCGTCGAGGTCGTCGTGCAGCAGGTGCTGGAGCATGACGCGCTCCACACCGGCCGCCTCGAGCTCCTGCAGCTGCTCGGCGATCTCGCCGGGCGTGCCGGTGAGCCAGCCGGGCGACGGATCGCGGCCGAGCCGGGCGGCGTGGTCGCCGGCGAGCGCGAAGCCGGTCATGAGCGAGAGCGGGATCGGGTCGCGGCCGATCTCGGCGCACGCGGCGGCGACCCGCTCGCGCAGCTCGCGGCACTCCTCGGCGGTCGCGCCGACGGTGTTGTACTCGTCGGCCCAGCGTGCGGCCAGCGCCGCGCCGCGCCTCTTCGCCCTCCCGCCCGCGATCAGGGTCGGGTGCGGCTGCTGCACCGGCTTGGGGAGCGGGTCGGCGTGCTCGAGGTCGTAGAAGCGGCCGTGGAAGTCGAACGGCCCCTCGGTCCACGAGCGATGGACGATCTCCAACTGCTCGGCGAGGCGGTCGAAGCGGTCGCGCGGCGTGTCGAACGGGAAGCCGTACGCGCGGTGCTCTCCCTCGTGCCAGCCCGCGCCGAGTCCGAGCTCGACGCGGCCGTTGGAGACGTGGTCAGCCGTCACCACCGAGCGCGCGAGGATCGACGGGTGGCGGAACGTGGCGGGCGAGACGAGCGTGCCGAGCCGGAGCGTGGTCGTGATCGCCGCGAGGGCGTTGATCGTGCTCCACGCGTCGAGCGAGCCACGGCCGGGGACGCCCTCGAGCGACTCGTAGTGGTCCGAGCGGAAGAGCGCCTCGAAGCCGTGGGCCTCGGCGGCTTGCGCCAGGGCGCGCCACTGGTCCCACGTGACGCCCTCCTGGCCTTCGATCATCAGGCAGACGCGCATGGCGCTGGACAATAGGTCGCGACGCCCGGTTGGACGAACGTCAACTGCGGCTGGGTAGGGAGGGTGAGGGATCGGCCGCTGTGTGCATTTCGTCGACTTCGCGACGCCAACGCTCGCGAGGTGGACGAAATGATCACCGGAGGTGCATAACGTCCACAGCTCGAGCGACACCGGCGTGAGGTCGACGAAATGCACACACTCCGGGCCTCCCCTCGATGCCGCCGTTGACGTTCGCCCGGATCAGGCAGCGCGCTCGGCGGCAGGGAGCCGCCGGGAGACGACGCGCGAGACGCCGTTGCCGGCCATCGAGACGCCGTAGAGGCAGTCGGCGGCCTCCATCGTGCGCTTCTGGTGCGTGACGACGATGAACTGGGCGCGGTCGGAGCACTTCCGCAGGAGGGTGAGGAAGCGGTCGATGTTGAGGTCGTCGAGCGCGGCCTCGACCTCGTCGAGGATGTAGAACGGGCACGGGCGGGCGAGGAAGACGGCGAACAGGAAGGCGAGCGCTGTCATCGACTTCTCGCCGCCGGACAGGAGCGTCAGCCGCTTGGTGGCCTTGCCGGCGGGCGTGATCTCGATCTCGACGCCCAGGCGCTCGTCCTCGTCCTCCTCCTCGGCCTCCGCCTCGAGCTCGGCGTCCTCGGGCGAGGGCGGCTCCTCGGCGTCCCCGCCGCCGAGCACGGGGCGCGGGCCGGCATCCTCGCGGACGAGCCGCAGCCGCCCGCGGCCGCCCGGGAAGAGCTGCGCGGCGACCTCCTCGAAGTTCTTGGCCGCGGCCGTGAACGTCTCCTCGAACGCCTCGCGGATGCGGCGGTCGGTGTCGCGGATCAGGCTCTCGAGCTCGCGCATCGCGGTCTCGAGGTCCTCGCGCTGGCTCTCGAGCTCCTCGACGTGCGCCACCGCCTCCTCGTACTCGCGCTTGGCGAGCGGGTTGACGGGGCCGAGCTGCTCACGCCGGCGGCGCAGGCGCTCGATCCGCCCCTCGAGGTCGGCGCGCTCGCCCTCCGCCAGCGCGGCCTCGGTGGGATGGGCCTCGAGGCCGAGCTTCTCGGCCAGGCGGGCGAGGTCGCGGCCCGCGTCCGTGGCGCGGTCGCGAGCCTGCTGGGCCCGCACCTCGCCGCGCGTGACCTCCTCGCCGCGCTCCTTCAGGCGGCTCTGCACCTGCGACTCCGCCGCCGCGCACGCCCGCAGCTCGCCGGCCAGGCGCTCGCCGGCCTCGCGGTCGGCTCGCAGGTCGGCCTCGAAGCCCTCGAGGCGGGCCGCGACCGCCGCTCCGGCCTCCGCGAGCACTGAGGCGAGCCGCTCGGCGGCAGGCTGGAGCGCCTCGTCGCACGCCAGCCGCTCGCGCTCGGCGGCGATCCGGCGCTCGCGCTGGGCGCGCTCGCGCTCGGCGCGCTCGACGAGCCGCCGCTCGCTGGCGATCGCGGCGTCGAGCTGGGCGCGCCGCTCGGCCCCGGGGCCCTCGTCGGGCGCCGTCCGGCGCTGCTCGATGAGCCACGCCGCGTGGCGCCCGGCCTCGACCGCCTCGTCGCGCTCGCGGGCGGCGGCCCGAGCCGCGCGCTCGGCGTCGTCGCGGGCGGCGTCGGCGGCGTCCACGGCACGGGAGGCCTCCTCGACGCGCGCGAGCGCCGCGTGCTCGGCCTGTGCCGCGCGCTCGACGGCCGCGACGAGCGCATCGCGCCGGTTCCGCTCGGCCAGCACCCGGTCCTCGCCGCCGGCCGGCACCTGCCGCAGCTCGCGGGTCGCCGGTGACCACACGCGCCCGTCGCGGGTCACCGCGACACCGGCGAACGACGGGTCGATCCCGTCGAACGACTCGACCACCCAGACTGACGAGAGCAGCGCCGCGACGAGCCGGTCGTCGCCGGCCGAGCGCACGTGGGCGGCGAGCGGTGCGGCGCCCGCCGCCGGGGAACCGTCCGCGGTGGCGGGTGACGAGCCGTCGGGCAGGATCAGCGCCGCTCCCCCGTCGCCCCCCGCGCGGTCCAGCAGCGCGCCGCCCTCGGCCAGGTCGGCCACGACCGCGGCGCGCAGCCGTGGGCCGAGCGCTGCGGCGAGAGCGAGCTCGTAGCCAGGGTCGGCGCTGACGTCGTCGGCGAGGGCGGGAGCGCCGCCCGGGGCGCCGGCGTGCGAGCGCAGGAACTGGTTCAGCTTGGCCAGCTCGGCGCCGGCCGCGGCGGCCTCGCGGCGCGCGGCCTCGGCGGCAGACTCGACCTCGCGCCGCGTGCGCCGCGACGTCTCCGCGGAGACGTCCGCCGCGCCGCGCGCGGCCGCAGCCGCCGCTGCCGCCTCCACCAGTGCCGCGACCTTCGACGCCGCCTCGGCGCGGCGCTCCTCGAGCGCCGCGACCTCGCGCTCGACGCGCGCCCGGCGATCCGAGGCCAGCTCGGCGAGCTCCGCCTCCAGCGCCGCGATCCGCTCGGCCGCCTCCTCGTCCCCGGTGTCGGCCGCCCCCTCGCCCTCCAGCGAAGCCAGCAGCGCCCGCCGCCGGTCCAGGCGGTCCGACAGCCCGACCGCCGCCTGCCGCGCCGACTCCTCGCGCAAGCCGATCCGCTCGCGCGCCGACCGCGCGGCGTAGAACCGGTTGGCGAGCGCCTCGCGCTCCTCGCCGCGGGAGGCCAGCGCCTCCTCGGCCGCCTCGCGCCGCGCCGCCACCGCCCGCAGCTCCTCCTCGGTCTCCGCCGCCGCCGCCCGCGCCGCCGCCACGCCCGCCTCCGCCGCCGCCAGCCCGGCGCGAGCAACCCGCACGTCCTCGCGCGCCAGCGCCCACAGCGCCTCGTCGGTCTGCCGCTCGAGCCGCTCGTGCAGCTCGGCCGCCTCGGCCTGGCGCTTCAGGGGCCGCAGCCGCGTACGCGCCTCGCGCTCCACGTCCAGCGCCCGGTCCAGGTTGTCCTGCGTGCGGGCCAGCTTGAGCTGCGCGCGGCGCCGGCGCTTGCGGTGCTTGCCGAGCCCGGCGGCCTCCTCGATCAGCATCCGCCGGTCGCGCGCCTTGGAGGTCACGATCGCCTCGACCCGCCCCTGGGAGACGACCGAGTGCATCTCCTTGCCGAGCCCCGTGTCGGACAGCAGCTCGAGCACGTCGGTGAGCCGGCAGCGCGCGCCGTTGATCCGGTACTCGCCCTCCCCCGCCCGGTTGAGCCGCCGCAGGATCGAGATCTCGCCCGCCTCGATGTCGATCCCGCCGCCCTCGTTGTCGAGCACCACCTCGACCTCCGCCTCGCCGCGCGCCTGCACGCCGTGGGCGCCCGCGAAGATCACATCCTGCATCGACTGCCCGCGGACCGCCAGCGGCGACTGCTCGCCCATCGCCCACAGCACGGCATCGGTGATATTGGACTTGCCCGACCCGTTGGGGCCGACCACGACGGACACGCCGGGCGCGAACTCGAGCCGCGTGCGGTCGGGGAACGACTTGAAGCCCTTGAGGCTGATCGACCTCAGGTGCACGGGCTCACCCCTGGAGCGAGTCCAGCGCCGCCTCGGCGGCGGCCTGCTCGGCGTCCTTCTTCGAGCGGCCGCTCCCGCGCGCCAGCTCCTCCCCCGCCACCACCGCGGCGACCTCGAAGCGGCGGTCGTGCGGCGGGCCCTCCTCGGCGGTCACCTCGTAGCCCACCACCGCGCCACGCCGCGCCAGGCGCTCCTGAAGGGCGGACTTGAAGTCGGCCGGCCGGTCGAGCGCCTGCTCGATCTCCGGCGTGAAGGCCTCGACCACGGCATCGGCCGTCTCCTCGTAGCCGTAGGCGAGGTAGCACGCGCCGATCACCGCCTCGATCACCGAGGCGAGGACGCGCTCGGTGTGCGCCAGCGCGTCGGTCGCCGGGCCGGACACGTCCGCGGGAGCCGCGGTCCGCAGGCGCTCCGGGATCCCCAGCCGCTCGGCCACGGCACGGCAGGAGCGCCCGGACACCGCCTGCGCGCGGACCTTCGTGAGCCGGCCGGCGCCGTGGCGCTCGAGCCGCGGGAAGAGATGCGTGCTGACCGCGAGGCTGAGCACCGAGTCGCCCAGGAAGGCGAGCCGCTCGTAGCCGGCCGAGCGCTCGGTCACCCACGAGGCGTGCGTGACCGCCTGCCGCGCGAGGTCGTCCGGCAGCCGCTCCACCAGTTCGTACAGCTTGCGCAGAGGTCAGGATCCCGGCTCGCGGTCGGCGGCTCCGCCCGCAGGCGCGGACGGCGGATGGGCGAGCACGAAGTCGACCGCAGCGCCCACGGTCTGGATCCGCGCCGCCTCCTCGTCGGACATCTTGACCCCGTACGTGTCCTCGAGCTCCTGCACGAGCGTGTAGAGGTCGAGCGAGTCGGCGTCGAGGTCGTTGCGGAAGTGCGTGCCCTCGTCGATGCGCGCGGGATCGAGCTCCAGCTCGTCGGCCAGATGCGCACGGATCAGCTCGAGGACTTCCTCTCGGGTCATGGCTGGTCGGGCACGGTAGCTGCCCTCTCGGACGGCGTCCGCAGGGCGCCCGCGGCCGCCAGCCGCTCGTGCGTACGGCCCACGACGTCCTCGCGCACGCCGCGCGCGGCCACCTCGATGGCGCGCGCGAAGCCCCGCTCGCCGAACGATCCGTGCGGCACCACGGCCAGCCGCCGCAGCCCAAGCAGCACGGCGCCGCCGGCCATCTCCGGGTCGAGCTCGTCGCGCAGCTCGCGCAGCGCCGGGCGCAGCAGGAGCCCGCCCAGCCGGCCGCGCAGCGACGAGGTCGCCGCCCCCCGGACCGCTCCCAGCAGCACCGACGAGGTGCCCTCCATCACCTTCAGCGCGACGTTGCCGGCGAAGCCGTCGGCCACGATCACGTCCGCCACGCCGGACCCGATCGCGAAGCCCTCGACGTTGCCGACGAAGCCGGGGTGGTCGCGCAGCACGGCGTGTGCGGCGACCACGTCCTCAGGGCCCTTGCTCGGCTCCCCGCCGTTGGAGAGCAGTGCCACGCGGGGGCGCTCGACCCCCATCACGACCTCCATGAACGCCGCGCCCATGTGCGCGAACTGCACGAGGTGCTCGGGGCGCACCTCCACGTTGGCGCCCGCGTCGAGCAACAGGAACGGCGACCCCGGGACCGGCACCAGGACGGCCAGCGCCGGGCGGTGGACGCCCCGCGCGCGCTTGAAGGTGAAG
The DNA here is from genome assembly GCA_035717845.1 of Solirubrobacteraceae bacterium. GTDB lineage: Bacteria > Actinomycetota > Thermoleophilia > Solirubrobacterales > Solirubrobacteraceae > DASSUW01. The sequence continues at coordinate 19,896 of DASTIC010000069.1, forward strand.
AGCGAGGCCGCCAGCGCCGTCCCGGTCGAGCCCCCGGAGACGAGCGCGTCGGCGCGGCCCGCCGCCACCGCCTCGACGGCCAGGACGATCGAGGCCTGCGGGTTGCCGCGCACCGCGCGCGCCGGGTCGGCGGCCTTGGCGATCGACAGCGGCGCGTCGACGACCTCCACGCCGTCCGGCGCGGCGCCCAGCTCGGCCGCCGGGCCGAACAGCAGCACGCGCGTGCCGGTCGCCGCGGCGAGGGCGGCGCCGCGCGCCACCTCGGCGGGACCGCGGTCGGCCCCGTTCGCGTCGACCGCGACCGTGACCGGCTCGGACACTGCTGCCGAGCTAGTGCTCGTGGTCGTGGTCGTGCGACGACACGTCGACGACCTCGCGGCCGCCGTAGCTGCCGCAGTGCGGGCACACCCGGTGCGGCCGGCGAGGCTGGCGACACTGGGGGCACAGGTTCACCGACGGCGCGGTGATCTTGTGCTGCGAGCGGCGCTTCGTGGTGCGCGAGTGCGACTGCTTCTGCTTCGGGACGGCCATGGGCGACGCAGAAGGGTAGCGAAGCCCTGACGCTCAGCGCCGCCGGTCGGCCGAACTTGATCAGCCGGTGGTCCGGCGCGCGAGGCGGATCGCGAGCACGACCGGCACGAGCCCGACGGCGACGATCAGCAGGGCCGGGAGCGCCGCGGTGTCGAAACGCGAGTCCTTCGTCGCCTCCCACACCGCGATGGCCAGCGTGTCGCCACCGAGGGGGCGCAGCAGCGCCGTGGCCGGCAGCTCCTTGACGACCTCGACGAACACGAGCAGCGCGGCGATCGCCATCCCCGGCCACAGCAGCGGCAGGTGCACGTCGGCGAGCAGCCGCGAGCGGTCGGCGCCGAGGCTGCGCGCGGCCTCGTCGAGCGAGGGAGAGATCCGCCCCATCCGCTCCTGCACGCTGAAGAGGGCGAGCGCGTGGAAGCGCACCAGGTAGGCGAGCACCAGGCCGACGGCGGTGCCGGTGAGCAGGAGCCCGACGCCGGCCAGATCGTCGAGCCGCGCGTCGAGCCAGGCGAGCGGCACGTAGACGGCGACGGCCACGACCGTGCCGGGGACGGCGTAGCCGAGCGCGCTCGCGCGCCCGGCCGCGGCGGCCAGGCGCGACGGCCGGGCGCGGGGCCCGTAGGCGACGACGGTGGCGGCGATCACGCCGATCACGGCGGCCACGGAGGCGAGCAGGAGGCTGTTGACGGCGGCCCGGGCCAGCTCCTCGGCCGACGCTCCCTCCCCCAGCGAGCCGATCGCCCAGGCCAGCAGCTGCAGGAGCGGGGCGACGACCACGCCGACCAGGAGCAGCACCGGGAGGGCGGCCGCGAGCCAGCCGGCGGGCCCGCGGAGGCGCCGCGGCAGCACCGCCTCCCCGCGCGAGAGCGCCTGGTGGTAACGGGCGCGACCGCGCACGAACTGCTCGAGCGCCACCAGCCCGGCGGCCAGGGCCACGAGCACGGTCGCGAGCTGGAGGGCGGCCGCCTGGTCGAACGTGCCGTACCAGACGCGGTAGATCGCGTCGGTCAGCGCGCGGTAGTTGAGGAGGTTGACGGCGCCGAAGTCGGCCAGCGCCTCCATGACGGCAAGCGCGACGCCGCCCGCCAGCGCCGGGCGAGCGAGCGGGAGCGCCACCCGCCGGACGGCGGCGCCATAGGAGAGCCCGAGCGTGCGGGCGGCCTCCAGCGCCTGCCGCGACTGCCCGAGGAACGCGCCGCGCGCGAGCACGTACACGTAGGGGTAGAGCACGACCGTCAGCACCGCGATCGCCCCGCCGGTCGAGCGCACCTCCGGCAGGCGGCCGCCGAACGGGCCCGACTCGTCGTACTGGCCGAGCAGCACGTACACGAGCACGTAGGCCGGCATCGCCAGCGGCAGCACCAGGGCCCAGTCGAGCCAGCGGCGCCCCGGGAAGTCATAGAAGGAGACGAGCGCGGCGAGGCCGCCGCCGAGCACGAGCGTCCCCGCCCCCACGCCGGCGGCGAGCACGAGGCTCGCCCGCAGCGCCTCCGGCAGCAGGCTGGCGCCGATCTGGTCGAGCGCCGCGTCCTGGCCGACGAACGACGCCGGGAGCACGAGCAGCGGAGCGAGGACCAGCGCGGCGACCGCGATCGCCGCGACCGTCCAGCCCGACAGTCGGCGGCGGACGGCTACTTCCACCCCACGCGCTGCATGAGGGCGACCGCCGCCTCGAGCGCCGGGCCGGCCCGCTCGACGTCGATCGGATCGGTCCGCACGCCAGCCCAGTCGCGCAGGTGGGCGGCCGGCGGCACGTCCGGGTTGGCGGCGAACTCGCCGTTCTCGACGATCGTGGCCTGCGCCTCGCGGCCGGTGAGGAACTCGAGCAGCCGGATCGCGTTGGCGCGGTGCTTCGCGCCCTTCACGACCCCGGCGCCGGACAGGTTCTGGTGCCCGCCCGCCTCGGGCCACGCGGGCGCGACCGGGAAGTCGGGGTCGTCCTTGAGCTTGCGGCCCAAGTAGTAGTGGTTGGTGAGCCCGACGTCGCAGCGGCCGGCGGCGATCGCGTCGAGCACGTCGACGTCGGAGCCGAGGATCTGCGGGTCGTTGGCCATCCAGGAGCGCAGGAGCTTCTCGGTCCGGGCCTCGCCCTGCTTGGCGATCCGGTCGGCGACGAGCGACTGGTTGTACTCGTTGTTCGACGTGCGCAGGCAGAGGCGGCCCTTGAAGCGGGGGTCGCCGAGGTCCTCGTACGAGCGGACCGCCTGGGCGGGGACGCGCTCGGTGGAGCGCATCGGCGTCCGGATGCGGGTGCTGATCCCCCACCACGCGCCGCTCGGGTCGTGCAGCTCGTCCGGCACCTGCTCGCGCAGCGGCTTGCTGTCGACGGGGTCGAGGAGGCCGGCGTGCGCGGCGCGCCACAGGTTGGCCAGGTCGGTCGTCACCAGCAGGTCGGCGTCCGTGCGCTTCCCCTCGCGGCGGAGGCGCTCGTACAGCTCGGGAGCGGTGCCGCCGCGTAGCTCGACGTCGAGCCCGGTCTGCTCCTCGAAGGCCTTGAAGGCCTGCTCGTCGCCGTACTGGGAGCGGCCGTTGTAGACCACCACGTCGGCCGAGCCGCCCAGTGCCATGGCGGCGGCTGCGAGCACGGCGATGGCGAGCACCACCCCGCCGGCAGCGATCCCCAGTCGCTTCCTCGTCCAGCGCATTAGGGTAACCTTACTCGGTGGTGACGGAACCGGCGATCGATGCCCGCGGCGTCGACAAGGCGTTCGGCCGCACCCGCGCCGTGGACGGCGCGACTCTGAGCGTCCCCCATGGCGAGCTCGTCGCCCTGCTCGGCCCGAGCGGCTCGGGGAAGACGACGCTCCTGCGCGTGATCGCGGGCTTCGAGGAGCCGGACGCCGGCCGGGTGGCGATCGCGGGCCGCCCCGTGGCGGGCGACGGCGCCTGGGTCGAGCCCGAGCACCGGCGCATCGGCATGGTCTTCCAGGACGGCGCCCTGTTCCCGCACCTGACGGTCGAGCGCAACGTCGCGTTCGGCGCGTCCCGCCGGGAGCGGGTGGCCGAGTGCCTCGATCTCGTCGGGCTGGCCGGGCGCGCGGCCAGCTATCCGCACGAGCTGTCGGGCGGGGAGCGCCAGCGGGTCGCGCTCGCCCGGGCGCTGGCCGCCGATCCCGAGGTGGTGCTGCTCGACGAGCCGTTCGCCTCGCTCGACGCCGGGCTGCGCGACGCGCTGCGCGCCGAAGTGGCGGGCATCCTGCGCGAAGCAGGCACGAGCGCGCTGCTGGTGACGCACGACCAGGCCGAGGCCCTCTCGCTCGCCGGGACCGTGGCGGTCATGCGCGAGGGCCGGATCGAGCAGGTCGGCACGCCGGAGGAGATCTACGAGCGGCCGCAGAGCCGCTGGCTCGCCGAGTTCCTCGGGGAGGCGGACGTGATCCCGGGCACTGCCAGCCGCGGCATGGTCGAGTGCGAGCTCGGGCGCTTCGGGGCGGCGCCGGAGCTGGCCGGCGCCGTGAACGTGGTGATCCGCCCCGAGTCGGTCGGGATCGGGACCGGTCCCGCCAGCGGCCACGCCGAGGGGGTCGTCGTCGCGCGCTCGTTCTACGGCCACGATCAGCTCGTGCACGTCGAGCTCCCGAGCGGGCTGCGGCTGCGCTCCCGCCGGCTCGGCTTCCCCGCATGGCATCCCGGCGATCGCGTCCGCATCTGGATCGACGGCCCGGTCAGCGCGGTCGAGCCGGACTGACGGCGCGGTAGATCGACCCGTTGGCGGACGCGAACAGCGGCTCGCCGTCGGCGTCGGGGCCGATGTGGGTGAGCTGGGGCACGCCGCTGCGCTCGCGGCGCACGTCGGTCGCGCGGCCCTCGGGCGCGCCGCGGAGCGACCACAGGATCCCCGAGCAGAAGTCGCCGTACAGGTAGCGGCCGCGCAGGGCGTCGAGCTTCGCGCCCTGGTACACGTAGCCGCCGGTCACCGAGCAGCCGTCGTCGCCGTGCTCGTACACGGCGACCGGCCACACGACCTCGCCGGGGGCCAGCTCGTCGTCGCCCTCCGGCATGCGGCGGTGCCCCTCGAAGGCGCTCCAGCCGAGGTTCTTCGGCGGCTCGTCGGGCTCGAGCTGGACGCGGTCGATCTCCTCGATCTCGTCCTGGCCGACGTCGCCGATCCAGACGTCGCCCAGCGCCGGGTCGAACGCGAAGCGCCACGGGTTGCGCAGGCCGATCAGCTCGGTCCGCCAGCGCGGCTCGCGCTGCTCGACGTCGGCGGAGAGGAGCTTGCCGAGCCGGTCGCCGCGGTCCTGGGCGCGGCGCTCGGGGTCGTAGGCGCCGCCGCCGTCGCCGAGGCCGAGGTAGAGCCGCCCGTCAGGGCCGAACGCGAGCTGGCCGCCGTTGTGGTTCGGCTCGGGCTGCCGCTGGTGGAGAAGCTCGCGCAGGGGCTCCGGGTCGATCGCGCGGCGGCGCGCGCGGAACTCGGCCACCCGCGTGTCGCCCCGGCGGTCGCTCCAGTGCAGGTACAGGCGCCGGTCGGTGGCGAAGTCGGGGTGGAACGCGAGGCCGAGCAGGCCCTGCTCGGCGCCGGTCGTGATCCGGCCGGCGAGGTCGAGCATGACGGTGCGCCGGCCGTCGTGGAGGCGGACGACGCGCCCGGGCTGCTCGAGCACCCACAGTGCGTCGGGGTCGCCGGGCGCGACGCCCACGAACGTGGGCCGGTTGAGGCCCGTGGCGATCCGCTCGACGTCGAACGAGTGCGCTTGGCCGCTCTCCGTCGCCGGCGGGACCGGCTCGATGCCGCTCAGCGAGTCGCCGGAGGCCCCGAGGGCGACGGCCGCCGCGACGGCGAGCGCGGCGGTCGCGGCGAGGGCAACGAGGAGGCGGGCGCGCATGTTAGGGGACCCTAACATGCCATGCGGACCTCCCATCCCCCGACCCGGTGACGTGGCTCGAATACGCCCGGCGTGGCGGGCTCGACCGGCTCCTCCGGCGCCAGGCGGGAGCGGAACACGACCCCCGGCGGGCGCGGGACGAACGCCACGCGCCGCTTCTCGACGTCGAGCTGGTAGGCCAGCAGCGGCCCGCGCAGGTCGCCGACGTACGGCCGCCCGCAGGCGAGTACGGCGCTGCGGCCGCCGACGTCGGCGATCGCCCGCTCGAGGTCACCCGAGAGCCCGGCCGCCCACGCCCGGTCGCGCCTGAGATCGTCGAGGTCGGCCAGCTTCGGCCACGCCGCGAAAACGAGGAGGACGGCCGCCACCATCGCAGCGGGCGCCCGGCGACCGGCGGCGGCGGCCAGGCCCGCGGCGCCCGCGACGGCGACGAGCGCGGCGCCGGGGAGCGCGTAGCGCGGCTCGCCGGAGAAGCCGGCCTGCGCCATGACGGCGACGAGCGCGATCCAGGCGAGGCCGGCGGCGAGCAGCGCGCGGGCGGCGGGCACGAGCGCGGCGGCGAGCGCCGCCCCGCCCCACAGCGGCCACAGCGGCAGGGCCGCCGCCTCGCGCAGGGAGGCGAGCGCCGGCACCGCGGCCTCCGCCGGCTGACCCGGGTTCGGCACCCGCGCCCGCGCGCCCGACCGGAGCGGATCGCCGGACGCCAGCAGCTCGGGGACGAACCAGAGCGCAGGGACCGCGGCGGCGACCGCCGCCAGCAGCGGGCGGTCCTGCGGCCGGCGGCGCCAGAGCAGCACGCCGAACGCGAGCAGGAACGGCCACGCCTCCACCCGCAGCAGCGCGCAGCCCACCCCGCAGGCCAGCGCGGCCCGCGGGCGGCCGGTCCGCCACGCCTCCAGGCCCAGCAGCGCGAACGCGATCGTCCACCCCGGCTCGGCCCCCGCCGCCGAGTACCCGAGGAAGCCGCCGCAGAGCACGACGCCGGCCGCGGCGGCGATCCCGGCGAGCGTCCCCGCCAGGCGGCTCCCGAGGCGGAAGGCGAGGACCGCGGCGAGGACGGCTCCCGCCCGCGCGACGACGACCCAGGCGACCGGGGCGGCTCCGCCGAGTGCGGAGAGCGCAGCGCACACCAGCACGGGAAGCGGCTTGAAGGCCGGCCCCTCCTCGGTGCTCAGCGTCCCGTGCGCGACCTCACGGCCCCACAGCAGCCACGCCCACGGGTCGTACGACGGGGCGGGAGCGACGACGAGCGCAGACAGCGCCGCGACCGCGACCGCCATTGGGGGTGCCCAACGGGACATCGCTCCACACGGAATGAACCGTTGGGCGGGGCCCCCACGATCTCCTAGTCGAACTTCAGCTCTCCGAGCTTCGCCCAGCGCGGATCGGGCGCCGCCTCGTGGCGGTGCTCCGGGTCTTCGTTGAGGTTGGCGCCGCACTGGCCGCAGAGCCCGAGGCACTCCTCGCGGCACGTGAGCTGCACCGGAAGCGCGAGGGCCAGCGCGTCGCGGACCCACTGCGCGAGCTGGAGCTCCTCGCCCTCGTCCACGTACGGGGAGCTGAGCTCGTCGCCGCCGCCGGGCTGGTTGACCTCGCGCACGTCGACCTCGAAGTCCGGCGAGGCGGGCTCGAGGCAGCGCATGCACGGCCCCTCGAGACCGGCCGTGAAGCGCAGCCGGAGCGCCCACCCGTTGCCCGTCGTGCGCGACACGTCGACGCGCACGGGCACGAGCGCGGGCGTCACGCCGTAGGGCTCGCCGCCGTAGTGGAAGGGGTTGATCGCGACGTGCAGATCGAGCCGCCGGCCGTCGCCGGAACGGAGCCCGAGGGGTGCGAGTTCGAAGGTGTCGGTGCGCTGCGGCATGGCCTTCTCACGGTAGCTCAGGCGTCCTTCAGCTCACGCTTCAGGACCTTGCCCGTCGAGGTCCGCGGCAGCTCGTCGACGAACTCGACGTCGCGCGGCGCCTTGTAGGCCGCGAGGTTCGCCTTGACGTGCTTCTTGACGTCGGCCTCGCTGAGCGACGAGCCGTCCTTCTTGACCACCACGGCCTTGAGCCGCTGGCCGAACTTCTCGTCCTCGACGCCGAAGACCGCGACCTCGACGACGTCGTCGAGCCCGGCGAGCAGGTCCTCGACCTCGGCCGGGAACACGTTCTCGCCGCCGGACACGATCATGTCGTCGTCGCGGCCGTCCACGAACAGGCGGCCGGCCTCGTCGAAGTGGCCGACGTCGCCGGAGGAGAGCAGCCCGTCGATGGCGTCCTTGTTGCCGCCGCCGGTGTAGCCCTCGAACTGCATCTCGTTGCCGACGAAGATGCGGCCCGTCTCCCCGTCGCCGACCGGGTTTCCGTCGTCGTCGTAGAGCCGGACGATCGTGCCGTGCGGCGGGCGACCCGCGGTCCCCGGCGCGGCGCGCAGGTCCGCCGGCGTGGCGATGCTCGCCCACGCCACCTCGGTCGAGCCGTAGAGGTTGTAGACGTTCTCCCCGAACACGTCCATCCACTTCTCCGACAGCGCGCCGGGCAGCGCCGAGCCGGAGACGGCGACGACGCGGACCGCCGAGAGGTCGTAACGCTCGAGCACCTCGTCGGGCAGCTCGAGGATCCGCTGCATCATCACCGGGACGACGATCAGCGCAGTCGCCTCGTGCTGGGCGGTCAGCGACAGCGTCTCCTCGGGATCGAACTTCCGGCTGAGCACGAGCGTCGATGAGAGGCTCATGCCGAGCGTGAAGTGCACGTAGCCCCAGGAGTGGAACATCGGGGCGGCGATCATCGTCCGCTCGCGCGCCTTGAGCGGAATCATGGCGAGCAGGGCGGCGGCCGGGTCGAGCGAGCGGGGCTGGGAGCGCGAGGCGCCCTTCGGCGCCCCCGTGGTGCCCGAGGTGAGGATGATCGCCTTGCCGCGCTCTGGGGGCGGCGTCAGGTCGCGCGTGTCGCCGCCCGCGATCAGATCCTCGATCTGCGGGTCCTTGGGCCTGCCGTCGTCCGGGTCGTGCCAGGCGATGTAGCGCTTGCGGCGCCGCGACGCGTCGTGGATCAGCTCCTCGAACTCGTGGTCGTAGATCAGGCCCTTGGGCTTCTCGCGCTTGGCGACGTCCGTGAGCTGGGGGCCGGAGAACGCGGTGTTGAGGAACAGGACGTTGGCGCCGAGCTTCGAGCACGCGATCACCGCGTCGATGAAGCCGCGATGGTTGCGGCACATGACCCCGACGCTGTTGCCCGCCTCGATGCCGTCGGCGGCCAGCGCGTTGGCGAGGGCGTTCGTGCGCGCATGGACCTCGCCGAAGGTGAGCGTCCCGAGCTCGTCGATGATCGCGGTCTCCGACCCGTACCGCTCGGCGGACGCGCCGTAGCCGCCCGCGGGGGTCGGCCCGAAGCGCAGGAGCGCCCGTACGGCGCCCACGACGTGGTCGGGCCGACCGGGATGCAGCACGCCGGCCCCGGCCAGCGTGCGAGCGGTGAAGAGCTTGGTCGTGATCTGGGTCTTCGCGCGTCCGAGGTCGGGCATGGGCGGCATGGTCTCACGCGGAAGGCAGGCGCAAACCCGGTGGCACCGCGCCCTCCTCGATCAGCCTCCGGATCTCGGCCGCGCGCCGCGGGTTGAGGAACACGTGGCGCTGGCCGACCGACGGCTTCTCGGCGAGCAGGCCGGACTCCAGCAGCGCCTCGCCCACCGCCTTCGCCAGCGCCCGCTCGTTGCCGGCGAAGCCGCGCGGAAGGTGCGCGAAGTCCGTGTGGTAGCCGCCCCACTTCCCCATCCCGGCGAGCCGGTAGAGGATGCGCCGGGCGACGCGCCGGGCCGCGTCGGGGTCGTCGTGCGGGCGCACGGCGCGTTCGGCCGGCTGGAGCAGCGCGAGCACCGCGTCCTCGTGCTCCTCCACCGAGCCGGCGTCCTCCGGCCGCCCGCCGAACAGCGCCACGGCCTCGGCGATCCGCAGCGGATGGTCGGCACCGATCGGCTCGCGCAGCTCCGGGCCCTCGAGCAGCCGGCCCGGGACCGCGACCGCGCGGGCCCGCAGCCGGTCGAGCCGGCCGGCGCGCTCGTCGAAGGCGACCGGCAGGAGCTCCTCGAGGTCGGCGGGCTCGATGCGCGCGGGGAGGCCGAGCAGCAGGAAGCCGTCGAGGTCGCCGGCTCGCAGGCGCAGGTCGTCGGCCCGCGCCGGGGCACCGCCCCCGCCAAGGTCGACGAGCGCGCCGACGACGGCGGCGACGAGGAGCCACGCTCGCTCGGAGAGGACGGCCGGATCCGCGCGCAGGGCGGCCTCGGCCGGCGTGGCGGCGAGCAGCTGATCGTCGCCGGCCGCGAACGCGACCACGACGGGCTCGCCGTAGCCCGAGCGCGGCTTGTCCAGCTCCGCCCGCCCGTGCTCCAGCGCCGCCTGGAGCAGCGCCCGCAGCCGCGCGGTCGCGGAGGGGGGTGCCGAGGCGCCGCCGAGCGCGAGCAGCTCGTCGATCAAGCCAGTGCGGCCTCGAACGCCTCGCGGGCCGCGTCGCCGTGCACCGCGAACACCACGCGCTCGAGGCCCGACCCGGCGGCGAGGTGCCGGCGGACCTCCTCGACCTCGATCTGGGCGGCCTCGGCGAGCGAGAAGCCGCCGACCCCGGTGCCGAACGCGACGAGCGCGAGGCTGCGGGCGCCGAGGTCGTCGGCCCGGGTGAGGGTGGCGGCCGTGGCGCGCCGGATGATGTCGGCCGACGTCGGGCCGCCGAGCTCCATCGTCGCCGCGTGGATGACCCAGCGGGCGGGCATGTCGCCGGCCGTGGTCTCGACCGCCTCGCCGAGCGCGATCGGCGCCTTCGCGGCCGACTCGGCGTCGACCGCCGGGCCCCCGGCGCGGGAGATCGCTCCCGCCACCCCGCCGCCGTGCAGCAGCCTGGTGTTCGCGGCGTTGGCGATCGCGTCGACCTCCAGGCCCGTGATGTCGGTGTCGAGCACCTCGACGGTGGCCATCCCGGTCTACGGTACCGCCGTGGACTCGGATCGGATCAGGCGTCGCGTGCGCGCGCACGGGCGCGTGCAGGGCGTGTTCTTCCGCGACACGGTGCGCCGCGAGGCGGACCGGCGGGGCGTCGCCGGCTGGGCCCGCAACTGCCGCGACGGCACGGTGGAGGCCGTCTTCGAGGGTGAGCGCGACGCGGTCGAGCGGCTCGTGGAGCTGTGCCGCTCGGGCCCCGGCCACGCGTCGGTCGAGCGCCTCGACGTCGAGGACGAGCAGCCCGAGGGGCTGACGCGGTTCGACATCGGCTGATTCCGCCGGACGCGGGCCTAGCCTGCGAAGGGCGATGGAAGCCGCGACCCCGCTCCGCCAACCCCGCGTCACCGCCCTGCTCGGGCGGGTGATCGTCGAGAACCTCGTCGTCGACGACGCGGTGGCGTCCGAGCTCGTGCGTGCGCGGGTCGACGCCGGCGAGAGCGCGGAGCGCGTGGTCGCCGACGCGATCGAGATCGGCGCCCGCATCCTCGACCGCGAGCACGCCGGCGCGTCCGTCGAGGTGCTGCGCCAGGACCTCGAGAACGCGTCGCGCGAGGTCGAGGAGCGCCTCGGGCAGACGTCCGAGGCCGTGGTCACCGAGCTGCGCACCCGCCTGGAGGAGGCCTTCGGCCCCGACAGCGGGCACGTCACGCGCGTGCTCCAGCGCCACTTCGGCGCCGAGTCGAGCACGGCGGTGCAGCACCAGGTCCGCGCGGCGGTCGGCGAGCTGCTCGCCGAGTCGCGCGAGAAGCTCTTCAAGCAGTTCTCGACGGCCGACGAGTCGAACCCGCTCGCCACCTTCCAGCGCGCGGCGGTGGCCGCCATCAAGCAGTCGTCCGACCAGCAGCACTCCCACCTGCGGGAGATGAGCGGCCGCCTCGGCGAGCTCCAGCTCGAGGTCGCCAAGCTCCAGGCCGAGAAGGCGAAGGCGGTCGAGGTCGCCGCCGAGCACGACCGCTCGACCGCCAAGGGGCGGCCGTACGAGGAGGCTGTGCTCGAGGCGCTCGAGGGGATCGCCGCCGGCCATGGCGACGACTGCGACGGCGTCGGCGACCTGCGCGGGGTCGGCGGCCGCAAGGGCGACGTGGTGGTCGACATCGACGGCTGCGCCGGCCGCCCGCGCGGGCGGATCGTCTTCGAGGCCAAGAACTCCCGCCGCTCGCGCAACGAGGCGCTCACCGAGCTCGACGAGGCGATGAACCAGCGCGCCGCCGACTACGCGATATGGGTGGTCCCGGCCGAGGACAAGCTGCCGGCCCGCGCTGCGCAGCTGCGCGAGATCAACGGCGACAAGCTGTTCGTGGTCTACGACCCCGAGGAAGGCTCACGGCTGGCGCTCGAGGTCGCCTACTCGCTGGCACGGGCACGGGTGCTGATGGCCAAGGGCGGCGCCGACGGGCTCGACGCCTCGGCGGTGCGCGCCGAGGTCGAGCGCGCGATGGTGGCGATGGAGGACGTCCGGCGCATCAAGAGCCAGCTCACCAGCGCCGCGGGCCAGATCGAGGGCGTGCAGAAGATCGTCGAGGACATGGCCAGGCGCGTGCGCGGCCACCTCGAGCAGATCGACGCGATGGTCGCCGAAGCCGCCGACTGAGCCGTCGACGGTCGTCCGCCGGGCAACCGGTCGTGCCGGCGAACGTCAACTACGGCTGGGTCGGGAGGGTGTGGATGTCAGGGGATCGACACTCCACTTTCGCGTGGTTGCGCTAAGTCCCGCATAGCGAGACTTTCCAGACCCACTACTTTTCGGACCGAGCGAGCTTACGAGACTTCGGCGGGCTCGTCGCGGCCCTGAAGACGCTCGCGGCCGCGCTGGACCGCGGCGATGAACTTCGAGAGGTTGACCTCGAGCGTGTTCAGGATCTCGTCGGCGTAGTCCTCGGCGCCGAGACGGATCTCGCGCTCGCGGGCGCGTGCCTCGCCGATGATGTCCTCGGCCTGGCGCTCGGCCTCGCGCGTGACCTCCTGCTGGGAGACGAGCTGCGTCTGGCGCTCGCGCGCCTCCTTGACGATCCGCTCGGCCTCGCGCTTGGCCTCCGCCAGCATCTCCTGGCGCTCCTTGACGATCCAGCGCGCCTGCTTGATCTCCTCGGGGATCGTCGCGCGCATCTGGTCGAGGATGTCGTAGATCTCCTCTTTGTCCACGCGAACCTGGTCCGTCAACGGGACCTGCTTGGCGTTGTGGACGAGGTCGTCCAGCTTGTCGATCAGTACCAGGACGTCCATGGCGCTCCCTGTTTCGTCAGCGCGCGAGCGCTTCCTTCAATCGCCGCGCAACCGGCTCCGGGACGAGGTCGGAGACGTCGCCACCGAACGTGGCGATCTCCTTGACTCCGCTCGAGGAGAGAAAACTGTACTGCGGGGACGCCATCAGGTAGATCGATTCGATGTCGGAGGCCAGCTGGCGGTTGAGCTGGTTCATCTCCAGCTCGTACTCGAAATCGGAGATCGCACGCAGGCCCTTGACGATCGCCTTGGCGCCCCGCTCGCGCGCGAACTCGACCACGAGATTGGAGAACGGCTCGACGCGGACGTTGTGCAGATGGCCGGTCGCGACCTCGATGAACTCGATCCGGTCCTCGGCGCTGAACAGCGACTTGCTCTTGCGCACCGAGGCGTTGACGACCGCCACGATCAGCTCGTCGAACATCACCGACGCGCGCGTGATGACGTCCACGTGCCCGTTGGTGATCGGGTCGTAGGAGCCGGGACAGACGGCGATGCGGGGGTCAGGGGCCATGGATGCGGATCAGTGTGTCGCCGTAGCGGCGTTCGTCGATGAGCGGACGCTCGAGGTCGAGCGGGGCGCGGCGGTCGCTCTCCGCGACCACCACCGCACCGGGAGCCAGCACGGCCGGCAACACCGCCGCCAGCTCGCCCCCGACACGCCCCGCCAGCCGGTACGGCGGGTCGAGGAAGACGAGATCGTAGTAGCGCCCGCCCGCCGATGCCTCACCGAGGAAGCGCCGGGCGTCGGCGCGGCGCACCTGGGCGTCGGCGCCGAGCGCCTCGAGGTTGGCCCTCAGCGAGCGGATCGCGGCCGGCGCGCTGTCCACGAACGTCGCGTGGCCCGCGCCGCGCGAGAGCGCCTCGATCCCCAGCGCCCCGGAGCCCGCGAACAGGTCGAGGACCCGGGCCCCGTCGACGCGGTCACCGAGGATCGAGAACAGCGCCTCGCGCACGCGGTCGGAGGTCGGCCGGGTCGCCTCCCCAGGCGGAGCCTGGAGCCGCCGCCCGCCCCATCGCCCGGCGATCACGCGCATCCGTGGATCTTCCCGCGCCGGCCCGTCGTCAGTCAGACTGCCGCCGGGTGACCGCCACCTTCGACACCAGGGCGCTGCACGACGTCGTCCCGCTGGCCGGCCTGCTCGGCATGCGCGTCACCGGGGCGGCGCCCGATGCCGTGCGGCTCGAGCTCGACTGGCGCGAGGAGCTGTGCACGGCGGCGGGAGCCATGCACGGCGGCGCGCTGATGAGCCTGGCGGACACGGCCGGCGCCGTCTGCGCGTTCCTCAACCTCCCGGACGGCGCGGCCGGCACGACGACGATCGAGTCCAAGACGAACCTGCTCGCCCCGGTCCGCGGCGGGACCGTCACGGCGACGGCCACGCCGCTCCGCGCCGGGCGCACGCTGATCGTGGTCGAGACCGAGCTGCGCACCGGCGACGGCCTCGTGGCCAAGACGCTCCAGAGCCAGGCCGTGCTCGGCGGCTAGTCGCGACTCGCCCGGGCGAGGCTCGCGACCGCCTCGCGCTCGAGCGCCCCCAGGCCCTCACGACGGGCGAAGACCGCGAGCGTGGCCGAGAGGAAGAGCGCGAGCACGCGGGCGCGCAGCAGCGCCTCCTCCTCGACCGGCCCGTACTCGGCCAGGAACGCCTCCCGGCCGTGGCGGTCGAGCGTGGTCCACACCAGCACGAGGTCGATCGAGGGGTCGGCGCGGCACAGGTCGCCCCAGTCGATGACGCCGGCGAGGGCGCCGTCGCGCACGAGCAGGTGGCGGAAGTGCAGGTCGCCGTGGACGACGGCGGCCGCCCTCGGCGGCGGCAGGCGCTCGGCGCGCGCGAGCAGGCCGGCGACGGCGGGCGGTGCCCGCCACAGACCGAGCTGCTCGGCCGCCGCCAGCCGCTCGCGGGTGGCCGGCGCCCGGAACGCCATGTCCCCGCGCCGGAACGGGTCGTCCGGGAGTCCTCCGAGCCGGGAGTCGTGGAGCGCCCTGAGGAACCCGGCGAGCGGGCGCGCGAGGCGGTCGCGCGCGTCGTCGTCGAGCTCGGCCTCGGCGATCTCCCGGCCGGGGATGAATCGCGCGCCGAAGAACGGCCACGGATAGCCGTCGGCCGGACGCCCGACGAGCTCCGGCACGGGAACCGGCAACGGGAGATGTGGCGCGAGACGAGGCAGCGCCGCGATCTCGCGCTCGACGCCTTCGATCGCGAGCGCGCGGCGCGGGAAGCGGAACGTCCAGCGCTCGTCCGCCAGCCACACGTCGTTGTCCCAGCCGCTGCCGAGCCGGCGCAGCGCCGGCCCGACCTCGGGGAACTGGCCGCCGATCAGCCGCCGCGCGAGCGACTCGTCGACCTCGACCTCCGCGTCCCACTCCGCCAAGGCGGCGTCAGCGCGTCCAGGCGGCGGCGACCTCGGCGACGTGCCGCGCGTCGGTCCCGCAGCAGCCGCCGAGCACGCAGACACCCGGGAGCCGCCCGTGCACGGCGGCGTAGTGGGCGCCGAGGTCGACGGGGTCGCCCTCGTAGAGCTCCTCCGCCTCGTCGAGCTCGGCGTGGCTCATGGTCGACGCGTTGGCACGCAGTCCGCCGATCCGCTCGAGCCACGGGCCGCCCTCCTCCAGCACGGCGGCGAAGTGGGTCGGGTGCGCGCAGTTGATCATGAAGTACGCGGGCGCCGAGCCCGTCTCCTCGTCGACCTGCTCGATCGCCTCGCGCAGCGGCTGCCCGCTCGGCAGGCGGCCGTCGGTCTCGACCGTGAACGAGATGACCGACGGCACGCCGCCGTCCTCGGCCGCGCGGGCGATGCCGATCGCCTCCTCGACGTAGGTCATCGTGATCGCGCTCACCATCTCGACCCCGGCTCCCGCGAAGGTGCCGATCTGCTCGGCGTGGTACTCGGCGGCCTCGTCGGCGGTCATCGCGTCGCCGACCACGTAGCCGTCGCCGCGCGGCCCGACCACGCCGTTGAGCACGGCGGGGACGTCGGGCGCGGACTCCGCGATCTCCCGGATCAGGTCCACGGCACGGCGGTTGGCCTCCGCGAGCTCGGCCGGCGAGTAGCCGAGCCGCTCGCCCCAGTCGCGGCTCGCGCGCCACGTCGCGGTGTCGAGCAGGATGCCCGTCCCGCCCTCGCGGGCGATCGCGACGTAGGGGGCGTAGTAGCGGCGCAGGGCCTCGACGCCCGCGGGCTCCCTGAGCAGGTCGAAGGATGCGAAGTCGGGCAGCTCGAGGCCCTCGTGGAAGATGAGCGTCGTCTCGAGTCCGCCGTCGGTGATGAACGGGCGTTCGCCCGCGAGCTGGGGAAGCATGATCGTGTGCATTTCACACCAAGACGTCGGAAACGGGTGGTTTATGCCGGCTCGCTACGCGGGGATCGGCTCGAGCGCGTCGGCGCCGAACGCGGCTACGAGCGCGTCGGCGAGCAGGGCATGCTCGGGCTCGCGCAGCTCGGGGTCGGCGTCGAGGATCGTCCGCGCCCGCATGCGTGCGCGCTCGAGCAGCTCGACGTCCTCCGGCAGGCGGGCGAAGCGGAAGGCCTGCATGCCCGACTGCCGGGTGCCGAGCATCTCCCCCTCGCCCCGCAGCTCCAGGTCGATCTCGGCGAGCTTGAAGCCGTCGTGGTGCGCCCCCAGCGCCCGCAGGCGCGCCGACTCCTTGGGGCCGAAGAGCAGGCATAGCGACTCGTGCTCGCCGCGGCCGATACGGCCGCGGAGCTGGTGCAGCTGCGAGATGCCGTAGCGCTCGGCGTCCTCGACGAGCATGACCGACGCGTTCGGGACGTCGATGCCGACTTCGATCACGGTCGTCGCCACGAGCACGTCGGCGCCGCCGGCCGCGAATGCGGCCATCGCCTCCTGCTTCTCGCGCGGGCGCATCTGGCCGTGCAGGAGGACGACCCGGAAGTCGCGCAGCTCGCCGGTGCGCAGCCGCTCGTACTCGGCGGTCGCGGCGCGCGCCTGGAGCGCCTCGGACTCCTCCACCAGCGGGCAGACGACGAACGCCTGGCGGCCGGCGCGCAACTCCTCGCGGATGCGCTCGTAGGCCCGCGACCGCTCGTGCTCGGTCGCGCACACGTAGGTGTGGATCGGCCGGCGGCCGGCGGGCAGCTCGCGCAGCACCGTGACGTCGAGGTCGCCGTAGGCGGTCAGCGCGAGCGTGCGCGGGATCGGGGTCGCGGTCATGTGCAGCACGTGCGGCGCGAGCGCGCCCGGCGCCTTGCGGTCGAGCGCGCGCCGCTGGTTGACGCCGAAGCGATGCTGCTCGTCGACCACGACGACGGCCAGGTTGTCGAACTCGACCGCCTCTTCGATCAGCGCATGGGTGCCGACGAGCAGCTTCAGCTCGCCGGTGGCCAGCTTGCCGAGGAGGTCGGCGCGGCGGCCCCCCGGGGTCGACCCGGTGAGCAGGGCGGCCTGGACGAGCGCGCCGGGCATGAGCGCCTGGAGCGTCGCGAAGTGCTGCTCGGCGAGTGTCTCGGTCGGTGCCATCAGCGCCGCCTGGGCGCCCGACTCGACGGCCCGCAGCATCGCGTACAGCGCCACCACCGTCTTGCCCGAGCCCACCTCCCCCATCAGCAGCCGCTGCATCGGTCGGTCGCGCATGACCTCCTCGTCGACGGCGTCCATCGCCCGCCGCTGGTCGCCGGTGGGCTCGAACGGCAGCGACTCGCCGAGCCACCGTGCCGTCAGCTCGCCCGGCGGGTCGAGCGCGGCGGCGCGTGAGCCCTCTCGGCGGCGGGCGCGGCGCCGCAGGAGCGCGATCTGCACGAGCAGCAGCTCGTCGTAGGCCAGCCGCCGCCGCCCGCCCTCGTGGTCGCCGAAGTGCGCGGCGTCGAGCGCCGCGGGGCGGTCGGGGAGCCCGTCGTTGACGCGCATCCTGGCGGGCAGCGGCTCGAGCGCGTCGCGCGCGACGCCCCGCCATTCGCGCACGAGCGCGAGGATCTGGGTCGAGGAGAGGCCGTCGGTCGCCGGGTAGGTCGCGACCTCGGAGGCCTCCGCCCCGACGGCCTCGCCGGTCTCGGCGTGGAACTGCACCCGGAAGCGGTTGCGGGCCTCGTACTTGCCCTGGAGCAGCAGCCGCGTGCCCGCCCGGTACTTGCGCTCCAGCCACGGCTGGTTGAAGAACGTGGCCTTCACGGCCCCGGTCTCGTCGGCCACCACGGCCTCGACGAGCGGCCGCATGCCGCGCCGCCGGACGGGCCGGCTCGAGATCGAGCGGACCTCGACGACGACGGTCGCCGTCTCGCCGGGCGACAGGTCGATCAGCGTGCGGGCGCTGCCGCGGTCGCGCGGGAGGTGCTCGAGCAGGTCGCGCACCGTGAGCAGCCCGAGCCGCTCGGCGGCGGCGGCCGCCTTCGGGGGCGAGACCGGCAGCGGCGCGGCGAGCCGCGACGGCCGCGGGTAGCGCGGCACGGCGGCGCGCAGCGCCTCGTCGGTCAGCGGATCAGCGGACGCGAAGGCCGTGGGAACCACGGCGCCAATGATGATCGGCGGGTCGGATCACTCGGCGGAGATCAGCCACCAGTAGGCGGGCTGGTCGCCGCGCGAGTACTCGACGTCGACGCCGCCCGGTGCGAGGGCGGCCACCGCGGCGCCCTCGAGCGGCGCGCCGTCGCCCTCGATCAGCGTCAGCAGCTCGGCCTCGCGGCCCAGCTCGCCGAGCACGGCCTCGAGCGTCTCCCCCGGCTCGCCCCACGCGACGATCTGCTCGTCCACGAAGCCCACGGCGTCGCCGCGCCGGAAGCGGCCCTCGACGTCGTCGCGCGCCGCATGGGTGACCGCGCCCGTCCGCACGTGGGCGAGCGCTTCGCGCATCGCCGCCGCGTTGTCGGCAGCCGTGCGGTCGGGGTCGAGCGCCACAACCGCCGCCAGGCCGGCCTGCATCGAGCGCGACGCGACCACGTGCACGGCCTTCTCGGCCAGCTCGGCGGCGCGTTCGGCGGCCATGATCACGTTCGGCGAGTTGGGGAGCACGACGACCTCCTCGGCGGGGACGTCGTGGATCCCGGCCAGCAGTTCGTAGGTCGACGGGTTCATCGTGCTGCCGCCGTCGAGCGCGACGGCCCCCATGTTCTCGAACAGGTCCCCGACCCCGATGCCGGAGACGACGGCGAGCACGCCGCAGGCCTGGATCGCCTCGGCGAGCCGCTCGCTGCGGTCGGCGACCTGCTCGGTCATGTCGGCCACGTCAAGATGGGAGACCTCGCCCTCGCCGTGGAACAGCGCGGTCGCGCGCTCCGGCTCGTCCGTGTGGAGGTGGACCTTGAGCGTGTGGCCGTCGCCGACCACGAGCACCGAGTCGCCCAGCTCCTCGAGCGGCTCGGTCCACGACGTCGGCTCCATCCCCTGGCCGGTGACCGCGAAGTTCGTGCAGTAGCGGTAGGTCGTCGACTCGTGCTGCGGGTGCGTGACGCGGGCGGGCGCGTGGTGGGCCAGCTCCGGCGCCGCCGTGCCGCGCAGGGCGGCGATCACGCCCGCGAACATCACGGTCAGGCCGTAGCCGCCGGCGTCGACGACTCCGGCCTCGCGCAGGATCGGCAGCAGCTCTGGCCCGCGCGCGACCGACAGCTCGCCCGAGCGCAGCGCGGCCTCGAGCACGCCGGCGATCATCGCGTTCTGCTCGTCGTCGGGCACCTCGTTGTGCAGGCGCGGCTGGTCCATGTGCGCGATCTCGGAGGCGACCCGCGCCGCCATCTCGCGCACGACCGTGAGGATCGTGCCCTCGGCCGGCTCGCGCACGGAGAAGTACGCGCGGTCGGCGGCGCGCGCCATCGCGGCGGCGACGAGCACAGGGTCGACCAGCTCGCCGGGGCGGGAGATCAGCTCCTCCGCGGCGCCGCGCAGGAGCTGGGAGAGGATGACGCCCGAGTTGCCGCGCGCGCCGAGCAGCGCCGCACGGGCGACGTTGTCCACGATCTCGTCGCGCCCGATGTCGTCGATGTCGCCCTGCGCGGACAGGCGGTCCAGCTCGTCGAGCACCGCGCGCAGGGTGAGCGCCATGTTGTCGCCGGTGTCGCCGTCGGCGACCGGGAACACGTTGAGGTCGTTGACCTCGCGGCGCCGGGACTCGAACTCGAGTAGCGCTCCCTCGACCACCGCACGGAAACGTATGAGGCTGGGATCGGCCATCGGGATTAGGATTTTCGCCCTCCGGTCGGCGGAAACCCCACCCGCCGACCTGCGGCCGACGTTTACATCAGGCCTTGGTGACCTTCCCGGCCTTCAGGCAGCGGGTGCAGACGTACACCCGCAGCGGCGCGCCGTCCTCGCGGATGCGCACCTTCTGGAGATTCGGGTCGAACCGCCGCCTGGTGGCGACCATCGAATGCGATCGGCTGTTGCCGAACGCGGGGCGCTTTCCGCAGGAGTGACAGACGCGGGCCATAGCGGCGGGAAGCATAGCGACCGGGGGGCCGAGCGGTCTCCGTCGCAGGCCGCGCTTCGTTTGGCGCGCGGATCGTCGTTCGTGGCAAGGACGCAGAACATGATGCGTGCCTCGGGCACGTGAATGTTCGAGGACGCCGCCACGGACGGCGAGACGCTCGCCAAACGGGGCGGGGCTTGTGACGGGGGCCGCTTGGGTACGGTGTCTTGGTGCCCCCGGCCAGTCCGGCTCGCATCTCGCTGCCCGATCGTTACCGCGTCGTCCGCCACATTGCGAACGGCGGGATGGCCGGTGTCTGGGAGGCGCACGACCAGATCCTGAACCGCTCGGTCGCGGTCAAGGTGCTCGCCTCCCACCTGTCCGAGGACGACCGCGCGCGCCTGCGGTTCGAGCGCGAGGCGCGCGCCGCCGCCGGCCTCTCGACCCACCCCCACGTGGTCACGATCTACGACGTCGGCGAGCACGACGGCCGGGCGTTCATGGTCATGGAGCTGATGGGCGGCGGCACCGTCGCCGACCGGCTCCGGGCGGGCCGGACGATCGCCGACGACACCGCGCTGCGCTGGCTGCGCGAGGCGGCCGGGGCGCTCGACGCCGCCCACGAGGCCGGCGTCGTCCACCGCGACATCAAGCCCGGCAACCTCCTGCTCGACGAGCGCGACCGGCTCGCGATAGCCGACTTCGGGATCGCCCGCCTGGCGATGGAGGACCAGCTGACGATGACGGGGCAGGTGCTCGGCACCGCCAGCTACATCTCGCCCGAGCAGGCAGTCGGCGAGCCGGCCACGCCGGCCTCGGACCGCTACGCGCTGGCGATCGTCGCCTTCGAGCTGCTGACCGGCAGCAAGCCCTTCCAGGCCGAGCACTTCGCGGCCCAGGCCCGCGCGCACGTCGAGGACCCGCCGCCGCTGGCCACCGAGCGCGACCCGTCGCTCCCCGCCGGGGTCGACCGCGTGCTCGACCGCGGCATGGCCAAGGAGCCGGGCGAGCGGTGGCCGAGCGCCAGGGAGATGGTCGAGGCGCTCGACGGGGCGATGGGGTCGAAGCCCGCCGCGGCGGCGGCGGCAGCCCCCGCCACTGAGGCCACCCGGCGCCTCGAGGCGACCACACCGCCCCCGCCTCCGCCCGCCGCCCCGCCGCGGCGGGACGACGACGGACGCGACCGACGCCCCGGCGCCGCAGTGCTCGCAGCGCTCGCGGGGCTGCTGCTGATCGCCGTGCTCGGGTTCGTGCTCCTGTCGGGCGGAGACGGGGACGGCGAGCAGGCCGCGCAGCCGACGGCGACCGCGACGGCCGAGCGGACGCCGGAGAAGACGCGCGAGCCGACCGCGACTCCCACGGAGACCACCGAGCCGACGGCGACGGCGACGCCGGAGGAGACGACCACGCCGGAGGCCTCCGGCGAGCCGGACCTCCAGCGCGCGGCCGATCTCCAGCTCCAGGGCTTCAACGCCCGCCAGGCGGGCAACTACGAGCAGGCACTGGCGCTCTCCCAGCAGGCGCTCGAGGCGTGCGGGGACGCGCAGGAGCTGAACCCGTGCGGCTACGCGCTGTACGAGGTCGGCGCGGCGCTCAACGCGCTCGGCCGCCCCGACGAGGCGATCCCCTATCTCGAGCAGCGCCTGGACACGTACGGCAACAACGCCGAGGTCAAGTCCGAGCTGAAGAAGGCACAAAAAGCCGCCAAGGGCGGGGACTGAGCCGGCCGGGGAGCTGGAGCAGGACCACGGCGGCGAGGACGAGCGCGCCGCCCGCGAGCTGCACCGGGGTGAGCCGCTCCCCGAGCACGAGGAACGCCAGCGCCACTGTGACGGGCGGCTCGAAGGTGGAGAGGATCGCGGCCTCGGACGGGCCGACGCGCCGCAGGCCGGCGAAGAACGCCGAGACCGCGACGACCGTGCTGACCAGGGCGATCAGCACGAGCCACAGCCAGGCCTCGCCCGACAGCCCGAGGTCGAGCGTGCCCGTCCCCGCGCCCGCGATCGTAAAGCTGACGGTGCCACCCGTGAGGACGAGCGCCGAGAGCGTGAACGGCTCGACCTCGCCGACCACTCCGTCCGACACGAGGATGTACGTGGTGTAGGTGAGCGAGGCGGCGAGCGCGAGGCCGGCGCCCAGCACGTCGAAGCTCGCGGCGCCGGCGGCGGCGAGCACGAGCACGAGGCCGACCGAGGCGACGGCGAGCGCCAGCCACGTGCGGGCGGTGGGCTGCGTGCGGCCGAGGATGAGCGCGGCGACCGTCACGAACGCGGGGTACGTGTAGAGCAGCAGCGAGACGAGGGCGACGTCGAGCCGGCCGATGGCCAGGAAGAAGAGCCCCGACTGGAGGCTGTAGCCCACGGCGCCGAGGCCGAGCCCGGTGAGCACGACCCGGCGCGGCAGCCGCCGGAGGGCGGCCCAGCCGCCGGTCGCCCACACGAGCACGGCGAAGACGGCGGCCGCCAGCGAGAAGCGCACGAACAGGGTGCTGGTGATGCTGGCGCCGGCGTCCGAGGCGAGCTTGCCGAAGATGCCGAGCGTCCCGAAGGCCGCGGCCGAGAGGAGGCAGAGGAGGGCACCGCGCATGAGCCGATGATGCGCGACCGATTCATCGAGAGCAACGGATATATCCGCACATTTCCGTGCGATGATGTCGAACGATGCTCGACCTCCGCCGCCTCCGCCTGCTGCACGAGCTGCACCGCCGCGGCACGGTCGGCGCGGTCGCCGAGGCGCTCTCGTACAGCCCGTCGACGGTGTCGCAGCAGCTCGGCGTGCTCGAGCGCGAGGCGGGCACGGCGCTGTTCGAGCCCGCCGGCCGGCGTCTGCGGCTCACCGACGCCGCGCTGGTGCTGGTGGCCCATGCCGAGTTGCTGCTCGACCGCGTCGAGCGGGCGGAGGCCGACCTGGCGGCGGCGGCCGCGGGCGCCGTGCGCGGGATCGTTCGGGTCGGCTCCTTCCAGACCGCGAGCCTGCACCTCCTGCTGCCCGCCATGGCGGAGCTGCGCGGGACGCACCCGGACGTCGAGGTCCGGCTCGTGGAGGCCGAGACCGAGCCGGCGCTCGAGGCGCTGCGCTCGCATGCGATCGACCTCGCGCTGGCCGACGAGTGGAGCGGCAGCCCGCGCCCGAGCCATCCCGGCGTCGAGCGCGCGGACCTGCTCACCGAGCCCGTGCAGCTCATCCTCCCGGCCGACCACCCAGCGGCGGGAGACGGCCGCCCCGTGGCGCTCGCCGCGCTCGCGGGGGCGGCCTGGGCCGTCGGCTACGAGGGCGGCGGTATGGCCGAGCTGGTGCGCCGGATCTGCGCTCAGCACGGCGGCTTCGAGCCCGACGTGCGGCATCGGACCAACGAGCTGTCGATGCTCGTCGGGCTCGTCGCCCAGGGGCACGCGGTGACGCTGCTGCCGGCGCTCGCGCTGCGCGGGGTGCCGCCCACCGTCGCGGTCCGCGCCGTCGCCGGCGCGGACCTCTCACGGGTCGTGTTCACCGCCACGCGCGCGGGGGCGGGGCATCGCCCGGCTCTCGCCGCGGTCCTCGCGGCTATCGAATCCGGCGTGCCGACCAGCCCGTCTGGCTGAGCTTGCACCACGTCACGAAGCGGCCGTCCTTCGTGACCCGCGCCCGCACCCGGAAGTCGCCGGTCCACACGCCGCCCGCCCGCCGCTTGCCGCGCGCGTAGACCCGCGCGCGGGCGCGCTCGCCGTTGCCGATCCCGAAGCTGTACGAGCCGCCGTCCTCGAACCGCCGGGGCTCGGAGACCTTGAGCGGCGGCCGGAACACCGTGCCGGCACGGAGCACCTCGCCGTCGCCGCACTGGGCGAGGTAGCGGATCTCCACGCTCGTGACCTTCCCGTCGCGCTTGACGACCTTGGCCACCCTCCCCTGCTCGGTCGTGCCGCGCCACGTCGCCGCCTGAGACGTGACCGGGGCGAGGAGCAGGACGGTCCCCGCGATGGCGATCAACCTGAGCGTGCGCATGGCGGTCTTATGACCGCATTGGGGCACGCCCAAACGGTCAGGAGCGCAGAGCTTCTCGGAGCCTCGCGAGAGCCATGACGGCCTCCGCGGCGTGCGCGCCCTGGTCGCGCTTGCCGCCGCCGGTGCGGGCGAGCGCCTGCTCCATCGTCTCCACCGTGAGCACCCCGAACGCGCACGGCACGCCGGTGCTCAGCTGCACGTCCTGGATGCCGCGCGCGGCCTCCGCGCACACGTAGTCGTAGTGGTCGGTCTCCCCTCGGATCACCGCCCCCAGGCAGGCGACGCCGGCGTAGCGGCCAGTGTCCGCCAGGTAGCGCGCGGCGAGCGGGAGCTCGAACGCGCCCGGGACCTCGTGCACGTCGGCGGGCGCGTGGCCGGCCTCGGTGAACGCGCGCTGCGCGCCCGCCACGAGCCGCTCGGCGAGGTCGGTGTAGAAGCGGCCGACGGCGATCGCGAAGACGAAGGGGGTGCCCGACGGGACATCGCTCGACACGGAATGGCCCGTTGGGCGGGGCCCCCCCGATGTCCTCACCCGCGGCCCGCCTCGCGGTCGTGCACGTGCTCGTCGTGCACCATCTGCTCGTCGAGCGGGAGCCCCTGGTGGTGCAGCGAGTGCCCGAGGCGGTCGCGCTTGGCGCGCAGGTACGCCTCGTTGTGCGGGTTGGCGGCGTGCACGATCGGGATCTGGTCGGTGACCGACAGGCCGTAGCCCTCGAGACCGCGGATCTTCTTCGGGTTGTTGGTGAGGATGCGGATCGACGTCAGCCCGAGGTCGGCCAGGATCTGGGCGCCGATGCCGTAGTCGCGCAGGTCGACGGGGAGCCCGAGCTCGAGGTTGGCGTCGACCGTGTCGAGCCCCTTGTCCTGGAGGTTGTAGGCCTTCAGCTTGTTGAGGAGGCCGATGCCGCGACCCTCCTGGGCGAGATAGAGCAGCACGCCTCGGCCCTCGCGCTCGATCATGGCCAGGGCGGACTCGAGCTGCTCGCCGCAGTCGCAGCGCAGCGAGTGGAAGACGTCGCCGGTCAGGCACTCCGAGTGCACGCGCACGAGCACGTCGGGCTGGCCGTCGATCTCGCCCTTGACCATCGCGACGTGATGCTTGTCGTCGACCAGCGAGCGGTAGCCGACGACGTCGAACTCCCCGAAGCCGGTCGGCAGCCGCGTGGTGACGACGCGCTCCACCAGCTTGTCGTGGCGGCGCCGGTAGGCGATCAGGTCGGCGACCGTGATCATCTTCAGCCCGTGGCGCGCGCAGTAGCGCTCGAGGTCGGGCACGCGGGCCATCGTCCCGTCGTCGTTCATGACCTCGCAGATGACGCCGGACGGGTTGAGGCCCGCGAGGCGGGCGAGGTCGACCGCCGCCTCGGTCTGGCCGGTGCGCTCCAGCACGCCGCCGGGCTTGGCCTTGAGCGGGAAGATGTGGCCGGGCTGGACGAGGTCGCGCGGCGCGGCCGCCGGGTCGATCGCCACCTGGATGGTGCGCGCGCGGTCGGCCGCCGAGATGCCGGTGGTGACGCCGTCGCGCGCCTCGATCGTGACCGTGAACGGGGTGTCGAACGGCGACTCGTTCTTGGCCGCCATGAGGTCGAGCCCGAGCTCGTCGCAGCGTTGCGGGGTGAGCGCGAGGCAGATCAGCCCGCGCCCCTCCTTGGCCATGAAGTTGATCGCCTCGGGCGTCGCGAACTGCGCCGCCAGCGTGAGGTCGCCCTCGTTCTCGCGGTCCTCGTCGTCGCACACCACGACCATCCGGCCGGCGCGGATCTCCTCGATCGCCTCGTCGATCGACACGAAGGCGCTCATCGGGTGGGCACCAGCTTCTCGATGTACTTCGCGAGCACGTCCACCTCCAGGTTCACCGGCGTGCCGGTCGTCGCCGCGCCCAGCACCGTGCGCTCAAGCGTCTCAGGAATGAGCGACACCTGTAGCCAGTCGTCGCCGACCGCCGACACGGTGAGCGACACGCCGTCGACCGCGATCGACCCCTTCTCGATCACGTAGCGCAGCAGGGCCGGCTCGACGCCGATGGTCACGACCTGCGAGAAGCCCTCCTCGCGCACGTCCCAGATCGTGCCCAGCCCGTCGACGTGCCCCTGCACGAAATGGCCGCCCAGGCGGTCGGCGGCCCGCAGCGGCAGCTCCAGGTTGACCCGCGAGCCGGGCTCCAGCGCGCCGAGCGAGGATCGCCGCAGCGTCTCGTGCATCACGTCGGCCGTGAAGGCGTTGTCCGGCAGCGACGTGGCGGTCAGGCAGACGCCGTTGACGGCGATCGAGTCGCCCTCGCGCAGCTCGAGCCCCGTCTCCACCGTGAGCCGCACGCCCTCGTCGCTGGGGTCGACGGCCGTGACCGTCCCGAGGTCCGCGACCAGCCCGGTGAACACGGCTACCACTCTCGCAGGCGCGCGGAGATCAGCACGTCGCCGGCGACGCGCGAGCAGTCGAGCGTGAGCGCGCGGGTCGCCTCGGCGATCCGCTCCACCCCCTCGCCCTCCAGCGGGTCGCGCGCGTGCGAGCCGCCGAGCACGACGGGGGCGACGAAGAGCCGGATCTCGTCGACCTCGCCGGCGTCGAGGAACGCGCCCGCCAGGTGCGGGCCGCCCTCGAGCAGGATCGACGTCACGCCCGTCGCGCCGATCTGGGCGAGCGCGTTGCGCACCCGGGCGGGCTCGTTCTCGCCGGTGGCCACGATGACGTCGGCGCCGGCGACCTCGAGCGCGTCGGCGGCCAGGCGGGGCGCGGCGCGCGAGATGACCACGGTGAGCGGGAGGTCGACGGCGCCGCGGACGAGCTGGGAGTCGAGCGGCAGCCGCGCCTCGGAGTCGAACACGATCCGGCGCGGCTGGCGGTGGACGCCGTCGACGCGGGCGGTGAGCAGGGGGTCGTCGGCCAGCGCCGTGCCGATGCCGACGGCCACCGCGTCGCACTCCGCGCGCCAGTGGTGAGCCATCCGGCGGGACGCCTCGCCCGAGATCCACTTCGAGTCGCCGGTGCGGGTGGCGACCTTGCCGTCGAGCGTCATGGCCGACTTGAAGAGCACGTAGGGACGGCCGGTGCGCGCGTGCTTGCGGAACGGCTGGTTGACCAGGCGGGCGCGCGCGGCGGTCTCGCCGTCGGCGACGACGACCTCGACTCCCTCGTCGCGCAGGATGCCCAGGCCGCGCCCGGCCGCCTTCTCTGTCGGGTCGTCGGAGGCGACGACCACGCGCGCGATGCCGGCCTCGATCAGCGCCTCGGTACACGGCGGGGTCTGGCCGTGGTGGCAGCACGGCTCGAGCGAGACGTACATCGTCGCCCCGCGCGTGTCGGCGTCCCCGCACGCGGCCAGCGCCTCGCGCTCGGCGTGCGGCGCCCCGAAGGCGGTGTGGAAGCCCTCTCCGAGCACCTCGCCGTCCTTGACCACGACCGCGCCGACGAGCGGGTTCGGCGTCGTCCGCCCCCGCCCTGCCTCGGCCAGCTCGATCGCGCGGGCGAGGTGGATGGCGTCGGTTTGGAGGAGCGGGACCATGGGCGTGCAAAGGATATTGGCTGACGGGTCAACTAACTCCCGGCGGTACCGTCTATCCAGGCGCCATGAAGCTGATCATCCAGATCCCGTGCCTGAACGAGGAGCAGACGCTTCCCGTCACGCTCGCCGACCTCCCGCGGGAGCTGCCGGGGTTCGACGCGGTCGAGTGGCTGGTGATCGACGACGGCTCCACCGATCGCACGCTCGAGGTCGCCCGCGCTCACGGGGTCGACCACATCGTGCGGCTGACCAACAACAAGGGCCTGGCCTCGGGCTTCCAGGCGGGCCTCGACGCGGCGCTGAAGCTCGGCGCGGACGTGATCGTCAACACCGACGCCGACAACCAGTACTACGGACCCGACATCGCGCGGCTCGTCGCCCCGATCGTGGCCGGGGACGCCGACATGGTGGTCGGCGACCGCGAGGTGATGACGGTCGAGCACTTCTCGCGGCCGAAGAAGCTGCTCCAGCGGCTCGGCTCGTGGGTCGTCCGCCAGGCCTCGCAGACCGCGGTGCCGGACACCACCTCCGGCTTCCGGGCGTACAACCGCGAGGCCGCGCTGGCCATGCAGGTCGTCTCGAAGTTCACCTACACGCTGGAGACGATCATCCAGGCCGGCAAGCTGACGGTGGCGATCGACCACGTGCCCGTGCGCACGAACCCGAAGCTGCGCGAGTCGCGCCTGTTCCCGTCGACGTGGACCTACATCCGCCGCAACGGGCTCTCGATCTTCCGCATCTACGCCATGTACGAGCCGCTGCGGGTGTTCATGACCGCCGCGCTCCTGGTGGCCATCGTCGCCCTCGGCGTCTGGGCTCGGTTCGCGTACTTCTACCTCCAGGGCGACGGCGCGGGGCACGTGCAGTCGCTGATCCTCGGCGCCGTGCTGTTCAACGCCGCGATGGTCCTGGCCGCGCTCGGCATCCTCGGCGACCTGCTCTCGGGCCAGCGGATCACGCTCCAGCGCATCTTCGAGCGCATCCGGCGCGTGGAGCTCGAACTCGGCGTGCCGCCCTCGCACTACGAGCCCGGCTCGGGCGACGAGCGTGAGGGCACGGGCGAGGACCGCGAGGCCGTCAAGCTGTGAGCACGGCGGTCACGCGCGACGCCGACGGCACGGTCACCGGCAATACGTACGACAAGTACGGCTCGAAGAACCCGGTCGTCCGCCGGCTGATGGCGCGCTTCGAGCGCGACCTCGGCGAGCTGTTCGAGCGCGCGGCGCCGCAGT
Source organism: Solirubrobacteraceae bacterium (assembly GCA_035717845.1). Classification (GTDB taxonomy): domain Bacteria; phylum Actinomycetota; class Thermoleophilia; order Solirubrobacterales; family Solirubrobacteraceae; genus DASSUW01. The sequence goes on from DASTIC010000069.1 coordinate 48,530, forward strand.
CGGTGCTCGACGTCGGATGCGGCGAGGGCGTGCTCACGGCGCGCTGGGCGGCGATCGTGCCGGGCCGCGTGGTCGGCATCGACCTCGAGGATCCGGCGCTGAAGGCCGAGTGGGCCACGCGCCGCGCGCCGAACCTCGAGTTCCGGGTCATGAAGGCCGAGCGGCTGCCGTTCGGCGACGGGGAGTTCGCGGCCGCGGCCGCGATCGAGGTCCTCGAGCACGTGCCCGACCCCGAGCACACGGTGGCCGAGATGGCCCGCGTCGCCCGCGGCGGACACCTGCTCGTCTCCGTACCGCGCGAGCCGCTGTGGCGGGCGCTCAACATGGCCCGCGGCGCGTACCTGCGCGACCTCGGGAACACCCCCGGGCATCTGAACCACTGGTCGCGACGGGGCTTCGCGGCGCTGCTCGAGCGTCACGGGTCGGTGGAGGAGATGCGGTCGCCGTTCCCGTGGACGATGCTGCTCGTGCGGGTGTAAGGCGTCTCCGCGGTGGGACGGCCAGCCGCGTGGGGAATTACGTGCACGTCGAGGGCGCCGGCGATGTCGACTTGCACGAAGTTCCCCGCATGGAGGAAGAACGTGCAAGTCGTTCGCGAAGGCAACGTCGAGATGCACGAAGTTCCCCACCCGGCCGGGTCCCTCGCCCTCCCACCCAGCCGCCGTTGACTTTCTCGCCGGATGAGTAGCTACGGACGGGGAGCGCGGATCCTCTCGGTGGGGATCGCGGCGACCGGGCTGGTCACGTTCGCGTACTTCGCGCTGGCCAGCCACTCGCTGAGCCCGGCCGACTACACCGGCCTCTCGCTGCTGTGGTCAGTGCTGTTCCTGATCATCTCGATCATCTACCGCCCGGTCGAGCAGCTGCTCGCGCACACGATCGCGGCGCGGCGGGCTCGAGGCCACGAGGGGCATCCGCTGCGCGTGCCCCTGACGATCCAGCTCGCGGCGGCGGCGGCCTTCCTCGCCGCCGCGCTCGCGCTCCGGGGGCCGATCGAGGAGGACCTGTTCGACGGCTCGGCGGAGCTGTACTGGGTGCTGGTCGTCGCCGCGCTCGCCTACGCCGCGAGCTACTTCGCGCGCGGCTGGCTGGCGGGCCACCAGCGCTTCGGGCTCTACGGCGGGCTCGTGCTGCTGGAGGCGATCTCGCGCGTGCTGTTCGCGCTCGCCGTGGCGGTCGGGATCGCGTCCGGCCAGGGCGCCGTCGCACTCGGCATCGCCGCCGCGCCGCTGGCCTCGCTGCTCGTGCTGCCGTGGGCCCTTGGGAGGCGCGAGCGGGCCTCCGGGGGCGAGCGGGACGGGGTCACGCTGCGGGAGGGCGCGGAGTTCGCGGGCGCGGCGGCGGCGATCCTGGCCGCCGAGCAGGCGGTGCTCAACGGGCCGGTGCTGGCGGTCGACGCGACGGCGGCCGACGCCGCCCTGGCTGGCATCGTCTTCAACGTGCTGCTGATCGTGCGAGCGCCGCTCCAGCTCTTCCAGGCCGTGCAGACCTCCCTCCTGCCCCACCTCTCCGGGCTGGCCGCCACCGGCGGCCACACCGAGCTGCGCGGCGCGATCCGCGTCACCGTGCTCGCGATCGCGGCCTTCGCCGGCGCCGTCGTGCTCGGCCTCGGCCTGATCGGCCCGTGGGCGATGGACGTGCTGTTCGGCGGGGACTTCGAATACGGCCGTGGCGGGCTGATGCTCGTCGGCCTGGGCATGGGGCTGCACCTGACCGCCAACACGCTCAACCAGGCCGCCCTGGCTCGCGGCCGCGGCCGCGCCGCCGCGGCCGCCTGGCTCACCGCGGCCGCGCTCTTCCTGCTCTGGCTCGTCCTCTCCCCGCTGGATGACGAGCTGCTCGCGGTCGAGCTCGGCTACGCCGCCACGACCGGCCTGCTCGCAAGCGCGCTGTGGCTGATCGAACGTCAGGGGTCCAGCCGTGTCTAGCCCCTATCATCGCGGAGTGTCGGAGTTCTCCGCGCTGCAGTACGTGACGGATGCAGCGCTGGCGTATCTGTCGCAGGACGAGCTGCTCGAGGAGCTCCTGAGCCGGATCACCGAGGTGCTGTCCGCCGACACGGCGGCGATCCTCCTGCTCGACGAGAGCGCCGGCGTCCTACGCGCCCGCGCCGCCCGCGGCATCGAGGAGGAGGTCGAGCAGGGCGTCCAGATCCCCCTCGGCCGCGGCTTCGCCGGCCGCATCGCCGCCGAGCGCCGGGCGATCGTCATCGAGGACGTCGACGACGCCGACATCCTGAACCCGATCCTGCGCGAGAAGGGCATCCGCTCCCTGCTCGGCGTCCCGCTGCTCGTCGAGGGCCGCGTGATCGGCGTCCTGCACGTCGGCAGCCTCACCCCCCGCCGCTTCACCGACGACGAGACCGAGCTGCTCCAGCTGACCGGCGACCGCCTCGCGGTGGCGATCGAGCACACCAACCTGCATGCCCGCGAGCGACAGGCGCGCGAGACAGCCGAGGCGGCGACACGCCGGCTCGAGTCGCTCCAGCGGATCACCGACGCGGCGCTGGCGTACCTGCCGCAGGACGAGCTGCTCGAGGAGCTTTTGAGCCGCGTCACCGAGGTGCTGTCCGCCGACACGGCGGCGATCCTCCTGCTCGACGAGAGCGCCGGCGTCCTACGCGCCCGCGCC
>DASTIC010000070.1:0-2423 GCA_035717845.1 Solirubrobacteraceae bacterium
CGGGATGCCGCCCTCCTTCGGGTCGGCGAAACCGGCCTCGCACACGCCGTCCGGCCCGTAGAGCTTCGCGTCCGGCAGAGCGGCCGAGAAGTCCTTGTAGAGCTGGACCGCGTTGTTGGCGGTGATGCCCGAGTAGATGAAGCAGTCCGCACCCGCGCTCCCGGCCTTCTGGGCCAGCGAGCGGTAGTTCGGGGCGTTCTTGTCGACCGCCTCGTTCGAGATGATCTCGACGCCCTGCTCCTTGCCGGCCTCCTCGATGTTCGTCGCGAGCCCGGCGCCGTAGACCTCCTTGTCGTTGGTCAGCTGCACCTTGGTGCAGCCGTCCTCCTTCATCAACGTCACCAGCGCCGCGGCCTGGATCGTGTCGATCGGGACGATGCGCGTGTAGGTGCGCTGACCCGTCGGGTAGTAGCTGTCCGGCTCGCCGGGCTCGGAGCCGGGAGCGTCCGTGGTCAGTCCGACGTAGGTGTTCGCGGGGCTGATCTGCGGCACCCCGCCCTCGTTCAGGATCGGGATCGAGACCGCCGAGGCGCCCGAGTTGAACTCGCCGAGGTAGACGGCGGTCGAGTCGTCCTGAGCAGCCTTGCGGGCGTTCGCCGTGGTCGCCTCAGGCGTCCACGAGCCGGCCTGCGCGGTCGAGTCGTCGAGCGACTCGTACTGGACCGTGATGTCGCCGGCCTTGCCGCCCGCCTGCTCCAGCGCGAGCTTGATGCCGTTGACCATCGCGGTCGTCTGCGGACGGGACGCGCCCTGCAGCGGGAGCGACGAGTAGACCTTGACGGTCGTGCCGCCGCCGCCGCCCTCGCCGCCGCCGCCGCCCTCGTCGTCGTCGTCGCCGCAGGCGCCGACGCCCATCGCGAGCGCGGCTACCAGGCAGCCTGTCGCTGCCAACCAGCGTGAATTCAAGGAACCCCTCCTCATAAGGGTTTGACTTGGGCGGCGATTCTACGCACGCCCGTTCCGGCAGCGCAACAGAGTAAGAGGAAGCACGGCAGATTGCGTGATACCGGCGAACCCGGCGGTGCGGGACGGATGGAGAGCCTCACCGGCGGCCGGGCAGGTGCGGGGCGATGATGTGCCCGGCAGCCGCCAGGACCAGCATCAGGACGGTGATCATGAACGCGTCGAACCCGCCCGTGCCGAGCGACCAGAGGACGACCCAGACGACCAGGCCCGCGATCAGGGTGAGCAGCACGCCCATGCGGGCGGAACACTAGCGGCGGAGCGCGGCGGCCAGCGTCGCGACCACGTCGCCCGCCGCCGCGGCGGGCGACGCTCCGGCGTCCGCGGCCTCGGTCGCCGCCCGCACGAGCCACGAGCCGACGATCACTCCGTCCGCACCCGCGGCGGCCGCCTGGGCGGCGTGCTCGCCGGACGAGATCCCGAAGCCGACCGCGACCGGCACCGGGCAGTGGCGCTTGGCGCGCTCGAGCAGCGAGGCCAGCGAGCCGTCGACGGCGGCGCGCTCGCCGGTGGTTCCCGTGACCGAGACCGTGTAGAGAAATCCACGCGCGCCGGCGGCGATCTCGGCCATCCGGTCGTCCGGCGTGGTGGGCGCCACGAGCGGCACGAGGGCGAGATCCGCCGCGTCGCACGCCTCGCGCACGGCGCCGGCCTCCTCGAGCGGCAGGTCGGGCACGATCAGCCCGCTGCCGCCGGCGTCCGCAAGCTCGCGCGCGAAGCGCTCGACGCCGCGGGCGTAGATGAGGTTGGCGTAGCACATGACCACCACCGGCAGCCGCTCGGCGATCCGCCCGGCGACCCCCAGCACGCCGCGCAGCGTCGCCCCCGCGTGCAGGGCGCGGGTGCCGGCCGCGTGGATCACCGGGCCGTCGGCGAGCGGGTCCGAGAACGGGACGCCGAGCTCGACGAGGTCGGCGCCGGCGTCGGCGCAGGCCTCGCCGATCGCGGCCGACGCGTCGAGGTCCGGGAACCCGCCCATCAGGTACGGCATCAGCGCCGCGCGGCCCTGGGCCTCCGCGAACGCGGCGGCGATGTTGTCAGTCCCCGAGGCCAAGCTTGGGGAGCACCTCCGCGAGGTCCTTGTCCCCGCGGCCGGAGAGGCAGACGAGGTCGAGCGCGTCAGGGCCGGTGTCGCCCCGCAGCGCCCACGTGACGGCGTGCGAGGACTCGAGCGCCGGGATGATCCCCTCCAGCTCGCTCACGCGGCGCAGCGTCGCCAGCGCCTCCTCGTCGGTGACGGCGACGTAGCGGGCGCGGCCGCTGTCGCGCAGGTGGGCGTGCTCGGGGCCGGTGCCGGGGTAGTCGAGCCCGGCCGAGATCGAGTGCGCCTCGAGGATCTGGCCGTCCTCGTCCTGCATGATCGCCGAGTAGGCGCCGTGCAGCACGCCGCCGCGACCGCCGATCGTCAGCGGCGCGCCGTGGCGGCCGGTCTCGATCCCCTCCCCCGCGGCCTCGACGCC
>DASTIC010000071.1:0-42573 GCA_035717845.1 Solirubrobacteraceae bacterium
ACTACGACTCGGTCGCTGCAGTCGCCGCCCACGATGCCGGCGAGTTTGCAAGCGATGCCGAGCTCTCGGCGTTACACGCGCGCGAGTGTCGCGTGTCCGTACCCGTCGATCACTTTCCATTCCTGGAGAGCGCCGACCATCGCGCCGCTTGGTCTCGCGCCGTTCTCGAGTTCGTCGAATAGCTCGTGTGGACCACACCGCACGGATAGGCGACGATGGCGCCCACCTCGGCGCGCCGAGGCGGGCGCCGAGGCGGCTAGGTGGCGACTGGGGCGCCGCGGCGGCGGATGCGTAGCCGACGGACTTGGGTTGCGCTCGCCGCAACGATCGCCAGCGCGACGGCGGCCGACAGCGCGATCGGCAGCCACGGACTGTCGTCGTCCGAGGGCGCGGGCGACTGCGCGACGGCCAGCGGCTCGGGCGTGCCATATGACGAGTAGTAGCGCTCCTGCGTCTCCGCGGCGGACGGGCCGCCGTCGTAAGACGAGTAGTAGCGCTCCTGCGCGAGCGCCGCGCTGGCGTCCGAGGGGGCGGGCGACTGCGCGACGGCCAGCGGCTCGGGCTTGACATAGGACGAGTAGTAGCGCTCCTGCGCGAGCGCCGCGGCATCGTTCTTGGTCGTGGAGGGGGGCGAGTCGGGCATCGCGGACGCGGACGCCGGTATCGCGAGGCACGAGGACGCGACGATGGCGGCTAGGGCACGGCGGGTGCTGAGCTTCATGAGGCGGCTCTCCTCGGGTGGTAGATGTGGAGCGGCACCGTGTTCTCTGTGCGGGAGCGGTGGCTGGACGTTGCGAACCGTCGCGGGTCACGGTTGCACCGCTCTTACGTGGCGCTTACACCGGGTGGGAGCGGGCGTAGGGGTGGCCGATGGGGCTGCAGATCGACGATCCTCGGCTCGGTCGAGTCGCGCCTGAACGGAGATGTCGCCGTGTGCCCGCGGGCAAGCAGCGAGCGCTGTTGATGTTGTTGCGGCTGGCGCTCAGGCGGCCGCGGCGACGACCGGCGCGAGGCGCTCGAGCGCCACCGCGTACGCGACGCGCGACCCGGTGCCGATCGCGTTGGCCACCGACCGCGAATGCGCGGTCGCCGCATCCCCGGCGGCGTACACGCCCGCGACGTTCGTCCGCCCGTCGGCGTCGGTGACGATCGTCCCGTCCGCGGTCAACTCGCAACCGAGCGCGACGGCGAGCCCGTTCGGCTGGTCCCGCCGCGTGTTCACGAACAGCGCTTCGCGCCGCTCGGCCGGGCCGTGCGAGAACTCGATCTGCTCCAGGCGGCCGTCGGTCCCGGTGAGCTGGGCGATGGGCTCCGTCCGGACTCGCACGCCCGCCTCCGCCAGCAGCGCGCGGCCCGGGTCCGGCGCGCCGTCCGTGCACAGCACGACATCGTTGCTCCACCCGGCGAGCAGGAGCGCCGAGCGCACGGCGGCCTGGCCGCTGCCGTGGAACGCCAACGGGCGGTCGCGCACTTCCCAGCCGTCGCAGAACGCGCAGTGGAACACCGACCGCCCCCACAGCGCCTCGATCCCAGGCAGCGGCGGCGGGTCGTAGCGCAGCCCGTGGGCCAGCACGATCGCATTGGCACGCACGGGCGGCCCGGCCGTCGGCCTCACAACGAACCCATCCCGGATCCGCTCGGCGTCCTCGACGGCGCCATGACGGAACTCGACGTTCGCATGCTCCTCGAGCTGACGCCGCCCGCTGTCCCGCAGGTCCGCAGGCTTCACCCGATCCTGCCCGAGCAGCCCGCCGACACCCTCGGACACGGCGTTCGCCGGCCGGTCGTCATCCACCACGAGCACCCGCTTCCTCGCCCGGCCCAGCACGAGAGCCGCGCTCAGGCCCGCGGGCCCGCCGCCGACGATCACGGCGTCGTAGGGCGCTATGCGCCACGCATCGAGGTGATCGAGCCGGTCGGTCATAGCAACGTAGACGTCACTACCCCCGGTGATTCATCCCTCAATGGGGAAATACGGGGGTTAGCCGCACCTCAGCGCGTTTGGGAACGAGTCGGTCTGAGCGCCTCTAGCTCGCGGGAGGCGTCGCGGATCCGCGGGGTCGCCCGGCGAGGTCGTGACCGATCTCGCCGGCGGTCTGCGCCGGCGACCACGCGTCGCTCACAGCAGCGAGGGCGTTCCGGCGTTTCGCGCGGAACCGGGCGCCGAGCGTTGTAGCGAGCGCCGCCCGAACCTGCTCGCCGTCTTCGAAGAACGAGATGGTGAACCAGAGCTCCATCGGCCGGCCGTACGTCGCGCTCTCGTACTCGATCTTGAGATCGGCGCGGCGGGTGCCGGTGAGAACGGCGGAGCGGATCCGGTCGTTCCAGACGAGCCGGGCGCGGGTCCGATAGGCCGCAGCGAGGATTTCGGGTGTCAGCGACCCGAGTTGCGCGATGCTCTTCTTGAGCGACCCGAACCGCGGCGTCAGCCGCAGGAGCGTTCTCGCCGCCGTGGCATGCGGGACCGGGACCGGTACCCGACGCCACGCCGCGAGGCCGTAGTCGCGCACCGGGGCTGCTTCGACGAGGATCAGCGCCGTGTCGAAGACGACGAGGACGTGGGAGTACCTGTCGGTGTAGAGCTGCCGCTTGCGCCGTTGGTCGACGGCGAACATCCCGATGAACCTCGACATGCCGGCGTCATCGCCTCCGTCGCAGCCACATCGCCAGCGAGCCCCCGCTCATGAGGACCGCGCCGACGACACCGATCGACCCCAGATCCAGGCCGCCCTCGTCGTCGTCGCCCTCGTAGTCCGAACCGCCGCCCGGCAACGCGCCGACATCGGTGCTGCCGCCACCGGAGTCGTCGTTGACGGACTCCGCCGCGCCGGTCACGGCGCGGCCAGGGGCCGAGCCCAGCTCGGGGGTCTCGTACACGTTCGGATCGTTGCTCGGGAGCGGTTCCGGAAGCAGGTCCCGGGCGGGGGGTCGCGGCTCCGGGAGCGCGTGAGGGACCGCCTTGATCGGCGGCGGCACATGAGGGTGCGGGAGCGGCACCGCCGCGTGCGTCGGGGGTGCGGCAACGAGCGCCGCCATGGTGAGGGCGAGTGCCAGGCTGAGTCTGGATCGTTGGGTGTCCACGACCGTAGGAGCACGCACGACGCTGCCTGATACGGGTACATCAATCCGGCGTCGCCGGCGCGACCCACGATCCATCCCAGCGGCTCGCAGCTCGAGCCCGAGCTCCGCGGCGACGATCGCATTCCGTCCTCAGATACTGATCTTCGTGTCGTCGATCGCGGTCCTGTTCGGCGCCTACGAGCGGGACGGCCTGCACGCCCTCTTCTCGGTGCCCGAGGGCGCCTTCGAGGCGGCGTTTGCGATCAACCTGATCGTCAAGGGCTTCAGGCCCTCACCGGTCCTCGCCAGCCCATCAACTACATAGCCGCTTTGGACGAGTCGAGTAGCGCCGGACGCGGCGCAACTCGTGCTTCATGCAGTTCCAGACGCCGCGGAGGTTGATCGCGGTGACGCGGTCGAAGGTTCGGCCGGTTCGTCGGCCGGCCGCTCACGGGGATCTGGATGCCCGCGTTGTTGAAGGCCATGTCGAGCCGGCCGAACGTGTCCACGGTGCGTTCGACGACTGCCGCGACCTGGGTCTCGTCGGCGACGTCGCAGGCGATGCCGAGCGCATGATGGCCGGCTGAGGTCAGCTCGTCGGTGGCGTCGCGTCCCACGCCGGCGCCGGCGCCGGTGACGACGGCGACTTGCCCCTGGAAGTCATAGGTGGGATTCAAGGTCATCTCCTCGGCTGTCGCTCGGGCGCGTTCGATCGTGGCGGCTCATGGGCGCAGGAGCACCTTGATCGCTTCGCGTTGGTCCATCGCTCGGTAGCCGTCGGCAGCCTGGTCGAGCGGCAGTTCGAGGTCGAAGACCTTGCCCGGGTCGATCTCGCGCTTCCAGATCAGGTCGATGAACTCGGGCAGGAAGCGGCGCACCGGCGCCGGCCCACCGTGTACGTGGGCGAGGCTCCAGAAGAGGTCCATGCCGTCCAGGGAGACGCCGTGCGCGACGCCGACGAAGCCGACGTGCCCGCCCGGTCGGGTCGCGTGGAGGGCCTGGTTCATCGACTCCTGGGTGCCGACGGCCTCGACCACGGAGTGGGCGCCGAGCCCGTTCGTGAGCTCCCTGATCGCGGCGACGCCTTCGTCGCCGCGGGCTTCGACGATGTCGGTGGCGCCGTACTCGCGGGCCAGGCGCTGGCGCGACTCGTGGCGGCTCATGGCGATGATCCGCTCCGCACCGAGCTGCTTGGCAGCGAGCACGGCGAGCAGGCCGACCGCGCCGTCACCCACCACGGCGACGGTCTTGCTCGGGCCGGCTTCGGCCGCCACGGCGCCGAACCAGCCGGTGCCGAGCACGTCGGAGGCCGACAAGAGGCTCGGGATCAGGTCGTCGGCAGGGATGTCGGGCGTGGCGACGAGGGTGCCGTCGGCCAGCGGGACGCGCAGCAGCTCCGCCTGGGCGCCCAGTGCGCCCATCGGGACGCGGTCGACGCAGGCGCTCTGGTAGCCGGCCCGGCAGATCTCGCAGGTGTTGTCGCTGGCCCAGAATGAGCCGACCACGAACTGGCCCGGCTTGATCGTCTGGACGTCGGTGCCGACTTCCTCGACGATCCCGGCGTACTCGTGACCCATCGGCGCGGGCCACTGCATGCTCTCAACGCCCCGGTAGGGCCACAGGTCCGAGCCGCACACGCAGGCGGCCGAGACGCGGATGATCGCGTCCGTCGGCTCGACGATCCGGGGCGCCTCACGCTCCTCGACGCGCACATCGCCCGGCCCGTGCATCACTGCGCCACGCATGTCAGGCCACCACGCGCGCGTCGTCGTGGGCGAGGCTGGTCGACAGCTCGCGCTGCGCGTCGACCTGGGTCTTGCTCCTGGCGGAAGTCATGGCCACCACGAAAGCACCGATTCGGTGTGATCGAGAGACCCTGTGAACGTGACCCTGGCGGGGTCCCCACGCGGGCCCGGGCGGGGTCTACGCTGGTCGCGCCGATGGACGCCCGCAGCGAGATCCGCGACTTCCTGACTTCCCGGCGAGCCAAGCTCAAGGCCGCCGACGTCGGCCTGCCCGACTACGGCACCCGCCGCGTGCCCGGCCTTCGTCGCGAGGAGGTCGCGGTCCTGGCCGGCGTGAGCGTTCCGTACTACACGCGGCTGGAGCGCGGCGACCTCGCCGGCGCCTCCGACAGCGTTCTCGACGCGCTCGCCTGGGCACTGCATCTCGATGACGCCGAGCGCGCGCACCTGTTCGACCTCGCCCGCGCCGCGCAACCTATCGCGCCGCCGCCGCGCCGCCGACCCACCAAGAACCGCATCCGGCCGTCGGTGCAGCAACTGCTGGACGCCCTGACCGGTGCCGCCGCGCACATCGGCAATCACCGGCTCGACATCCTCGGCGCCAACGCCCTCGGGCGCCACAGTTAGTGCCGCGGGACGACATCCTCGAAGAGATGTTCCGCGAGCGCCTCCAGGCTTCGCCTCGCGACTTCGCCCCGCTGGAGTAGCCCGCCAGAAGGTCACCCAGAGCCGGACTCTCGCTCCTCGATCTTGGAAAGGAAGTGGCGCAGGTGGTCGGCCACGGTCCGCCTGGCGAGCCCGAGGGGAAACACGGGCGCGAGCAGCCTGCCCCTGAAGCCCCGGAGGTGGCGAACGCCGATCACCTCTACTCGGCTGCCGCCATTCTCCGGCGTCGCCCTGATCTCCCACGTGCTCCCGGGCCTGAAGATGTTCGAGTCGGTCACCACGCCCTTGATCGATCCCGGCGCCGACCAGTCACGCGCCGCCTCGAGGACCCGCTCGGGCGTGACGGGAGTCTGATCGACGACGTGCACGGTCGGCACCGGCCGATCCTAAGATCGATTGCTCGAGCTTGTCGAGACTGTCCGTCCAGCCGTTCCGGTGGAGCTCGCGGCGTGCCGCGGTGTTGAAGGGGCCTTGAGTGATGACGACCTCGGTCGACTCGCCGAGGTCCCGGAACGACAGCTCGACGAGAGTCTCGCGGTCGTCGGGATCCGGGTCCTCCCATGAGAACGTGTACGCGAGGCGGCCGGGCGGATCGACTTCGCGGAACTCGCCGGTGAGGTAGAAGGGATCGCCGTCGGGCGGCTGCATCTCGATGCGATAGCGGTCTCCGACGGAGGGGTTGAAGTCGAGACTCGGGGCAGTGAAGCCATGCGGCCCCCACCACTGCGCCAGCTCCTCCGGAGTGCTGAAGGCACCGAACACGACCGGCGGAGCGGCGGGAACGATGCGCTTGATCTCGAGCGTGAGCGCCATCGTTGGCTAGAAGAGCGCCTCCAACTCGTTCGACTTCGCTACGGCCTCGTCGATCGAGTAGGTGGCGTGGATCTTTGTCGTGTTCCACTGGATCAGGCGGCTCTGGAGGATGAACTCCCTGACCGATTCGATGTCATCCGCCTCGACGACGGCGAGGATGACGTGGTCAGGCCCGAAGACGCGGAGCGTGACGATGTCAACGCCGAGCTGCTCGGCGAGCTGCGGGATCTGCGACGCACCCGCGTTCAGCATCTGCCGGGTCTGGGCGTTGGACGTCGGGCACAGCTCAGGTGGGTGCTCGGCGATAACGGCGAAGGTCGCCATGGCGCAGCTCCTCGTGGTCGGTCGTCGAGGCGAGACTCGCACCCACCCATTTCGCGAACCTTGCGTCGAACTTTCAAAGGTCGCTGGCCATGCGACGAGAAGGATCGCTCAGGATCCACGTACTACCGGTCGGTGGCCTCGCCTGATGCTCGCTCGGTCCGCCTGAACTGGCGACGCCTTACACTCCGCGCCCGGAGCTGGACGAACGAGGAGGAGCCGGTGCCCTTCTCGGCGTCTGAGGACTCGGTCAGCGGGAGACGCGGCATTGCGTCAGCATCGCCGGCGAGTCCGCGACGCCGGCGAACCGGCGCCGCGTGATCGCCTGCTTCGCCTGGGAGGCCGAGCCCGGGCCTGTTGGGGTGGGCGGGGTCTCCGGGGAGAAGACGAGCTCATGCGGACGACACGACGATGTGCTTGACCTCCGCCATGTAGCGGTCGGCGGCCGAAGAGGCCTCGTCGGGGGCGCTTCCGCCCTGCCGGGCGTCCATGTACGCCGCGTACCAGTCCCACCAGTCGTGGGGTGGGGCGATCGCCTCGTACGAGTCGTGACGTTCGGCGGTCTCGTGCAACAGGTCTGCGAGCGAGGCGACGTCCATGTCAGTCCTGCCATTCCCGGCCGGGGAGCCGGGTCGTGACCTCCTGGAGCAGCCAGCCGTTGCCGTCCGGGTCGCTGAACGACGCGTACGCGAAGTACGAGCGCCCGGGCAGGTCGGGGAACCCGGGGGGCTTCGGCTGCTCCTCCACCTCGCTGACGTCGACGCCGCGGCTGACGAGATCTTCCCGGGCGGCGTCGATGTCCTTGACCGCCAGGTACACCCTCTGAAGGGAGCCCGGCTCCATCGCCGTGATGCCCGGGACGCCCTTCCCGAAGTGGATCGAGCACTGCGAGTGGGGCGGCGTCATCTGCACCAGCCGGGCGTCGTCGCCGACGGCAAAGTCGGCGTCCAGCCGCCATCCCAGGCTCTGATAGAAACGCTTTGCGCGATCGACATCGGAGACGGGCACCGTCACCACCTCGAGCGCCATGTCGATCGTCGAGAGCTCCGCCATCTCCGTCGAACCGGCGGTGCCTACGTCGGTGCTGCTCATCTTGACCTCCGTCGATCGGGCGCGCCATAACAGGGCGACGCCGGGCTCACCGAGACGGCCAGCGCGCGCCAACGACGGTCAAGCTCGGCGCTGCGGAGCCTGGGCTGCGGGATGAGTACGAGCCCGACTTCCAACTCGCCCCTCGACCGATTCCCGACCGAGGGCGCGCCCTTAGGGTGGAACCCACTCTCCTCCCATACGGGGGCCAAAGTCAAGATGTACTCGGGTCGCGGGGTGCTTGCCGGGCGCCCTCGGTGCCTGGCAGACTCGCGGGGCGATGGGCGGTTCCGGGAACGAGCGGCTGATCCGGTACGGCGGTGGCTTTGCCGGAGATCTTGTGGTCCGCGCGAGCGGCTCGTGGCTGGAGACGGCCGACGGCAGGCGCGTGCTGGACTTCACCGCCGGCCAGATCTGCGCCACCGTCGGGCACAACCACCCGCGGGTGACGGCCGCGATCCGGCGGTCGCTGGACGAGGTGATCCACCTGAACTCGTGGATGCTCTCGCCACCCGTGCTGGAGCTCGCAGACACGCTGCTTGGAACGCTGCCGGCACCGCTGGAACGCGCGATGTTCCTGTCAACCGGCGGCGAGTCGATCGAGGTCGCCGTGCGCATGGCGAAGCTGAGCACGGGCCGGTTCGAGGTCGCCTCGCTCACTCGAAGTTGGCACGGGCTAACCGGCGGCGCTGCGGCGCTGACGCTCGCAGCCGGCCGGCGCGGGTACGGGCCCACGCTCCCGGGTTCGTTTGCGCTGCCGGCGCCGTACGCCTACCGCTGCCCCGTCCGAGCGTGCGACGGGGAATGCGAGTGCGCGTGCCTGGAGGCAGGCTTTGAGCTGTTCGACCAGGCGTCGGTCGGCTCGCCCGCTGCGTGTGTGGTGGAGCCGGTGCTGTCGGCGGGCGGCGTGATCGTGCCGCCGCCCGGCTACTTTGCCCGCTTGCTGGAGCTGTGCGAGGAGCGCGGCATGCTGGTGGTCTTCGATGAGTGCCAGACCGGCCTGGGGCGGCTTGGGACGATGTACGGCTTCGAGGGCTTTGGCGTGGTGCCGGACTTCCTCGTCCTGTCGAAGACGCTCGGCGGCGGCGTGCCGATCGGCGCGGTGATCACGAGTCCCGAAATCGAGGCCACGTGTCATGAGCGCGGCTTCCTGCATGTCACCTCGCACGTATCGGACCCCATGCCGGCGGCTGCCGCACTGGCCGTCATCGAGGTCGTCCGCGAGGACGACCTGCCCGCGCGTGCCGCGCGCGCCGGCGCGCGACTGCGCGGGCACCTCGACGAGCTGGCCGCCCGCCATGAAAGCGTCGGTGACGTGCGCGGGATGGGGCTGCTGTGGGGCCTGGAGCTGGTCGAGGACCGCGACAGCCGTCGGCCGGCGGAGGCGATGGGGCTGGCGCTGACCGACGAATGCGAGCGACGAGGACTGTCGGTCAACCTGGTCCGCGGCGGCACCGGAGGCGCCGCCAACTGCTTGCGCATGGCGCCCCCGCTGACGATCTCCGACGACGAGATCGACCTCGCCGCCGAGATCCTCGACGCCTCCCTCACCGCGCTGCCGCGAACGGCCCATGCATGAGGTGGCGGCCTCGTAGTTGAGATCGTCACGCAGCGCCTCCGTCTGCGGCCATTCGGCACCGACGATCTCGCGGCGTTCGTCGCGTATCGCAGCCACCCATCAAGGGTCCGGGCTGGCGACCGAGGCGCTCGCGGCCGTGATCACAGAGCTGTTCGAGCGGCACGGTATCCATCGCGTCTTCGCGGTCCTGCGGCGCGAATGGGAACACGATTGACGATCGCCGGTTGGGCGCATACGGTCGGTCGCGCGAGGGAGACGAGTCGAAGGAGCGATCACATGGGCGTGGCGTATTCGAGCGGAGCCTGGACGGCCAAGGAGGACGAGGGCGACGCGTTCGTCGAAGCCTGGACCGAGTTCGCCCGCTGGCTCAGCACGATGCCGGGTGCCGGAACCGCACGGCTGACCCGCGACCTGAGCGAGCCGCGGCGCTATCTGAGCTTCGCGCCCTGGGACACCGTCGAGGAGATGCATGCGTGGAAATCCAACCCCGAGTTCCGTCAGCGAATGGGGGCGGTCCGCGAACACGTTGCGGACTTCACGCCAAGCGAGCTCGAGCTGATCGCCGAGGTGTAGTGCGCGGGGAGGTGCATCCTGGCGTAGGAGATGAGCGTCTTCAGGGAGGCCGAGATCCGCTACCTGGCCGGCGGGCGGCAGCTCGGACGGATCGCGACGGTGGGCGCGGACGGCACGCCGCACGTGGTGCCCGTCGCGTGGATCTACAACGCGGCGCGCGAGACGATCGACGTCGGCGGGCACGAGCTCGAGCGAACGAAGAAGTTCCGCGACGTGGTTCGCACGGGACGAGCCGCGATCGTGATCGACGACCTGGCGAGCACCGATCCCTGGCGTCCGCGCGGGATCGAGATCCGCGGGCGCGCGGAGGCGATCGCGCTGCCGACGCCGCTGATCCGTATCCATCCCGAGCGGATCGTCAGCTGGGGGATCGAACCGCAGCGCAGCGCACGGACGGTGGCGCGGTAGACATACGGACATGACCGACCGAGATCCCGCCCTCGAGCCGTTCGACGCGCTGATCGGCACGTGGGCCACCGAGGCGACCCATCCGCAGTTCGATGGCCTCGTGACGGGGAGCATCACGTTCGAGTGGTTCGAGGGCGGCCGCTTCCTCGTCCAGCGCTCCCACAACGACCACGAGCTGTTCCCCGACGCGATCTGCGTGATCGGCGCTCCGGAGTCCGGCGACGGGCAGGTGATGGAGTACTTCGATTCGCGTGGCGTGCGCCGGACGTACGGCATCTCGCTCGAGGACGGCGTGCTGCGCATGTGGCGCGATGACCCCACGTTCGCGCAGCGCTACTCCGCCACGCTCGGGCAGGATCGCTTCGAGGGCCTCTGGCAGCTCGCCGAGACGCCCGGCGAATGGGAAGATGACCTGAAGGTCAAGTACCGTCGGAACGGCTAGCGAAAGGAGGTCCGGTATGGCGGATCGACAGCAGGAGGCGTGGGGCGGCGAAGTCCAGATGCCCCGGTGGCTTCGCCGGGTGCTCCGGCGGCCGGATCCGCTCGGCCCGACTGCGGAGGCGGCCCACGAGGCGCGCAAGCCCACAGCCGGCCCGTCGGTTTTCGACAACGCCAACAAGGCGTCGGTCGGGGCGATGACCGACCTCTACCGCGAGGGCCGCAACAAACGCCGGTAGCTTCCCGGCTCCCGGGTTAGAGTCGGTTCGTGGACGCGTCCGCGGCCAGCCGATCGCCCGACGAGCTCGTCCGGGAGCACGACGCGCTGCGGCGCGTCGCGACGCTCGTGGCGCGCGCGCCGTCACAGGCGGAGGTCTTCGCAGCAGTGACCCGCGAGGTGGGGATGCTGCTCGGCGCGCAGCGGGCGACGTTGCTGCGCGTGGAGAACCCGGAGTGGGCGGTCGTCGCCGCCGGGTGGTCGGACGGTACGGCGCCGCCCGTACCGGTCGGGCACCGCGGCGCGCTCGACGGCCGGGGAATCCTCGGCCGCATGCTGCGCACCGCGCGTCCCGTGAGGATCGAGGACTTCGACGAGGTCGGCGGCGTCGTCGCCGCGCTGATGCGAGAGCTCGGGATCCGCTCCGGGGCCGGCGGGCCGATCATCCTCGGCGGCCGTGTATGGGGCGCGGTCACGGCGGTGTGGCCGCCGGGCGAGGCTATGCCGGAGGGGGCCGAGGACCGCGTCGCAGCGTTCGCCGAGCTCGTGGCGTACGCGATCGAGAACGCCGAGACGCGGGACGAGCTCGCGGCGTCGCGCGCCCGGCTCGTCGAGGCGGCCGACGAGGCACGCCGCCGGATCGAGCGCGACCTGCACGACGGTGCGCAGCAGCGACTCGTGGCCGCCGCGCTCGAGCTGTCGCTCCTGGACCACCAGCTCGAGCGCGACGCGGAGGCGGCGAGGGCCGCGCTGGACAGGGCGAAGGAACAGCTCGACGGCGGTCTCGAAGAGCTCCGCGAGCTGGCCCGCGGCATCCACCCGACGGTGCTCACGGACCGCGGCCTGGAGGATGCGCTCAACGCGCTCGTCCAGCGGGCGCCGATGCCCGTCGACCTTCGCGCCGCGGTGCCGGACGGCCTCGACGCCGCCATCGAGGCCGCCGCCTATTTCCTCGTCTCCGAGGCGCTGACCAACGCCGCCAAGCACGCTCGGGCCGACACCGTCAGCGTGGACGTCGCGTCCACGGACGGCACGCTGGTGGTGACGATCGCCGACGACGGCGTCGGCGGGGCCGATCCGGAGCGGGGCTCAGGCGTCCGCGGCCTGGTCGACCGCGTCGAGGCCGTCGGCGGGCGCCTGGAGGTCGTGAGCCCGGCTGGGCGCGGGACGCGCCTGTGCGCCCGGCTGCCCACCAACGTGCTCGGCTCCCTGAACGGCGCCGGTCGGGAAGCGGGTCAGTCGTAGTTCCGGATCATCCGCACGTTGAGGTAGAGCATGAGCGCGCCGAGGACGAAGACGACGGCGAACCCGGGCAGGATGTCCGCCCACACCAGGTCCCGGAGGATGAGCGAGCGGAGCGCCTCCATCAGGTAGGTCACGGGATTGAGCGTCGCCGCGATCTCCATCGGACGCGTGAGCAGGTCGCGCGGCACGAAGTTCGGCGTCAGGAAGAGCAGCGGGAAGAAGACGAGGCCGGCGGAGTTGGTAGCCGCGGCGCTGCGGGTCTTGAGCGCGATCAGCTGCATGAAGCCGACGAAGACGGCCGCCCACAACGCGGTGAGGATCACGAGCAGCACGAAGCCGACCGGCCCGCTGGCGATCGAGATGCCGAAGATCACGCCGAGCAGGACGATGGCGGCGGCGATCAGCGCGCCCTTCGCCACCTCGGCGATCAGCCGGCCGAGCACGATCGCGCTGCGCGGGACCGGCGACGCCCGCAGCTTGTCGAAGTAGCCGCCCTCGATGTCCTCGACCAGGAACAGCGCCGCGGTGCCGAACGACGCGGCGAGCAGCAGCGAGCTCGGCAGCTGGAACGCGCCGTAGCCCTGGCCGTACAGGAACTCCGTGGACGCCGCGGGGAAGATCTTCGCGGCCTGGCCGACGTTGACGACCAGGAAGAAGAGCGGGATGAACAGGGTCGGCAGCAGCGCCTCGGGCGTCCGCCAGCCCTCGCGCAGCGCCCGCTGTCCCAGCACCCAGGCCTGCGTCATGACGTCACCTCCTGCACGTCGCCGGCGACCCGGCTGCGAGTGCGGCCGGTCGCGTCGAGGAACACGTCGTCGAGCGACGGGTCGCTGTCGAGGCCGTGGCGCTCGCGCAGGTCGGCCTTGAGCTGCGCGGGCGTGCCCTCGCGCACGATCAGGCCGCCGTCGATGATCGCCAGCCGGTCGCAGAGCGCGTCCGCCTCCTCGAGGTACTGCGTGGTGAGGAAGACGGTCGTCCCGCGCTCGTTGATGCGCCGCACCTCATCCCACACCGTCAGCCGGCTCGCCGGGTCGAGCCCGGTCGTCGGCTCGTCGAGGAACAGCACCTCCGGCCGGTGGACGAGCGCCGACGCGAGGTCGAGCCGCCGCTTCATCCCGCCCGAGTAGTCCTTGATGCGCCGGTCGGCGGCGTCCTCGAGCTCGACGAGCGCGAGCAGCTCCTCGGTGCGGGCCGCGGCAGCGTCGGGCGCGATGCCGAACAGCCGCGCCTGGAGGATCAGCAGCTCGCGGCCGCTCTGCCGCGGGTCGAGCCCGGCCTCCTGGAGCGCGACGCCGATTCGGTGACGCACCGCGTCGGGATCGCGGGCCACGTCGATGCCGGCCACGAACGCGGACCCCGCGGTGATCGAGAGCAGCGTCGTCAGCATCCGCACGGTGGTGGACTTCCCGGCCCCGTTCGGTCCGAGGAAGCCGAACACCTCGCCGGCCTCGACGGTCAGATCCACGCCCCGGACGGCCTCGATCGTCCCGGTCCGGCTCTCGTAGTGCTTCACCAGCCCCTCCGCCCGCACGGCGGCGTTCCCCGGCCACTCGGGTCCGGGAGGCTGCTGGTCGATCACGCCTGCCACGTCATCCACGTCCTGTTGCTCCTCGGTTCGATGCGCTCTCGGGGGTAGACCGTTCAAGGCTGCGGAATTCATCGGTGACGACGCTAGAGGCGCGATCCGGCGCTGTCTTCTCCATATGTGCTGGATCGCCGCCGGAATACGTCCCGGCCGGCGGGCGTCTTCATGGCATGACGATGACGATCCTCGCGCTCTCCGCCGTCGCCGCCGCGCTCCCCGGCCTCCTGATCTGGATCCTCGACGCCGTCAAGCGCTGAGCGTCACGCCGGCCGGCGTGACCGTGA
The DNA here is from genome assembly GCA_035717845.1 of Solirubrobacteraceae bacterium. Taxonomy (GTDB): domain Bacteria; phylum Actinomycetota; class Thermoleophilia; order Solirubrobacterales; family Solirubrobacteraceae; genus DASSUW01. Next base: position 14,024 of record DASTIC010000071.1, read on the forward strand.
CCTCGCGCGGGCGGTCGGTGACCGTGCCGATGCGGCGGCTGCCCGGATGGTGGGAGGCGAGGAGGCCCGCGGCGGCCTCGGCGTCGGTCTCCGGCACCACGGCGACGAAGCCGCAGCCCATGTTGAAGACCTCCCACATCTCGGCGTCGGGGACGCCGCCGAGGTCGCGGACGAGGGCGCAGATCGGCGGGACCGGCAGCGGATCGGTGATCGCGAAGCCGACATCCCCGCTGAGGCGCGTGAGGTTGAGGACGCCGCCGCCGGTGATGTGCGCGAGGCCGTGGACCTCGACGCGCGAGCGCAGGAGCTCGAGGACCGCGCGGACGTAGATGACGGTCGGCTCGAGCAGGGCGTCGGCGACGCTCGCGCCCGCGAGTGACTCCGGGCGGTCGTCGACCGCAAGGCCCGAGAGCGCCCGGCGGGCGAGCGAGTAGCCGTTCGAGTGCAGGCCCGAGGACGGGAGGCCGATCAGCGCGTCGCCCGGGCAGGTCTCGGCTCCGGTCACGATCCGGTCGAGCGCAACGGTGCCGAAGCACGCCGCCGTGAGGTCGAAGCCGTGCGGTGACGGATGGCCGCGGATGAGCTCGGGCAGGACCGCGACCTCGCCTCCGGGCACCTCGACGCCCGCCAGCTCGGCGCCGCGCTTGAGCCCGACCGCGATCTGGCGCATGACGTCCGGGTCCGCCTGCTCGACCGCGAGGTAGTCGACCACTGCGATCGGCTCGGCTCCCACGCACACGAGGTCGTTGACGTTCATCGCCACGCAGTCGATGCCGACGGTGTCGTAACGCCCCGCCTGCTCGGCGACGATCAGCTTGGACCCGACCCCGTCGGTCCCGACGGCGATCCCGAGGTTCGGCGCCACCTCGAGCACGGCGGCGAAGTGGCCGGGGAGCGGGACCGTCCTCGACGCGCGGCCCGTGTCGATCGTGCGCAGCACCTCCACGAGCGCTGCGACGCCGCGGTCGGCCGCGCTCGTGTCGACGCCCGACTCGGCGTAGGCATCGGTCATCGCGCCCGATCCTGACAGGCGGTCCCGACGAGGATCGCGGCGGCGAGCGCCGTCCGGTAGGCGGCCCAGGCGGCCAGCGGCGCACCGGCGGCGCGCGACCGCTCGACGTGCAGGGCCGCGCGGGTGGAGAGGGCGGCGGCCGCGGCGCCACCGGCGAGCGCCCGGAGCGTCGCGCCCGAGGGCCTGCGCCGTGCGAGGCGGAGGCCCTTGAGCGCCGTCGCGCCGGCGAGCACCGGAAGGGCGACCTCGCGGGAGAGGAGGGCGGCGTCTGGGCGGGTGAAGCCGCGGGCGCGGGCGGCCGCGCGGGTGGCGCCGCTGCGGGAGACGCCCGGGACGAGCGCGAGGGCCTGGGCGACCCCGAGCGCGGCACCGTCGGCAAGGCCCACCGCGTCGGCCATCCGCCGCGCCGGCACGCGATCGGCGAGCACCATCGCGGCGGAGCCGGCGAGCAGGCCGAGCGCGATCGAGCGTGGGGTCCCGAGCCGCGAGTCGACGACGCGCTCGAAGGCCAGGCCCGCGAGCGCCGGTGGCACGGTCGCCGCGGCGAGCACGGCGATGGGCGCGCGCGGGCGTCCCAGCGCCAGCGCGGTGCCCGCGTGGAACGCGACCTCGACCTCCTTGCGCGCCGCGCCCGGCAGCTCCGCGTGCTGCCATCCGAGCGCCCACGGCAGCACCCCGATATGCGCCGACGAGGAGACCGGCAGGAGCTCGGCCGGGCCCTGCACGAGGCCCAGCGCGATCGTCTCGATCAGCCGCGGCTCAGTGACCCGCATCGGCGGCCGGCGTGCCGAGCCGCTCGTCGCGCCGCCGGCGCCGCCAGCGGAAGAGCAGGTAGATCGCGCCGAGCACGATCAGGGCGACGACCGCGTAGTCGACGTAGTGCAGGCTGTCGCGCCAGCTCTCCCAGCGGTCACCGACCTGCTTGCCGACGAACGTGAGCATGAAGATCCACGGGATGCACCCGGCCGTGGTGAGCAGCGTGAAGCGCCAGAACGGCATCCGCGCGACGCCGGCGGGCAGCGAGATGAACGTGCGGATGATCGGGAGCATGCGGGAGAAGAACACGGTCGCGTCGCCGTAGCGCTCGAACCAGCGGTCGGCCCACGCGAGATGCGACGGCTTGACGTGGAGCTTGCGGCCGTGCTTCTCGAGCAGGTCGATGCGGCCGAAGTAGCCGACCGCGTACGCGATCCACGAGCCGACCACGTTCGCGAACGTCCCCACCGCGACGACCGCGAACATCGAGTACTCGCCGTTGGCGACGTTGAAGCCGGCGAACAGGAACGTCGTCTCCGACGGGATCGGGATGCAGGCGCTCTCGGCGACCATCAGCAGGAAGATCCCGGGCAGGCCCATCGCGTCGACGACGTCGACCGCGAACTCCACGATCGGGTCGGTCAGGGACGCGAGGACGAGCGGCGACACGGCTCGATCAGGCTAGCGGGAGGGCGAGCGCCCTCCCGCGGGCCAGGGGGTGCCCAACGGGACATCGCTCCACACGGTTGGGCGGGCCCCCAGGCTCTCCTACGGAAGGAGAGGACCGCGGAACGGCTCGGTGCCGAGCGCCAGGGTTACGTTCGGCCCGCCGTGGGACGCCATGTAGGCGAGCATCCGCGACAGGTCGCTGACGCCGTTGGCGCCGGCCAGCGGCGCGATCTGAAGCGTGCTGAGGACGCCGAACGCCCGTCCCGACCGGTCGATGAACGCGCTGCCCGAGTCACCCGGGATGCCCGGCGAGACCGTGTAGACCTGGTGGGTCCAGCCGCCGCCGGCGGTGCCGAGGCTCGTGCCCTCCTTGGGCGACAGCGCCGTCACGCCGAGGCGCAGCGACGAGTTGCCGTAGGAGAGGACCTTGTCGCCGGTCGCCGTCGTGGTCGCGGTGCCGGTCGGCCCGCCCCAGAACGGGATCGTCGGGTTGACGTTGCCGTAGTCGGCCGGGTCGAGCTTGATCAGCGCGATGTCGTTGAACCGGCACGCGTTCGTGTCGGTCTCGCCCGCGGCCTGCATCGTGACCCACGACGAGTACACGATCGTGCCCGGCCGCGAGGCGCCGTCGACCTCGACGGGCGTGCCGTGCGGCCGCGTGCCCGCCACACAGCCGTTCGTCGTCGTGTTGTCGCTCGTGCTCGAGCAGTGCGCCGCCTGGCCGAGGTAGACGTCGTCGGCGGCGTCGAAGAAGACGAAGTTGGCCGTGCACTGCCCGCCCGCCGTGACCGTCTGCACGCCCGGGTGGACCGTCGCGCTTGCCGCCGGGGCCCAGGTGGGCTCGGCTGCCGCCGGTCCTGCAGCGGCCAGGGCCGCGCAGCCGGCGACGACACAGGCAACGATCAGTCTGCGCATCGTGAATCCTCCCGCGAGGTTCGAAACTAGGGTGTACCGCCCGCCCGGTGCCAGTACCCCGTCTCCTCCCGGCCACACCACAAAAATGCGCGTCTGGGTCGACCTCACCAACTCCCCGCACGTCCTCGTCATGCGCCCCGTCATCCGGGCGCTCGAGGAGCGAGGCGCCGAGGTGCTCGTGACCGCGCGCGACTTCGCGCAGACGCTGCCGCTGGCCGAGCGCCACGGACTCCACGCGGAGCCGATCGGCCGCCACCGCGGCGGCCGGCTCGCCGCCAAGGGGCTCGGGCTGCTCTCCCGCAGCGCCGCCCTCACCCGCTGGGCCGCCCGCCGGAAGATCGACATCGCGCTCGGCCACGGGTCCAACGACATCAGCGTTGCGGCCGCGCTGCTGCGGATCCCGAGCGCGACCGCCTTCGACTACGAGTGGGCGACCGTCCAGCACACCGTGAACTGCCGCCTGGCGCGCGCGGTCGTGGTCCCGGAGGCGATCCCCCCGGAGCGCCTGGCCCGCTACGGCGCGAAGGGCAAGCTACGCCGCTACGAAGGGCTGAAGGAGGAGTACTACCTGGCCGACTTCGAGCCGGACCCGTCGGTGCTCGCCGAGCTCGGCCTCGACCCGGGCAGGCCGATCGCCGTCGTCCGCACCCCGCCGGCCGTGTCGCTCTACCACCGCTTCGAGAACCCGCTCTTCGCCCAGGTGCTCGATCGCCTGAGAGGCGAGCAGACGGTGGTGCTCCCGCGCACGCCGGAGCAGCGCGCCGAGCTGGACGGGTTCATCGTCCCGGCGCACGCGATCGACGCGCAGTCGCTGATCGCCCACGCCGACCTCGTGATCTCCGCCGGCGGCACGATGAACCGCGAAGCGGTCGCGCTCGGCACGCCCGTGTGGACCACGTTCGAGGGCCGCCCCGGCGCGGTCGACGACGCGCTGATCGCCGACGGCCGCATGCGCCGCCTGACCCGCGCGGACGACGTCGAGCTCGTCAAGCGCCCACCGGGGCACGCGCAGCGCCGCCGCCGCGACCCCGCCGTGCTCGCCAACCTGATGCTCTCGCCGATCGGCGGCCTCGCAGCCACCGGCGGCGGACAGGCCTAGAATCCCCGCGATGCGCCGCCGGATCAGCTCCGCGGCCTTTCCCGTGCACCGCCACGCGCTCCCCCAGGCTGCGCTGGACGCGGGTCTGGCCGCACTGGCCTACTACCTCGCCTACCGCCTGCGGTTCGAGGGCGGGATCCCGGCCCGCTATCAGGACCTGTTCGAGAGCACGATCACGTTCGTCATCTGCGGCAGCGTGTTCAGCTTCGCGCTGCTCGGCCTCTACCGGCACTGGATGCGCTACTCCTCGCAGCGCGAGTACCTCCAGATCGTGCAGGCGGTGGCCGTCTCGGTCGTCGCGCTCGTCGGCTACGTCGCGGTCGTCAAGCCGAAGCTGATCTACACGCCGGAGGGCGACGTCTCGGTCGCCGTGCCCACCAGCGTGCTCGTGCTCTTCGGCCTCCTGCTGCTCGTGTTCGTCGGCGCCGTGCGGTTCGTGACCCACCTCGTCTACGAGCGGCCGCTGCGCGGCTGGCGGGCGCAGCGCGACGCGCGCTCGGTGCTGATCGTCGGCGCCGGCGACGGCGGGCGCCTGCTCCTGCGCGAGATCCTGCGCAATCCCGACCTCGGCTTCCGCCCCGTCGGCTTCGTCGACGACGACCCGCGCAAGCAGCGCGCCAGGATCGACCGCGGGCTCGAGGTGCTCGGCACCACCGAGGAGCTGCCGCGCGTGCTCGACGACGTCGGGCCCGACGAGGTGCTGATCGCCGTGCCGTCGGCGCCCGGCACGATGCGCGCGCGCGTCGTGCGCGCGTGCCGCGAGCGCGGCGTGCCCGTCCGGACGATGCCGACGGTCTTCGAGCTGCTCCAGAACGGCGGGCGCCTCATGCGCCAGGTGCGCGAGGTGCGGGTGGAGGACGTCCTCGGCCGCGAGCCGGTCCGCATGGAGACCGAGTTCACCGGCGGCTACCTCGCCGGCCGAGCCGTGCTCGTCACCGGCGCCGGCGGCTCGATCGGCGCCGAGCTGTGCCGGCAGATCTCGCGCGTCGGCCCCAGCAAGCTCGTGCTGCTCGACCACGCCGAGGACAACCTGTTCGAGGTCGAGCGCGAGCTGGTGGAGGACCGGCACGTCCAGAACACGATCGCCGTGCTCGCCGACTGCAAGCAGGGCGAGCGGATGCGCGAGGTGTTCGCCGAGCACCGGCCGACCGTCGTCTTCCACGCCGCCGCCTACAAGCACGTCGGGCTGATGGAGGCGAACCCCGTCGAGGCCGTGCACAACAACGCGCTCGCGACCCAGGTCATGGCCCGCGTGGCGGGTGACTTCGGGGTGAAGGTCTTCGTGCTCGTCTCGACCGACAAGGCGGTCAACCCGGCGACCGTGATGGGCGCCTCCAAGGCGCTCGCCGAGTGGGCGGTCGAGGCGGCGGACGCCCGCTACCCCGACACCGCGTTCACCGCCGTGCGCTTCGGCAACGTGCTGGGCTCGTCGGGCTCCGTGGTGCCGATCTTCCGCCGCCAGATCGCCAACGGCGGCCCGGTGACGGTCACCGACCCGGGGATGACCCGCTTCTTCATGACGATCCCGGAGGCCGTCCAGCTCGTGATCCGCTCGGCGTCGCTCGCGCTCGGGGGCGAGGTCTTCGTGCTGGAGATGGGCCAGCCGGTGGCGATCCTGGAGCTGGCGCGCGACATGATCCGCTTCTCGGGCCTGGAGCCGGGCCGCGACATCGCGATCGAGATCGTCGGCGCGCGGCCGGGCGAGAAGCTGCACGAGGAGCTGTTCAACTCGTACGAGCGCCCGGAGCCGACGCCGGCGGCCAAGCTGCTGCGCGCGCAGCGGGCGCCGGTCGACCCCGCGTGGGTCGAGCGGACGTTCGACGAGATCGCGTATCTGGTGCTCGACGGCGACGCCGCCACGCTGGCCGCGAAGGTGCACGAGCTGGGCGCGATGCGGGCCGCCGAGGCGACGGCTCCGGCGCCCGAGCCGAGCCCCTCCGCGACGCCCGAGACGGCTGGCGACCGCCTGGCCTCCTAGACTCAGCGGCTCGGTCCATGGTCGTCCTTGCGTTCTCCCTCCAGGACCAGGTCGAGAAGTACGGCGCGTACGTCGGACTCGCCGCGTTCCTCGGCCTGGCCGTTCTGACCCTCCTGTACTTCGCCCAGGCGCGCGAGCTCAAGCGCCTGCGCGACTGGGCGGGCCGTGCGCCGGAGCGCGCGCAGGAGCTCGAGGCGCGCGTGGTGGCCCAGGCCGAGGAGGCTCGCCGGGTTCCGGAGCCGGCCGCCGAGCGCTCCGGCGCCGTCGGTCCCGCCCAGCCCGTCACGGCCGGCAACGGCCGCCCCGCCGAGGCGCCGGTCGCGGTGCCGATGGGGCCGCGCCCCGCGGTCGCGATGGCTCGCGCCGCAGCGACGGTGGCTGCCGCTCCCGCGGCCCCCGAGCGCAGCGAGGGGGCCGAAGTGGCCGAGGAGCAGGTCGCGGCGCCCGTGCCCGACGGCGCCGGCCCACCGCCGACGGACGGCGAGGGACCGGGCGAGGACACGGCGGAGCACGCCGCGGTGGCCGCGACCAACGGGGACGAGCCGGCGGAGCCGCAGGCCGACGCCCCCGAGCCGGAGGCCGCCGAGCCCGAGGCCGAGGCCGAGCCCGAGCCCGCCAAGGACACCGATGACGCCCCGGCGCTGCCCGGCAACGGCGTCCCGGCCCCCGTCACGATCCCCCGCGCCACCCCCCGCCCGCAGCCGCGCCCCGCGGCGCCGCTGCGCGCGACGCCGTCGCGCTCGGCCACGCTCCCGCCCCGGCGCCCGGGGCCGCCGCCCCGCCGCCCCGCCAAGGAGCCGTCCCGGGCCGGCCGCTGGACGCTCTTCACCCTCCTGGCGATCGGCGTCGCGGTCGCCGCCGTCGCCGTGCCCGTCTTCCTGCTCGGCGGCGACGAGCCTGCACCCGCCCCCAACACGACCGCCGAGTCCACGCCCGACGCGGCGACCGGGGGAGGCGGCGGCGGTGGGACCGAGGCGGTCGCCGCCCGGCCCGAGACCGTCGTCACGGTGCTCAACGGCACCCCCACGGAGGGCCTCGCCTCCCAGACCCGCGACAAGCTGATCGCGGACGGCTACTCGGACGAGCAGGGCATGATCCGCACGGGCAACAACACCGACCAGCAGCGCCAGGACTCCGTCATCTTCTTCGCCGACGGCGAGCGGCGGCAGGCGCGCGACGTGGGCTCGATCCTCGGCATCAGGGCGCTCGAGGCGATCGACCCGGAGACGCAGGCGCTCGCCGACGCCACCGACGCGACGAACAGCGGACAGCCGTCGAAGGTCGTCGTCCTCCTCGGCAGCGACCAGTCCCCGTAGCTAAGTGGCCGCTCCCGCAGGTCGGAACCACTTGTGACCTGGCTGGCGCGCGCCGTCTTCGTCGTCCTCGTCGGCGCGACGTTCGCGGCGTTCTTCGCCGCCCAGCGGATCAAGGGCGAGGCCGCGGTGGCGAAGGTGCGGTCGCTGGAGCGGGTCTTCTCCCCCAACGGCGACGGCACCCGTGACGTAGCCGAGTTCCAGGTCACGCTGCGCGAGGCGGGCAGGATCGCGGTCGACGTGGTGGACGAGGACGGCGACGCGGTACGGCGCCTGGCTGACGACGCGCGCGTGACCCCGCCGTCGCCCCTCCCGCTGCGGTGGAACGGGCGCACCGACGCCGGCACCCGGGCTCCCGACGGCCGCTACCGCGTTCGCGTCACGCTGCGACAGGAGGGCCGCTCGGTGGTCCCGCCGCGCGCCACCGTCGTCGACACCCAGCCCCCGCGGCCGCGGGTGCGCAGCATCGCCCCGGGACCCATCGTGGGCCCGCGCCCGGGGCCGCTCCGGATCGACGTCCGCGACGTGCCGGTCGGGCGGCCGAAGAGCGCTCGCATCGTGCGCACCGACGGCGGCGAGCCGCGCGTGGTGGCCGAGCTGCCGCCCGTGAGGGGCACGCGGACGCTCACCTGGAACGGGCGGATCGGCGGGCGGCCGGCCCCGCCGGGCGTCTATCTCGTGCAGGTGGCGGCCCGCGACCGCGCGGGCAACCTCGGCCGCGCGCCGGCCGAGCTCCCGCCGCTGCCCGGCCAGTCGCGGGGGCGGCCGGGGATCACCGTGCGCGGGATCGTCGCCGAGCCGCCGGTGCGGCCGGTGACCGCGAAGCGGCTGGTGCGGGTGAACGTCGACGCCCGCCGCCGCCCGTACCGCTGGCTCCTGCGTCGCGTCGGCACGCGCAAGCCGCTGTGGCAGAGCCGCGAGGCGGCCGGGCAGCCGATCGTGTTCCGGGCGCCGGCCGGCGACTCCGGGCTCTACGTGCTCGAGCTGACGGCGGGCGAGCAGTCGACCGCGGTCCCGATCGCGGTGCAGTCGCGGCGCCGGGCGAACATGCTCGTCGTCGTGCCCGTCATGACGTGGCTGGGGACCGACGAGGTCGACCAGGACGGCGACGGGGTCCCCAACACCCTGCCGGGCAACCGCCCGGTGAACTGGCCTCGGGTGCTGGCCGGCGGCCTGCCGGAGGACCTCCTGGAGCACACGGCGCCGCTGCTCGTGCACCTCGATCGCGCCGGGATCCGCTACGACATCACGACCGACCTCGACCTGGCGCTCTCGACCGGCCCGCGGGCGTCCGATCGGCGCGGCGTGCTGCTCGCGGGCGCCGAGCGATGGGTGACCCGCGGCTACGCGCGGCGGCTGCGTCGGTACGTGGCCGACGGCGGCCGCCTCGCCAGCTTCGGCACCGAGAGCCTGCGCCGCGGGGTGACGATCCTGCGCAACGAGGAGGAGACGGCAGGGCAGCTGCGGAGGCCGACGCAGCCCTCGGCTCACGATCCGTTCGGGACGCGGTTCGAGGGCCTGCGGCGCGCCGAGGGGCCGGTCACCCTGTCGCTGATCGGCGGCGACGCGGGCGCCGGTCTGCTCGAGGGCTTCGACGGCGCGCTGGAGGGCTTCACCGTGCTCGAGGAGAGCCGGCTGCCCGCCTCCGGCCGCGGAGAGCTTCAGGCCGCGCTCGGCGTCGAGACGGCGCCGCCCGAGGAGACCGAGGGCGTGCCGGAGGAGCTGCCGCCGCCGGCATTGCCCGGGCTGGCGTCGACCGAGATCGGCGACGGCGTGATGATCCGCGTCGGTCTGCCGGAATGGACGCAGCGGCTCGACGAGGACCGTCAGGTGTCGCAGATCACGCTCAACATCGCGGACATCCTGCGCGGCGTCCGGCCGCGCATCCGCTCGACCCCCGTTCGCGGCCGCTAGCGGACGTCGGCGCGTTCGGAGCCGAGGCGGCCGCTCTCGATGCCCAGCGCCTCCATCCGCTCCCACAGCGGGAGGTTCTGGGTGTGGACCGGGGCGTCGGTGCGGTCGAAGCGCAGCGCCGCGCGCTCGCAGGCGCGATCGTGGAGCGCTCCCGAGCTCCCCGCAGGCGGCCCGTACCAGAGCTCGGCGTCGGGGTTCAGCGCCGTCAGCGCCCGCGCGAGCGGGTACTGGAGGGCGTCGAAGACGACCAGCGCCCGCGCGAAGCCGGGCAGGCGCATCCGCCGGGCCTGCACCCCGCCGAGCCCGTCGGCGAACGCCTCGCCGAGCCGGCGCGCCGCGGCGTAGGACAGACGCGGCGGGTCCACGGCGACGGCGCCCGGCGCCGTCAGCAGGTCCTCGGCGCGCTCGCGCAGCTCGAAGGCCTCGAGCCGCTCGGGCAGCAGCAACACGCACAGGGGGCGGTCGCGTGCCAGCCGGTCCGCCTCCTCCACGACGCGGCCCCAGCCCCGTCTCCCCCGAAGGTGTGGCGCCGTGCGCCACCCCATGCCGCCGGCGGGATCGGTCATCGGGCGTCGTGCTGCACGGCGCGCGCCTCTGGGACGTGCAGCACGTCCCAGCCGCAGCGGCGCAGGCGCCGGCAGAAGTCGACCTCGTCGGCGCCGAACCAGCCGACCGACTCGGCCGCCGAGCGCCGCACGAGCAGCGCGGACGCCGGTGCCCAGTCGACCGCTCTGACGCCCTCACTCTGGCTCTGGACGAGCAGGCGGCGGCCGGCGCCGAGCCGGCCGAGCGCCTCCGTCAGCACGTTCGGGAAGCGCCACGCCGAGGGCTGCTCGACCCCCTCGGGGCTCACCAGCGTCGCCCCGGCCGCCGCGGCGCGCTCCGCGCCGGCCAGCGCGGCGTGGAGCGCCGCGGTCGCGCCGGGCTCGAGCTCCGAGTCCTCGTCGAGGATCAGGCAGAAGCGCCCTTGGGCGCGCCGCAGCAGGTCGCGTGCGTTCTCCGCCGTCCCCCGGCGGCGACGCAGCGGGAGCACCTCGGTCGTCACCGCGTGCGCACGCGCCGCCTCGGCTGAGCCGTCGGAGGACGCGTTGTCGAGCACGAGCGTCTCGGTCCCGAACGACACGGTCGCGCGCTCACGCGCGATCGCATCGAGGCAGTAGCTCAGGAGCTGGCGCCGCTCGGTGTTGATCACGCAGTAGCTGAGCTCCACGTCCATGTGCGCCGCATACTGCCAGCGTCGCGGGCGGTCCGGGCCCGCTCAGGGAACCTGCTCGGGGCCCTGGTCGATGTACTCGGCCCGGAACGTCCGGAGCGCGTCGAAGACCTGGGGGTTCATCTCGTTGCAGGTGAGGGAGTGGCCCCACGTCGTGGCGGCGATCTGCGCGTCCATACCGGAGGCGTTCTCGAACAGGAGCATGTGGTAGCCGTCGTTCTGCTCGGCGAGGAACGCCTCGAGCTGACGCACGGTCTCGGCCGGCGTCCCGGGCTTGTACTGGACGTCGATCCGCCCGTGCTCGAGCGTGTGGACGAGCATGCCGAGGTCCGGCGTCGTGCCCGGCTCGTACACGCCGTCCTCGTACCACGTCGGCGCGTGGTTGCCGGAGGTCGGCGGATTCGTCTTGTAGTCGGACGCCTTGAACTGCTTCGTCTCGTGCGTGCGGCCCTCGATGTCGGGGTTGCGCAGCGTGCACCCGGCGGCCTTGGCCGCCTCCCGCAGGTCGCCGATCTCCTGCTCGGGGAGCTGGACGTTGGCCGCCTCGGGGGGCGAGCCCTCGCCGGCCGCGTCGTCGCCGCCGAGCGTGCCGGAGAGCAGCAACACGGCGACCGCGACGGCTGTCACCGCACCGAGCGCGCCGAGGGCGAGCTGGAGGCGCTTGCGGCGGGCGATCTTCGCCTTCTCCGCGCGCTCGCGCTCGAGCCGCTCCCGGCGCCGCCGCTCCTTTTCCTCCTGCCGGTGTGCCACGGCGGCTGAGTGTAGCGAGGGTCAAGTACCCCTAAGGGGTATCATGGGCGGCCATGCAGGCCGACGCCCGAGCCACCCACAACCGCCTCCGCCGGATCGAGGGCCAGGTGCGCGGGCTCCAGCGGATGGTCGACGAGGACGCCTACTGCATCGACATCCTCACGCAGGTGGCCGCCGTCCAGACCGCGCTCGAACAGGTCGCCGTCAACGTGCTCGACGCCCACGTGCGCCACTGCGTGGCCGACGCCGTATCCGCCGACGGCGACGGCGCGACCGAGAAGCTCGACGAGCTGATGGCCGCCGTGCAGCGCTTCGCCAAGGTCCGCTAGGCGCAGCATCCCGCCAGGCGCCGAGTTCGACGAACGTCAACGGCGGCTGGGTAGGGAGGCTGGGGTGCCGGCGTCGTCGCGTGTCGACTTGACGTCGAATATCGCCGTCAAGTCGACACTCGGCGATTCGGGCTCCCTTCAATGCCGCCGTTGACGTTCGCGGGTGCTGCGCACGACTACTAGAGCGAGGCCGTCGCCCGGCGGGCGCCGGCGGCGCGCGGGCGCCAGCACTCGTCGAGGAACGCGGCGATCTCGCCGGTGAGCCGCTCCGGCGCCACGCGCAGCTCGACGATCGAGTCGGCCTGGAGCAGCCGCGCGTCCGGCAGCTCGTCGGCGAGGGCGCCGGCGTCGGAGAACGGGTGCACGAGGTCGTGCCGGTGGCCGATCACCAGCGCGGGGGTGCGCAGCGTGCGCCGTTCCTCGACGGGCGGCGCCACCCGCCCGAAGAACAGGCCCTGGATGACGGCGGCGCCGGGCTCGGGGTCCTGGCGGAGGAGGTCGAGCAGGACGTCGGCCTGCCACGGCAGCCCGCGGCTCGGCACCCGCCGCGCCACGGAGGCCAGCGCCCGCATCGGCCGCCGCCCGAACGTCAGGCCGAGCATCAGCGGCGTGAAGGCGACCGCGCAGCCGAGCAGCGCGTTGTCGAGCACCGGCATCTCGATCACCATGCCGCGCAGGCGCTCGGGCGCCAGGGCGGCCGCCTCGAGCGTCGTGTTGGCGCCCAGCGACGTGCCCATCACGACCGCCTCGGCGGCGCCCAGGTGGTCGAGCAGCGCGATGACCTCGCGACCGAACTCGGTCATCGAGTAGCGGTTCATGTCCACCGGGCGGTCCGACTCACCGTGCCCGAGCAGGTCGAGCGTGACCACCCGATGGCCGCGATCGGCGAGCGCGCGCGCCAGCTCGTCGTGCATCCGGCGGCTGAACAGGAGGCCGTGGAGGAGCACGGTCAGCCGCGGCCCGTCGCCGTATGACGAGTAGGCCAGCCGCCGGCCGGCATGGTGGAAGCTCGAGGTGACTCCGGTCACAGACCGGAGTGTATTTCCGGCCTGATCGCTAGCGTTCAGTTGCATGGCTCGAGAACCCCGCTCCCTGAACGGCAAGGTCGTCGCCATCACCGGCGGTGGCCGGGGCATCGGCCGTGCGATCGCCGAAGCCCTCGCCCGTGACGGCGCGCGAGTGGCCGTCGGCGACCTCGACCAGGCCTCCGCCGAGGAGGCGGCCGCGGCGCTCGGCGACGACGCGCTCGGCCTCGGGCTCGACGTCACCGACCACGCCGGCTTCACCGCGTTCCTCGACGAGGTGGAGCGCCGGCTCGGCCCGCTCGACGTGCTCGTCAACAACGCGGGGATCATGGTCGTCAGGCCGCTCGTGGAGGAGAGCTCCGACAGCGTCGCGCGCCAGATCGACCTCAATCTGCTGGCGGTCATCCACGGCACCCAGGAGGCGATGCGCCGGATGGTCCCGCGGGGAACGGGCCACATCGTCAACATGTCCTCGCTCGCGGGCCGCAGCGGCTTCGCCATGCTGGGGACCTACGCCGCGACCAAGCACGGCGTGGTGGGTCTTTCCGAGGCGGCCCGCGCCGAGCTGCGGGGTACCGGCGTCGAGGTGTCCGTCGTGATGCCGTACTTCGTGCGGACCGAGCTCACCGCGGGCGTGCCGGATGCCCGCGGCCTACGTCGCCTCGCGCCCGAGGACGTCGCCGCGGCGGTCGTCGCGGCGCTCGAGCGGCCGCGGTTCGACGTGTACCTCCCGCGGCGGGCCGGCTTCCTGATCAAGCTGGGCGGGATGCTGCCGCGGCGGCTTCGGGATCTGCTCGCCCGCGCCTTCAAGGCCGACGAGGCGCTCGAGCGCACCGATCTCGCGGCCCGCGCCGGATACGAGGCCCGCGCGGCGGCCAGCGCGCCCGCCGCCGAGGAAGAGCGCAGCGCCGTCACCTGATCCGCTCGAGCAGCGGGAGCAGGGCCTTGGCGTCGTCGGCTGCGGTGATGTGAATCGCGCGCGGCTCGCGCACCCAGGCGATCACGTTCAACGTCCGGAGCCGGTCGAGCACGAACTGGAAGGCGAGCGCCTGGCGGCGGGAGCGGTACTCCCGCAGCACGTCGAACGCCCAGCCGGTCGTGTGCAGCGAGTAGTGGCGGGTCGCCTCGCGGTTGCGGCGCACCAGCGCGTCCTGGTAGCCCTGGTCGCGCACCGTGGAGGTGACGATCAGCGGGCTCGCGCCGCCGAGCGAGCGGACCTGGGCGCCCACGTAGAGCGCGAGCGCCAGCGCCTCCGGGCGCAGGCCGCGGTACAGGTCCGCCGGCTGGCCGAGCCGCCGCCCGAGCTCGCCCATCTGGCGGGCGCGTCGCAGGCCGGTGACCGCCTCGTCCTCCGGGAACGCGACGATGTCCCCGGCTTCCCACGCCTCGCGCAGCTCGCCCGGGGTGCCGAACGCGGGCGTCTCGGCGGGCGGGTGGAGGATCTCCTCCGCCGAGCCCTTCGCCTCGTGCAGCAGCGCCCGGCGCTCCAGCTCGTGACGGTCTTCCCGCCACAGGCGCATGACCTCGTGCGCAGCCGCGACCTTCCAGAGGTAGTTCGAGGAGTCGTCGCCGAGGCTCGCGAGCCGGCGGTAGGCGGCCCGCCGGCGGCGCGGCGTCGACGCGAAGTAGACCTCGGCGTAGGTCAGCTCCTCGTCGGACACCACGTCGCGGATCGTGCCGCCTTGCTCGCCGGTGAAGTCCCGCAGCACGCTCTCGAGGTTGCCGATGCCCATGTGGTAGGAGACGAACGCGAGGTCCTGGCGCCCGAAGCGCTCGCCGGCCAGCTTCAGGTAGCGGGCGGTCGCGGCCAGCGCCTCGGCGCCGTCGAACCGCTGGTCGACCTGCCGCCGGCGCCGGCGCAGCGTGGCGGCGCGCTTGCTCCGGCCGCGCGCCTCGGCGCGCGCGATCAGCCGGGTCAGCCGCTCGCTCTGCTCGACGTCGACGCGCATCCCGAGCAGGTTCTGGCCGGTCTCGGCCAGGATCTGCGTGAGCCCGACCGCGTTCTCCAGGCTGCCCGGCGCCCGCGCGTCCTCGCGGCCGGCGCTCTCGAGGAACACCAGCCCCTCGAGCACGTCGGCGTCCATCTCCGCCTCGTCGGCGGCGCGCTCGACCTGCGACCGCCAGCGCGCGGTGCGCTCGGCCGAGGCGAGCACCCCGCCGGGCGAGAACGCGTACAGCGGGTGGGCGTTGCCGGCCGCGGCGCGGCGAGCGAACTCGTCCTCGCGTTCGGGGTCCCAGGCGAACGGATCGGGCAGCGGCGACGTGTCCTCCCCGGCCGGCCCCGGAGGCGTGGGCACGACCGGCACGCCGGCGGGCAGCGGCTCGTCGCCCGCGCGGGAGACGAGGAAGACCGCGAGCGCCGCGAACGCGACCGCCAGGACCAGGACGCGGAGCACCGTCAGGCGCGGCCGAGCAGGCGAGCGCAGCGCTCGGCGATCACGACGTGCTCCTCGAAGTCCTCGGCCCATCCGCGCAGGTCCTCGACGGCCATCGCGCGGGTGAGCGTCAGCGGCCGGTCGGCCAGCAGGTCGAGCGCCGCGTGGGCGACGCGCGGGCCGGGCTCGTAGGCGGCCATGTCGCCTCCGCGCACGAGGCCGCTGAGGATGCGGCAGGCACCGTCGAGCAGCGCGTCGTCCACGAGGCCGCCGAGCTCGTCCTCGAGCCGGCCGCCGTGGGCGCAGGCGAGCGCCGCGGCCTCGGGCTCGATCCCCTCGAGGCCGTGGCGCAGGAGCCAGCCGCGGGCGTCGGCGGGCAGGCCGGGCACCGCCGCCAGGCGCTGGACCGCCTCGGTCTTGCCCGTGCCGGCCGACACGCAGCCCACGCGCCACCAGGCCTGCGCCTCGTCGTCGAGGATGGCCGCCAGGGCCGCTCCGGCCACGGGCCCGAGCACGGCATGGCGCGCGAGCGTCTCCAGCACCTCGACGTCGCGCTCGTCGCCGGCGCGCCCGAGGAGCGCGATGCCGAGCTCGAGGGTCGCGCGGTCGGATGCGGCCTGCACCGTCGCGCGTCCCAGCTCGGCGTCGTCGACGCCCCTCTCGACCGCCTCCACCAGCTCGAGATCCGGCTCTCCCTCGGGCAGCGCGGGCGCCGGGCCGCCGTTCCAGGCCGCGATCAGCGCGAGGATCGGGGGGCGCGCGCGGCGGAAGGCGGGACGACGCATCGGCAGCGATGGTAGGAGGGAGCCGCTGTGGGGTACGCCGGATGCATGCGCATCAGACGACGCAAGAGCCGTACCTCCCAGGCAGCGGACCTCCTGGGCACCTACCTGAAGCTCAAGGCGGCCGGCAAGGCGGCCAAGGGCGCGCGCAAGGCCGCGAAGGGCACGGCGGCCTACCAGGTCGCCAAGCGCACGCCGGTGATTCGGAGCGTGCCGCTCATCCTGGCCGGCGCGGGCGCCGCGGTCTTCGTGGCGATGAAAGCGCGCGGCGGAGGGGATCAGCCCGCCAGCGCGTAGCAGCTTGTGAGGGCCCCGCTCGGCGGGGCCCTCTCTTTGTGCGTTCAGTCGTCGTCGGAGCCGCCGCCGCCGTGTCGGCCACCGCCGCCCGAGCGCTCGACCTCGATCGCCACCCAGCGGCCGTCGCGGCGGCGCACCGTCGCCTCGATGCGGGTCATGCCCTTGCGGAGGCCGGCGAAGCCGGCGACCCGCTCGAATCGGGTGTTCGAGGTGACCTTGATGCGCTTCGTGCCGCGCTCGCTGTCGTGGAGGCGGAACGTGCGGGCGTCGCGGTTGACGGACACGACGGTGCCCTCGAACTCGCGGACCGCGGCTGGGGCGACCGCGGGCGTCGCGGCGAGCGCGGCGGCGGCGATGAGGATCGATGCGAAGGTCTTCATGGCCGTAGCCTTGCGGCCGAGCGACAAAGCGCCTGCCAACCGCGCGTAAAGCGCCGGCAAAGAAGGAGGGGCGGATGAGGATCGGGGTGATGGGCACCGGGATGGTCGGCCGGGCGATCTCCGGCAAGCTCGCCGAGCTCGGCCACGACGTGCGGGTCGGGTCGCGGACGGCGGGCGAGGGGAAGGTGCCATTCGCGGAGGCGGCTGCGCACGGGGAGGTCGTGTTCAACTGCACGTCGGGCCGGGGCTCGCTCGAGGCGTTGGCGGCCGCGGGGACCGACAACCTCGCCGGCAAGACGCTGATCGACGTCAGCAACCCGCTCGACATGTCGGGCGGCCGTCCGGCGCTGCTGGTGGCGAACACGGACAGCCTCGGCGAGCAGATCCAGCGAGCGGTCCCCGAGGCCCGCGTGGTCAAGGCCCTGAACACGATGAACTGCCAGCTGATGGTCGATCCGGCCGCCGTCCCCGGCGATCACGTCGTCTTCCTAGCCGGAGACGACGAGCCCGCCAAGGCGCAGGTCACGACCCTGCTCGGCGAGTTCGGCTGGCCACCGCACCGCATGATCGACCTCGGGGATCTCAGCGGGGCGCGCAGCATGGAGATGTACGTGATGCTGTGGGTCCGGATGATGCCGGTCGCCGGCGGCCCCATGTTCAACATCGCGATCGCCCGGCCGTCCTAGCGCCGGGCGCAGCGCTCACGCCGTCGTGTCGTCCAGGTGCCCGAGCAGGTCGTACGCGGCCCGCTCGACCGCCTTGTGACGCCACTCGGCGGCCCGGTACACGCACGCGATGAGCCCGGAGCGATGGATGCGGCGGAAGTCGCCGTACACGAACGCGTACCGCGCCTTGGTCTCGTCCGTCGCCCCCTCGGTCAGGCCGAGATGCCACTCGGCGTACTCCTCCCACGAGTGGGAGGCGAGGAAGGCGTTCTCGGCCGCCGCCTTCGGCTGCACGTCGCCCCAGTCGCTGTCGAGCACGTACTGCCGGGCGTCGATCAGCTCGCGCGCTCGCTCGACTGCTCGCGAGTTGACGGTGTAGGAGGCCATCAGGCGGCGGTGGTCATCGGTGTCTCGGCGCCGACCAGCGCCTGGAGGCTATGGGCGCCGGCCGCGTGCACGCGGGCCGCCAGCTCGTCGTTGAGCCGCTTCGGCCACAGCGGGCCGCCGTAGACGAACCCGGTGTAGCCCTGGACCAGCGTCGCGCCGGCCACGATGCGATCCCAGACGTCCTGCGCGCTCTCGATGCCGCCGACCGAGACGAGCGCGACCTGGCTCCCGACCCGCGCGTGGAGCCGCCGCAGCACCTCGAGGGCGCGCGGCTTCAGGGGGGCGCCGGACACGCCGCCGGGGTTGGCGAGGATGGCCGGCTCCGAGGCGAGGCCCGCGCGCGAGGTCGTGGTGTTGACCGTGACGATGCCCGCGACGCCGTGGGCGACGGCGAGGTCCGCCACCTCGTCGAGCTCGTCGTCGGTGAGGTCGGGGCTGAGCTTGACCAGCAGCGGCCGCGTGAGCCCGAGGCTCGCCAGCTCCGCTCGCACCTCGTCGAGGATGCGGCGAAGGTGGTCGACGGCCTGGAGGGATCGCAGGCCCGCCGTGTTCGGCGAGCTGACGTTGACGACGATGAAGTCCGCGAACGCCGCGAGCTCCCGCACCGACGCCCGGTAGTCCGCCGCCGCGTCCGCCAGCGGGGTGTCCTTGCCCTTGCCGACGTTCACGCCGACGATCCCGCCCCCGCGGCGCCTCGCCAGGCGCCCGGCCACCGTCACGGCTCCGGGGTTCGGGAACCCCATCGCGTTCAGGAGGCCCCGGTCCTCGATCAGGCGCCACACCCGGGGCTTCGGGTTCCCCGGCTGGCCCTCGGCGGTGATCGTCCCGACCTCCACGAAGCCGAACCCGAGAGCGCCGAGCCCCGCGAACGACGTCGCCTCCTTGTCCACGCCGGCGGCCACGCCGACGGGGCTCGGGAACCTCAGCCCGAGCGCCTCGACGGCCAGCGCGGGATCCCGGGGCGCCAGGAGGCGGCGAACCAGCTCCCGAAGCGGACTCCTCCCGGCGACGCCTAGTGCGGCCGCCGCAAGCCGGTGAGCCGCCTCGGCCGGGATCCGCCGCAGGACGTGCTCGAACAGGAAGGGATAGAGGCTCAACGCGCCCCCGAGAGGTTAGGTGATCTCCTCCTCGATGAAGGCGATCACCTCCGGCCCGGCCGGGTCGATGAGATGCCCGCCGTCGACGAGCACGGTCCGCGCGCCGGGCAGCGCCTGCGCGAGCACGTCGATCGGCTCGTGGAACTCCGGCGGCGAGCCGGCCGCCGCCACCAGCAGGGCGGGCTGCTGGATCGACGCGAGCCCGGCGGCGTCGGTCTGGGGCCACCATTCGCCTTCGACCTCCGCGAGGATCGCCGCGCCGTTCCCGGTCATCACACGGCGGATCTCGTCCGGGAACGAGCGCCACGCGTCCCCGCCCGCCACCTCGGTGACGAGCGCCTCCGCGACCGCATCGACGCCGTCCCGCGCGGCCACCCCGCGCAGCCGATCGGCGAGGGCATCGATCCAGGCGGCCGCCGCCGGCGCGAGCTCGCGCGGGGCGTCCGGCTCGAGCAGCACGAGCGCGCGCACGCGGTCGGGGTAGCGCAGGGCAAGGTCGATCGCGACCGAGCCGCCGTAGCTGCGCCCGACCACGACCGCCGGCGCGGCAGCGAGCGCATCGAGCAGCGCGGCCGCGTCGTCGGCGTGCTCGGAGACGCTGGTGCGCTCATACGCCGCCGGACGCTGGCTGCGAGCGCAGCCCCGCCGGTCGTACGCGATCACGCGCCCAAGGCGGCTGAGCTCGTCGACCGCGTCGGACCACGCGAGCGACGTACCGCCGGTGCCATGGATGCAGAGGATCGGCGCGCCCTGCCCGCGCTCCTCGCAGACGAGGCGAACTCCGTTGATTCGCTGCATACCCGTCCGGGAGAGCTCGCGCAGCATCGGCCGCAGCTCCTCGGCGAAGGCCTCCGGATGCCGAAGGTAGGGCGCGTGGTTACCCGAGATGCGCTCCACCGCCACTCCGAGCTGCTCCGCGAACCGCGCGGTGGCGCGCACCAGCTGTGGCGAGCCGTCCTGGCTGACCAGCATGCGCAGCGGCACGCCGCCGGCCATGAGCCGCTCTGCGTCGGGAACGTAGCCGGCGAACGTCGCGAGCTCCCGGGAGAAGAAGTGAGCGCCGTTGCCGACGCAGCGCTCGCGATGCTGGGGGTCGAGCCCCTCGAACGTCGTGTCCGACGTCTGCGTACGGAGGAACGCCTCCATCGCCCGGCGCGGATCGGTCGCGGCGAGCTCGACGATCGGCCCGAGCTGGAAGTCCCCCGCCTCTGGCTTGCCGACGAGGGCGATGAGCGCCGGCTCGTGCACGATCGCGGCGCGCACGAGCTCGGGGCGCCGCGCGACCAGCTCGAGCGCGATGCTGCCGCCGCCGCTGGTGCCGAACACGATCGCAGGGGCGAGGCCCAGCTCCTCGATGAGCGCGGCGGCGTCGTCGGCCTGCGACGCGATCGACATGAACTCGCCCTCGTCGAGGCGCGCGCTGCGCGAGCACCCGCGGCGGTCGTAGGTGCCGATGGTGAACTCGTCCGCCAACCGCTCGGCCGTGCGGGCGAAGTGGCCGGCGTCGCCGCTCGCGCCCGCGATAAAGAGCACCGCGGGGCCTGAGCCACGCAGCTCGTGATGGAGATCGGACAGGACACTGGTCGCGGTGGGCATCGTTGCCTCCAGGGGTCGGACGATCGGTGGCGCGACCGTACGGCCGGCCAGCCCACCGGTCATCGGGTGAACTCCCCATCTCGCCCCTACTCGACGAGGTCGTGGCGCATCGCGAAGAGCGCGGCGCCGACGCGGGTGGAGACGCCGGTCTTCGCGTAGATGTGCTCGACGTGATGACCGGCGGTCTTCTCGGTCACCACGAGCGCCGCGGCGATCTCCCGGTTGGTCCGGCCGTGAGCGACGAGGCGGAGGACCTCGACCTCGCGGTCGGTGAGGCCGGCGGGGTGACCCTGGCGCACCTCGACAGGCGCGGCGCCGGTCGCCTCGAGTACGGCGTCGACCGCCCGCTTCTCCAGCCCGCCGGCGCCCACCATCTCGCTGAGCTCGGCCCGGGCGTCGGCGGCGCGGAGCGCGCCTCGGTACGGTCGATCGTGCGTCATCGCGTCATAGGCGTCGGCCGCGGCCAGCAGACGCGCCCCGAGGCTGAGCTGCGCCGCCGTGGCGCCACGGTGGTAGCCGGAGCCGTCGAGCCGCTCGTGATGCGAGCCGGCCATCGGTGCCAGCGGCGCCAGCGCCGGCGATCGCTCGAGGATGCGTTCCGTGTAGTAGGGATGGAGGCGGACGCGCTCGCGCTCGCCGCCGCTCAGGGCGCCCGGCTTCTCCCAGATCCCGTTCGGCACCGCGACCCGGCCGACGTCATGGAAGAAGCCCGCCGCGCGGACCGCCGACCGCTCGCCGCGCGAGCAGCCGAGCGCTCCGGCGGCGGTCGCTGCCAACTCCGCGACCCGGCTCGAATGCCCGCTGAGGAAGCCGACCTTGAGATCGACGAACTCGCCGAAGGCCCGCGCGACCAGCTCGATCCCCGCGGCCGACATCGTCACGAGCGGAGCAGGCTCGGCGTCGAGGACGCGCTCCCACGCATCCGGAGCGTCCGCGGCCCGCAGCAGTGAATCCGGCCCGGCGAGCGCGGCGTCGACGACCTGCGGGTCGTAGCCGCGCCCGCGCCGTCGGCGGAGGGCCGCGATCGCCGCCTCCTCGTCCCGCGCGTGGGCGATCGCGACGAGGTCGTGGGCGACGCGCGCGATCCGCAACGGCCGGGAGATCGCCTCCCCGGCGAGGTCGCTCGGCACGCCCTTGCCGTCCCAGCGCGCCGGCACCTGCCCGAGCGCGCGCCCGACCTCGTCGCGCAGGTGCAGGCGCTGTGCCAGGAGTCGCCCTCCCTCGCACAGGTTCGCCGCGGCGAGCGCGAACAGCTTCTTGCCCGCGACGAGCTGCGTGGCGACGATCCGGGCACGCGCCGGCAGCGGCCGGTCGTCCGCCAGCCGGCGGACGAGGAACCGCAGGTCCTCGCCGGGCTCGGACGCCGGCCCGAGGACCTGCACGCCGCTCTGGAAGTGGATGTCGTCACCCCCGACCCAGCCCGCGAAGTCGGACGCGGCGGCGGTACAGCCCAGGTGGACGAGGAGAGCGATGTAGTAGACGTCGGAGCGCTCCTCGGGAGTGCAGCCGAGCCGCTCCGCGAGCTCGAGCGCCGACAGCGCCACCCCGAGTTCGTGCCCGAGCGGCTGCCCCAGACCGAGGTCGGTCGCGAGCGACAGCGCCGCCATCAGCTCCGCCACGCGGACCCGATCGTCGGTGGCTGCGCCCTCCACGGCTGAAGTCTAATTCGGCGCGGGCGCAACCGATCCGTGCCGGTGTCCGTATCACAGCGTGGAGCCAGCGTCCGTCCCGGAAGGGGGATCCGCAATGTCAGCTCGCCGCGCCGCGATCGCCGCCGCTGCTGCCGTCGCCGCCATCGCCATGTCGGCCGCGCCGGCATCGGCCCGGGTCGATCGAAAGGCCCCGAGCAAGCCCACGAACCTGCGGCTGACCGGGACGACGACGACGACGATCTCGATCGCCTGGGACGCCGCGACGGACAACTCGGGCAAGCTCAGCTACGAGATGCACCTCTGGCGCGACCCGCGCGTGCCGGTCCTGCCCCAGACGCAGACGAGCTTCACGTGGACGGGGCTCAGGCCGAGCGTCGAGTACTACCTCTCGGTCGTGGCAGTCGACGCGGCGGGGAACAGGACCTTCAGCGACCAGCTGATCGTGCGGACGCCACGCGACACGATCGCGCCGACCGCGCCCGGGACCCCCCGCGTGGACAGCGTGACCGCGTCACAGGTGGCCCTGAGTTGGGACCCCGCGACCGACGAGTCCGCCGTCGCCTCCTACGCCGTCTTCACCTCGACCGGGCAGATCGTGGACTGGGCGCCGGGGACGTCGAGGACGGTGATCGGCCTGCCGCCGAACAAGCAGTTCACCTTCTACGTCAAGGCGCGGGACTGGGGCGGCAATGTCTCGCCGCCGAGCGACACGGTCACCGCGACGACGCTCCCGAGCAACGACACCACCCCGCCCAGCGCACCGAGCCTGTGGGTGTGGGCCGTGGACGGCTGCGAGGTCTCGGCAGAGTGGAGCGCCTCCACCGACGACCAGAGCGAGCCGGCCGAGATCCGCTACCTGCTCTTCGTCAACGACGATCCGAATCCGACCGAGGTCGTCATGGGGATCACGAGGACGGTCGCCTACGGCAACACCACCAGGCCAAACACGTTCGTCCTGAAAGCGATCGACGCCGCGGGCAACGTGGCGGTCAGCAACCCCGTCACATTGGACTTGTTCTGCTAACGAACAGCGTGTTCGAATTCAGACACCCAGCCAGGCGGTGTTGAACCGACATCGGAGCCCCACGTAGCACCCGCCGTCCATCGAGTGGTGAGGAGCTTCAGATGAGACGCGGTAGGCGGTCGGTATTCGCGTTCACCGTGTGGGTTTCGCTGGCGTGCGCCGGCAGCGCCCAGGCGCAGACGCCCGAGGTGGTTGACCAGAAACTGGGGGTCCGGACCGCTGCTTCGGGCCTGACCCAGCCGGTCTCGATGGCGTTCATCGGGCCGCGCGACGCGTTCGTGCTCGAGAAGGCCAGCGGCCAGGTCAAGCGGGTCGTAAACGGGACCGTGCAGGGCGTAGTGCTCGATCTCGCCGTCAACTCGAACTCCGAGCGGGGGCTGCTGGGGATCGCGCTGCACCCGAACTTCGCCGGCAACGGCTTCGTGTACCTGTTCTGGAGCGAGAGCAACACCGGCGCGGACAGCAACAGCAGCACAGCGGTGGATCTGCTCGCCAACCGGGTCGACCGGTTCCGTTGGAACGGCTCGACGCTGACCTTCGACCGCGACATCATTCGCTTCCGCTCCTTCCAGCAGGACGCCGGCCAGACGCCGCGAGGGAACCACAACGGCGGCGTGCTCCGGTTCGGCAGCGACGGCAAGCTGTACGCGATCGTCGGCGACACCGGCCGCCGCGGTCAGACGCAGAACCTGGTCAACGGGCCGTTCGGGCCGGGCATCCCGGACGACCAGTTCGGCGGACCGGCGCCGGATGACGCCCACCGCACGGGCGTGATCGTGCGGCTCAACGACGACGGCACGGCGCCCACCGACAACCCGTTCTTCGCGGCCGGGGCGGCGATGGGCGGCGAGGTCGGCGCGAACGTCCAGAGACTGTTCGCCTACGGCATCCGCAACTCGTTCGGCATGGCTGTCGACCCTGTGTCGGGCGATTTGTGGGAGCAGGAGAACGGCGACGACTCGTTCAGCGAGGTCAACCGCGTCGAGCCCGGCATGAACTCCGGCTGGATCCAGATCATGGGACCGGCATCGCGCGTCGCGCAGTTCAAGGCGATCGAGACCACGATGGGGCCGACCAACGACCCGTTCGCGCCCAACGGCTACTTCGGCTTGCAGCAGATCCGCTGGCCGCCGACCAACATCGCCGACACGCCGCAGGAGGCGCTCTCGCGTCTGTTCACGCTCCCCGGCGCGCACTTCAGCGACCCCGAGCTGAGCTGGAAGTTCGAGCTCGGTCCCGGCGGCATGGGCTTCCTCGCCGGCCGCGCGCTCGGGCCGCAGTACGCGGGCGACCTCTTCATGGGCGGCTCACGCGACTTCCTCCAGGGCGGCCACGTGTTCCGCATCCAGCTGACCGGCAACCGCAGCAAGGTGGCTGTCGACGACCCGCGGCTCGAAGACCGCGTCGCCGACAATGTCGGCAAGTGGGAGATCACCGAGAGCGAGAGCCTGCTCTTCGGCCGCAACTTCGGGCTCGTGACCGACATCCACACCGGCCCCGACGGCCACCTCTACCTCGTCTCCAACACACACGGTGCGGTGTACGAGATCTTCCGGCGCCCCTGACCCAAGCGAACCCGCGATCCGGCCCGCCGACATGGACGTCGGGCCGGATAGCCGGACATGGACTTCGATGGAGCCAGGGGGACTCGAACCCCCGACCGCCTGGGTGCGATCCAAGGCGTTCGGCTGGCGAATGCGCTCGTTGTATCCGCGTGCCAAGCCTCTGAAGGCAATCGAGACACGACGGGGCGGGCGTTTACGCTCGCAACCAGGCAAAAGAGGACAGTCCGGCGGCGACTGTCGCGTCGACGGGGCGGGACGGGGCACGGTCGTCTTGGTGCTCATGCCGGTGCGGTAGTTTCCCGAAGGCGGTTCGCGGGCTATGGCCGTTGCCGTGAACCGTCCAGGCGAGGATCGTGCGTATCAGCACGAGGAGGTGTGCCATGGTTGCCGCCCGTCACTTCGTCTGGCATCTCGGCGAGATGTTTCTCGCCATGGTCGTCGGGATGGCCGTCTTCGACACGGTCTTCGAAGGGATCCTGGCGGTGGCGGGGACCTCGTACGCCGTCTTGGTCGACGACGCGCCGACCGCCGTGGCGCTGATCCTGATGTTCAACATGACGGCGCCGATGCTCGTGTGGATGCGGGTCCGGGGAAATGAGGCGAGCGCCGTCTCCGCGATGGGAGCCGCCATGGTCGTGGTCGGCGCGACGACCGTCTTCCTGCTGTGGCTCTCGGCGATCGACGCCGGGGCGATCTGCGGTGTCGAGTGCGGCCTGATGATCCCGGCGATGGTCGCGGCGATGCTCCTCCATCCGTCGCTGCAGGCCAAGCGGGGGCTGAGGATAGGTCGGGGGTAGGTGTGACCGTGGCGTCCTTGATCGCGCAGACCACGAAGGTCGCCCCGCGCGGGGCGAGAGCCGCCGCGGCAGGCACGGCGGTCATCGTCGGAGTCTGCGGGTTGCTGGCCAATTTGGCATACGCCCTCGCCGCCTCGGAAGCGCTCGGCGAGGTCGCGACACCGATCGTCGCGAGCCTCTTCGGTCCCTTGATCGCCGGCGCGAGCGTCGCGCTCTACCTGCTTCTTGCGTCGGAGCGGGCGACGCTTGCTGGTCTGCTGGCAGCGGTCGCCAACGTGGCCGCGGGAGCGCTGGTGACCGCGATGCTGCTCGTGCAGATCGCGGTTGACGACGTTGAAGCGGGGTTGTCGTCGGCGGTCAACGACGCCTTCGAGCACGTCGAGTTCGGTCTCGATCTGTCGTGGGACGTGTTCCTCGTGGCCGGCACGATCCTCTTCAGCTGCACGATGCTCGCCGACCCGAGATTCGGCCGCCGCTTCGCGCTGCCAGGGATCGCCCTCGCCGCAGGGCTCTACGTGCTCAACTTCGCGACATTCCCGACGCCGCCCGCCTCCGAGGGGCTCGTGGATCTCGGTCCGCTCGTTGGCCTGTGGTACGCCGCAGTGTCGGTGCAGGCGCTGCGCGTTCGCCACCTGACCGGACACCGCCACTCTGACGGCCCCCTCGCGCGCGCCGGCCGAGCCGAGGCCCTCGATGGCGAGACTTGAGTTCAGGCTGGTGCCGCTCCTGGGCGCGCTCTTTATCGCGCTGGTCGCCGTGGGGTACCTCGTGGCCGGCGATACGCCCGGCCACCATGCGACAGGTCCCGAGATCAGGGATGCCTACGACAGCGAGACCAAGCACCAGATCGCCGCCTTCCTCGGCGCGCTCGGCGCCGTTCCCCTGCTGTTCTTCGCCGGGTACTTCCGTGCCGTACTTAGGCGCCTGCATCCCTCCGGGCGCCTGTCGGCGAACGTCACACTGGCGGGAGCGGCGGTCGCGGCCACCGGTCTTGCGGTGCAGTCGCTGATACATGCGGCGCTCGCCGAGGCCGCCCAGACGTCCGAGTTCTCCGACCAGGCGCTGCAGGCGCTCAACGCGCTCGACGGCTGGAGCTTCTATCCGATCGCGATCGGGCTTTCCACCATTCTGTTGGCGAGCGGCGTGGCGCTGCTGCGAGGCCGTCGCTTCTTCGCGCCGTTCGTTGCCTGGGCTGCTCTCGTGCTCGGCGTGCTGGCGCTCGTTCCGATCGTCGGATTCTTCGCCGCGATCCTCTCCGCGATCTGGCTGGTGGGCATCAGCCTGATGCTGTTCGCACGCTCGGAGGCCGTCGACCGCCTGTGGGACGAGGCCGCAGCTGCCCAGCCGCCACACGCCATCCCGTGAGCATCGTGGCCGGTCAGAGAGCGGCGCACCGCCGCGCCCGACCACCCCGTTGACGTGGCCACGGCGCCGATTCAAAGAACAGCCTCGCGTCCAAGCGGCCGCGGCTGCCCATGGTCCGGCCTTCGCGCGAGCTTCGGGAAATCACGGATGACGACCGGTACTGCGCCCTGATGTCAAGGCGTCGAAGTCATGGGAGCGTTTGATGGTCAGCCGTCCCGCTCGGAGGAGAACGAAATGAGCACAATGGCTACGCGGGCAGATGAATACGACCGCACCATCGAAGCGAGCCCGTTTGACAAGGTCGCGTACCTGTTCGCGCTGGTCGGGCTGTATGTGATGACCGGCGGCCTGTTCTTCTACGGCTTCTGGAACAAGGCCATCGACGGCGACTTCGAGATCTCGCCAGGGCTCGAAAAGCAGTTCGACGAGACCATCATCGGCACGATCCCCGGCGCGGACGCCGCGTGGGTGATCATCACGATCCTCGAGGGCCTCGTGTTCCTGCTGCTCATCGCGAGCCTGGCGATGATGGAGTTCAGGCCGTCCAAGCGCAAGCCGTTCCTGCTCACCTGCCTCGCGATGGCTCTGCTCGTCTTCGGTCTTCTGTCATTCGGGCAGAACGCCACGGAGCAGCACGAGTCGGTGGCGAGCCTGTACGGCTATTTCGGCGCGACAGTCATCATCATGCTCTTCGTGCGGACGCTGCCGCCGTACACGACCAATCGCTGGCTCGGCTGAATCCGCGGTCGCCGCTGCATCACGGCGACGTATCATCGCCGCATGGAACTCGGCGCCTGGATCGAGGCGTACGGGCGGGCGTGGGAGACCGGCGACGAGGAGTTGATGGCGACGCTGTTCACGGACGACGCGAGCTACCGCTCGAGCCCGTTCCGCGAGCCGTTCCGCGGCCACGACGAGATGCGAGCCTACTGGCGTCGCAACGCTGGCACGCAGCGGGACAAGCGTGTGCGGACGGGCCGCCCCTTCGTCGAGGGCAACCGCGTCGCGGTCGAGTGGTGGACGACGATGGTCGATGAAGGCGAAGCGGTGACGCTCCCCGGCTGTCTGCTGCTCCGCTTCGAGGCCGACGGTCGCTGCAGCGACCTGCGCGAGTACTGGCACGTCGAACGGGGGACGCACGATCCATTCCCCGGCTGGGGTGCGTAGAAAAGGCGGGACGGGAGCCAGCTAGAGCACTCGACTCGAGGCCGGCTCGTGCACCTCAGCCGGTCGCGACGGCGAGGCTGCCAATGCCGCCCACGCGCCGAGCGCCACGCCTCGGCGCTCCGGTGGCACCGCCTCCGAGAAGATCGTCAGCGTCAACACCATGAAGAGCGCGATCGAGGTGACCGCGGATGTCCAGAGCATGTGGGCCTTCGAGGTCATCCCTTGGGATACGTCCTTCCGCGCCGGCTGCGATTCAGCCGCTCGTGGCATCGGCGTGGATCCGCACGAGCCCCGCGGTTCCGTCCACCGTGACGATCTCGCCGTCGCGCAGTCGGCGCGTCGCGTCGCCTGTGGCGAGCACGGCCGGGATCGCGTACTCGCGGGCGATCACGGCAGCGTGGGCGAGGACGCCGCCACCGTCGGTGACG
>DASTIC010000072.1:0-4972 GCA_035717845.1 Solirubrobacteraceae bacterium
GACGGCGTAGAGGACCGCGTGGTAGCGGTCGAGCAGCTCCTCCCGCGTCACGTCGGCGCCGACGTCGACTCCTCCGAAGAACCGGAAGTCCGGGTGCTGCGCGGTCTTCTCGTAGATGCGCGTGACCGACTTGATCTTTGGATGGTCCGGGGCGACGCCGGCGCGCACGAGGCCGTAGGGCGTGGGCAGCGCGTCGTACAGGTCGACCGCGATCCCCTCGCGCAGCAGGTGCTCGGCGGCGTAGAACCCGGACGGACCCGCCCCGATGACTGCGGCGCGAGCCGTCATGGCGTCAACCTGATCGCCTGCTCGGGGCAGGTGCCCGCCGCATCCTCGGCGGCCTCGACCTGGTCGTCGGGCACGTCGATCGTCTGGTCGCGGATCGTGACGTAGCCCTCCTCGTCGTCGGTGAGCAGGTCCGGCGCCATCAGGTAGCAGCGGCCGTGACCCATGCAGCTCGGGCCGTCGACTGTGAGCTTCACGACGGCACCTCCCACGCCAGCGGAAGCCTCGTCAGCGTCATCATCGCGCCGCCGCCGCGCTCTTCCAGGGGCTCGGCGGCGGCGACCTGGAAGTCGGGGATGATCCGCAGCCACTCCTCGACCGCGAGCTGCAGCTCCCGCCGTGCGAGATGCATGCCCAGGCAGCGGTGGGGACCGTTGGCGAAGCCCATGTGATTGTTGCGCTCGCGGTCGATCACGAACTCGCCGGCCCGCTCGTACGCGCGCGGGTCGCGGTTCGCCCCGGACACGAGCCCGTAGACCATGTCGCCCTGCTTCAGCTGAACGCCGTGGAACTCGGCGTCGCGCGCCACCTTCCGCCCGTCGCCGAAGATGATCGTGTAGAAGCGCAGCACCTCCTCGACCGCGGACGGGATCAGCTCCGGCTCCTCGATGAGCCGCTG
Source organism: Solirubrobacteraceae bacterium (assembly GCA_035717845.1). Lineage (GTDB taxonomy): Bacteria > Actinomycetota > Thermoleophilia > Solirubrobacterales > Solirubrobacteraceae > DASSUW01. Next base: position 905 of record DASTIC010000072.1, read on the forward strand.
GCGGTGCTCCGGATGCTCCGCGAGATGCTGGAACAGGTAGCCCATGGTCCCGCGCGTGGTGTCCAGCCCCGCGAGCACCAGCACCGTCAGCATGTCCAGCAGCTCGGAATCGGTGAGGGGCCGGCCGTCGAAGGTGGAGTGCAGCAGGTGCGAGGCGAGGTCGCCCTCGCGCGGCACCGGGTCGCTCCGGCGCTCCGCCAGCGCGGCGACCCAGTACTCGCGGATGCCCTCGAGCGCCTCGGCCATTGGCTCCAGGCCGGCGGGGTCGCCGCTGAACCCGCCGAAGAAGTCCTCCACCCAGGGGACGAACAGGTCGGCGTCGGCCGGATCGATGCCCGCGACGCTGAGGAACGCCTCGGTCGGGTAGCGCAGCGCGAAGCCCGTGACGAAGTCGCACCCGCCGGCCGGCGCGGTCTCCTCGACGAGCCGCCGGCAGAGGGCGCGCATCGCCGGCTCCGCCGCGTCGATCGCGCGCGGCGAGAACCAGGGGTTCACGATCCGCCGGTACTTGATGTGGTCCGGCGCGTCGATCTGCGTCGGCACGAACCGGTAGATGGGATCGGGCTGCCACGGAGTGATCGACTCGCTCGAGAACAGCTCGGGGGTCTTGTAGATGTCGCGCACCGCGTCGTGGCGCGTGAACACCCAGTAGCCCTGCGCGAACGCGTTGAAGAAGACGGGGCTCGTCTCGCGCAGCTCGTCGGCCAGCTCCCAGTGGTAGCCGGCCGCTTGGGCGGGGGCGAAGTCGCGGTGCATGACGGGGCACCCGCCGAGGTCCCGTCCGGCCGTCTCAGAATGGCTCAGCGTGTCGCTCACATCGATCTCCTGAAGGTCGGAATGGGCTCTCGCCCGGAACCGGCAGGCGCGCCGGCCTCCCGCGGAGGCCGACGCGCGCAGCCGTAGGGCGTCAGCCCTTGCCCCAGGCCTTTTTGAACTCGTCTCGGTAGCTCTCGACGACCGGGAACAGTCCCTTCGTCGCCTCCGCGGGCATGTTGTCCGCCTTCACGGTCCACAGCGGCGGCTGCCCGTCCTGGAGCGGGACGCCCGCGAAGTGGCGCGCGAGGGCGTCGAGCATCAGGTAGTCGACCGTGTAGTAGTCGTACGGGACGACGGCCTCGATGTTGCCGGCCTGCAGGTCCTGGAACGTCTGCGTGTCCCCGCTCTGGCCGATGATCTTGACCCGGTCGGCGAGTCCAGCCGCCTGCAGTGCGGCGGGCAGACCGGCGCCGAGGGCGTTGCTCACGGAGAGCACGACGTGGTTGACCTCAGGATGGCTGCGCAGGTACGAGACGATCCGATCCGGCGCGTCCTTGCCGAGCGACGTCACGGGGATGTCGATCGAGCCGTACTCGCACTCGGCGCAGTACTTCTTATACGCGCTCTCGAACTGGTCTCCCAGCGCGTGGAGGATCTGGAACGCGGAGATGTTCACGTAGAGCGTGTTCGCGGCGCCCTCGCTGTCGGAGACGATCTGAGCCGCCAGGATCTCGCCGATCCGGCCGCTGTTGCGGGTGTCCGCGATGTTGGCGAGGATCCCGTCGCCCGTCTTCTCCACGCTGGACAGCGTCACGAAGGGCACGCCCTGCTGCTGGGCCTGCTCGAGCTGCCTCGCGACGACGGAGCGGGTGACGGCGTTGAGGATCACGGCGTCGGCCCCCTGGCGGAGCGCGGTCCCGAACGCGTTCTGCAGCTGCTCGGGCGAGCCGTCGGTCCCGATCGTCTTGGCGGTCCAGCCGAGGTCGGCCGCGCCCTGCTTGATGATGTCCCCTTGGACCTCGCACGCCTCGACTCCGCAGCTGATGAAGGCGATCTCCTTCCCGGTCGGGACGGGCTTGCCGATGGGAGCGAGACTACCGATGCTCTCCGGCCGTGCGCTCGACTTCTCGGCGAGCGCCCGCGCAGCCGCGACGCCCTCGCCGCCGTCCGTTGGGCCGCCTGAGCCGCCGCTCGTCTCGCCTCCGCCTCCGCCCGCCACCACTGCGACGACTACGGCGACGGCGACCGCGGCGGCGAGCACCAGCAGCGGCGCGGTCTTGCGCGTGCGGTTCCTCTCCTGGACCTGGACTGACATGGGTTGGTTCCTCCTCTTTGCAGGTTTGACGTGTGGGAGTCGTGTTGTGCGAGTCAGCCGGCCCGCCGCCGGCCGGAGGTGGTGCGGCGCTGGATGCCCGTGAGTGCCAAGGCGGCGATCAGGACGACGCCGACGAACATGTCGCCGGCCCACTGGGGCGCGTTCGCCAGCGCCAGGCCTGTCACGCCGGTGCCCAGGAGCAGGACGGCGATGATCGTCCCGCCCGCGTTGAAGCGCCCGTGCTTGAGCTGGGTGGCGCCCAGGAACGCCGCGGCGAACGCCGGCAGCAGGTACGGGGTACCGGCGGTCGGCGACCCGCTTCCGAGCGTCGACGCGAGGACGATGCCGGTGGCGCCAGCCAGCCCTCCCGACGCGACGAGCGACACGAAGCGCAGGCGGTCGATGCGCACGCCCGCGAGCCGCGCCGCGTCGGGGTTGAACCCCGTCGCATACAGGCGCCGGCCTGTCGCGGTGTGCTCGAGCAGGTACCAGATCGCGACCGCCACGGCAGCGCAGTAGAGGACGCCGAGCGTGACGCCGCCGATGTTGGTCTGGCCGATGTCGCCAAACGCGCCGCCGAGCGTCGCGTCGGTGATCGGCACCTCGTTCGTGACCATCGTGATCAGCGCAGCGATCAGCGAGCCCGTTGCCAGGGTGGCGATGAACGAGTCGATTCGCATGACCACGACCACGACGGCGTTGATGACCCCGACGCCGAGGCCGATCGCGAGCGCCAGCGCGATCGCCGGGACGAGCGGAACGCCGTCCTTGGCGATCAGATGCGCGACCGCGACCCCGGTGAGCGTCATGACGCCCGCGAAGGAGAGGTCGAAAACCCGGGCCGCGAGCGGGATCGTGATCGACAGCGCGGCCAGCGCGGTGATCGCGTTGGCGTTGAGGATCTGCTTCGCGGTGTCGAGGTTCGGGAACGTCTCCGGCACCCACAGCGAGAAGAGCACGATGATCCCCAGCCAGACATAGACCGCGCCGATGCGGTCGAAGGCGAGGTCGTGCAGCAGTCCCCCGGAGGGGGGCGCTGCGGTGCCGGGCGCTGGGCGCTGGGCGGAGGCGGCCGGCTCGCCGGCGGCCTCGGTGACGGCTGTCGGTGTCATCGATCTTCTCCCTCCAGGGCGCTTACAAGCGCGTGCTCGGTGAGTCCGTCGCCGCCCAGCTCGGCGGCGATCTGGCCGTTCCTCAGGACGACGACGCGCGTGCACATCGCGAGCACGTCGCCGGCATCCGAGGAGGACAGGACGACTGTGAGCCCGTTGCGCGACAGCTGCGCGATCAGGTCGTAGATGGCGACGCGCGTGCCGATGTCGACGCCCGCCGTCGGCTCGCAGAGCACCAGCAGCGCGGGGTCGCGCGCCAGGCAGCGTGCGACCACGACCTTCTGCTGGTTGCCGCCGCTGAGCGTCGAGATCGGGGCGCCGGGCCCGGCCGTGACGACGCCGAGGCGCTGCGTCCAGAGGTCGACGAGCTCCGCCTCCGCGCGCCTGTCGAGCCGTCCCCGCCGGCCGAGGCCGCCGAGGACCGACAGCGACAGGTTCTCGCTGACGGCGAACTCCGCGACGATGCCCTCGCGCCCGCGGTCGGCCGGCACCAGCGGGATGTCGAGATCGGCGGCGTCGGACACGTCGCTCCACTCGCCCGAGCGCTCGGGGAGCCGCATGCGACCGCTGACCGGGTGCTGGGCGCAACCGGCGATCACGTACGGCAGCTCCAGCACGCCGGCGCCCGCGAGCCCGGCGATGCCCAGGATCTCGCCGCGGTGGACGTCGAGGTCCACCCCACGCAGCCAGCGCCCGTGGACGTCGCGCGCCTCCAAGACGACCGGCGCGTCGGGACGGGCCGCCACCGGCGCGCGGTAGTCGGGATCGACGTCCTCGCCCACCATCAGGCTCGCGAGCTGCGCCGCGTCGATGTCGGCGACGTCCTCGGGGGCGATCACGCGGCCGCCGCGCAGGACGGTCACGCGATCGGCGAGCTCGAAGATC
>DASTIC010000073.1:0-10473 GCA_035717845.1 Solirubrobacteraceae bacterium
GCGGGCGGCGGGCTCGTGGCGAACGGCGTGGTCGTCGGCAAGCTGAACGCCGGCGGGACCGTGATTCGCGACACGGCGCCGGCGAAGTTCCGTGTCAGCCAGCGGCAGCGCAACGGGCGCTGCAACATCCTTGCTCTGCGGCTCGCGCCCGTACACCTGGCGCTGCTCGGGGTTCGCGTCGATACCTCGCACATCTCCCTCGACGTGACGGCGCGCCGGCGCGGCGGAGTGCTCGGCCGTCTGTTCTGCGCGCTCGCGAACGCCAAGATTCGCTTCCCGCGGGCCGCGATGGCGCGGCTCAACCGGGAGATCGACGCCGCGCCGATGGTCACGCGCACGAGCGCTCCGGTGCGCGTAGCGACACATCAGGGCACGTGTCAGATCCTCAACCTGATCCTCGGGCCGCTGCACCTCGACCTGCTCGGCCTCGTCGTGGATCTCTACGGGCGGACCACGACTAGCCCGGTGCGGGTGACGATCACCGGCGAGCCAGGGCACGGATTGCTCGGCGACCTGCTCTGCTCACTTGCCGGCGGCGGGAACGTCACGTCGCTTGCTCAGCTCCAATCGCTGCTGCGATCGCTCGGCGTGAGCCTGACCGACGCGCAGCTCCAGAGCGTGCTGACGCAGCTCGGGATCGGCGACCTGGCCGGCGGGCTGTCGCAGGTCAACCTTCAGCGCATCCTCGCGGCGCTCGGACTCGGGAGTACGACACCGCCGGCGTGATCCGCGAGTGCTCCTGACGGGGCGTGCCGAGCCCTCAGGGTCGGCGCGTCCCGACGGGATCGCCACCGGCGCCGTCGCGCGCCTTGCGCGGCTGCCTTAGAGTCGCGCCATGAGCGACGACGCGTTCAGGACGCGGGTGCGCGGGCGGCGCGTGCTCAACGTGATCCCGTCCCCGAAGCAGGAGCGGGACTGGGCGGGGGAGACGACGGCGGTCGAGGCGGGGACGATCCGCCCAGCCGCGCCGGTGCCGAACGCCAAGGACCTGCGGGAGGCGTGGTGGGGCGTCGGCGACCAGAAGTCGACGGGCTCGTGCGTCGGATGGGCGTCGGCCGACTCGGTCCTCCGCTGGCACTTCGTCAATGCCGGGCGGCTGAAGCAGGCCGACCACCTGTCGGTCCGCTTCGCGTGGATGGCGTCGAAGGAGGTCGACGCGTTCGTCGACCGGCCGACGACGTTCGTGGAGCTGGCCGGGACCAGCATCAAGTCCTCGCTCGACGTCGCGCGCAAGTACGGGGCGGTCAAGGACGACGTCCTGAAGTTCACGGGCGGCGGCCTCTACCCGGGCGACGTGGGCGCGTTCTACACGCTCGCCTCCCAGCTGCGGATCGGCAGCTACTTCAACCTCTCGCTCGGCTTCCGCGGGAACACGCTCAAGACGTGGCGGCGCTGGATCGCCGAGGTGGGGCCGGTCCTCACCCGGCTCAACGTCGACGACACCTGGATGAACGCGCGCAAGACCGCCGGCAAGCTCGAGGTCTACGACGAGGACAGCGCCGACGGCGGGCACGCCGTCGCGATCGTCGGCTACCGGGCCGGCGTGTTCATCGTCCGCAACAGCTGGGGGACGGGCTGGGGCGACAAGGGCTTCGCCTACGCCTCGGACGCCTACGCGACGGAGGCGTTCACGGAGGCGTACGGCGTGGGCCTCTGAGGTCGCCCGATGGCGAGCGCGCCGGCTCCGGGGCTGGTCGCGGGCCTCGTCGAGCGCCCGCGCCTGTTCGACCTGCTCGATCGCGGCACCCAGGGCGCCGTCACGCTGGTCGCGGCTCCGGCGGGCAGCGGCAAGACGATGCTCGTGTCCTCATGGCTGCGCAGCCGGCCGCAGACCCCCGCGGCGTGGGTGTCGGTGGAGCGCGCCGAGGGCGACCCGACGCGCTTCTGGGGCTCGGTGATGGACGCCGTCCGCGACTCGGGCGCCGTCGACGGCGGCGATCCTCTCGCCACGCTCGTCCCCGGCGCGGAGGAGGAGTTCCAGCAGCGCCTGCGTGACGGGCTCGCCCGCCTCCCGGGCCCGCTCCTGCTCGTCCTCGACGACCTCCACCACCTCCGTGCCGACGATGCGCTGCGCGCGCTCGAGCGGCTGCTCGCCGATGCGCCCCCGCAGCTGCGCACGCTGATCACCAGCCGCCGCGACCCGAAGCTCGGCCTGCACCGCCTGCGCCTCGCCGGCGACCTGCTCGAGATCCGGGCCGCCGACCTCGACTTCACGCAGGGCGAGGCGGGGGAGCTGCTGGCGGCGGCCGGGATCGGGGTCGCCCCGGAGGACGTGACGCGCCTGCACGAGCGCACCGAGGGCTGGGCGGCCGGTCTGCGCCTGGCGGCGATGTCGCTGGCCCGCCACGACGCGCCCGACCGCTTCGTGGCCGAGTTCTCCGGCAGCGAGCGGACGGTCGCCGAGTACCTGCTCGGCGAGGTGCTGCACAGCCAGCCGCCCGAGGTGCGGGACCTGCTCCTGAAGACGTCGATCCTCGAGCGGGTGAACGGGCCGCTCGCCGACCTGCTCACCGGGCGGGGCGACGGCGACCGCCTGCTGCACGAGCTCGAGGAGGCCAACGCGCTCGTGGTGGCGACCGACGTCGCGCGCTCCTGGTTCCGCTGCCACCACCTGCTCGGCGACCTCCTGCGGCTCGAGCTGCGCCGCGAGGCGCCGCGTGAGATCCCCGGGCTGCACCGGCTCGCCGCCGGCTGGCACGCCGAGCACGGGCACGCCGTCGAGGCGATCCGCCACGCCCAGCTCGCCGGCGACACCGAGCTCGCCGTCGAGCTGCTCGGCCGCCACTGGGTCCACCTGGTGATCGACGGAGAGGCGGCGACGCTCGGCACGTTGCTGGGTGGCTTCCCCGCCGGCACCGAGGACGCCGAGCTGGGCACCATCACCGCCGCTGACCGCCTGGCCGAGTCGCGCTGGGCGGAGGCCGACGCCCTGCTCGCAGCCGCCGAGGAGCGGATAGACGCGGTCCCGCCCGAGCGCCGCCGCCGCGCCGGGACCGCGCTTGCCACCGTCCAGCTCCTGCGCGCGCGGCATCTGGGCGGCCTCGACGCCGTCGTCGGGAGGGCCACCGACATGCTCCACGCCGGCGAGGGCGGCCCCGAGCTCCAGGCCCTTGCGCTGATGACCCTCGGCATCGGGGAGAGCTGGACGGGGCGGCTGCCCGAGGCCGAGGCGCATCTCGAGCGGGCCCTTGAGCTCGCCGGCCGCCTCGGGAGCCCGTACCTCGAGCTGGGGACCCTCGGCGCGCTCGGCGGGGTCGCGATCCTCAGCAGCCGGCTCCCACTGGCGGAGGACCGGACCCGGCAGGCGATCGCTGTCGCCGACCGCGTCGGCTGGGCGACCCACCCGCTCACGGGCATCGTCTACACGAACCTCGGGTCGATCATGATCGAGCGCGGCCGCCTCGCCGAGGGCGAGCAGTCGCTCGAGCGCGCCGAGCCGATCCTCGCGCGCGCGCCCGAGCCGCCGGGGAGCGTCGGACTCCGGCACACGCAGGGGATGCTGCTGCTGGTTCGGGGGCGCGACGCCGAGGCGCTCCAGAAGTTCCGCGAGGCGGGGCGGCTGGCGGACGAGCTGCGCGCGCCGCACTTCCTCGCGCTCGTCGCGCGCCAGTGGCAGCTGCGCGCCCAGCTGCGGCTCGGCGAGCTCGAAGCCGTCGTGACCGCCCTCGAGACCGAGCGCGGGCCGGGCGGTCAGTGGTGCAACCTCGAGGCGCGCGCGCGGCTGTTCCAGGACGATCCCGCGGGCGCCCTCGCGGCCGTCGCCCCGGTGCTCGACGGCAGCGCGTTCGTCGTCCACGTGAACGTCGAGATCGAGGCGCACCTGCTCGACGCACTCGCCCGACCTCCGGGGGAGGAGCGCGAGCGCAGCGTCGAGCGCGCGCTGGCGCTCGCCGAGCCCGAGGGCCGCGTGTGGATGGCGCTGACGATCCCGGGCGTCGCCGCGCTGCTCGCCGACCACCCCCGGCACCGCACAGCCCACGCGGCGCACCTCAAGCTCCTGCTCGACCACCTCGGCGGGGCGGAGCCCGCTGCCGTGGAGGCGCTGCCCGACCCGCTCAGCGAGCGCGAGCTCGCCGTCCTGCGGTTTCTGCCCACGAACCTCTCGGCAAACGAGATCGGCGGCGAGCTCTACCTGTCCGTGCACACGGTCAAGACCCACATGCGCAAGCTCTACGCGAAGCTCGGCGCCCACACGCGGGCGGAGGCAGTACAGCGCGGGCGGGCGCTCGGTCTGCTGGCCCCAGCGCGTCGCGGCTGATGACACACGGGGGTTCGCCCCTGGGCGAACCCCCGACGTGTTGTTCGCCCCCTGGGCGAATAACACGCATCGTGTGATGACGGGTCATACGGGTGAGCCGCAAGCTCCCCGGCCATGAGATCCGCCCACTACGAGATCACCGTCCGCGGCCGCCTCGGCGTCACGCTGGCCGGCGCGTTCGACGGCATGACCGCGACGGCCGCGCCCGCGGGCACTGTGATCCGCGGCGAGCTCGACCAGGCCGCACTCCACAGCGTGCTCGAGCGCATCGACTCGCTCGGGCTCGAGCTCCTCGACGTCCGCCGCTCCCCGTCCGCCCGTTAGCGCGGGCACTCCCCAACCCCACTCCCCGGAGGTTCACCCCCGTGTCGTCCCTGCTGCACCGCATCGCGGTGTTCTCCGCCCGCCACAAGGCGCTCGTCATCGGCGCCTGGCTGGTCCTGCTCGTCGGGCTCGTCTTCGCGAGCTCGTCGCTGGGCACCAAGTACACGAGCTCGATGACGGTCTCGGGCTCCGACAGCGCCGCCGCCACCGACGTGATGGCGCGCTCCTTCTCGTCCGAGCTCACCGACGCGAGCCCGATCGTCTTCCACACCGAGGACGGCAAGCTCACCGACGACGCGCACCGCGCTGAAGTCGAGGCGTCGATGCAGGCGCTCTCGTCGTCGCCGGACGTCGCGAGCGCGTCGGATCCGTACAAGACGATCTCCGAGGACGGCAAGACCGCCTACACGACGGTCGTGACCGCCGATCCGTTGGGCGATCTCTCGGTCGCCGAGGGCGAGGCGATCCTCGAGACCGCGGCCGAGCCCGCCGAGAGCCTCCAGGTCGAGGCCGGCGGCCAGCTCGGCGGCAAGATCACCGAGACCGAGGCCAAGAGCAGCGAGCTCATCGGCATCGCCATGGCCATGCTGATCCTCGTCCTGGTGTTCGGCACGGTCACCGCGATGGCGCTCCCGATCGCCGTCGCGATCTTCGGCCTCATCTGCGGGCTCAGCATCATCTCGCTGCTCGGCCACGTGATGGACGTGTCGGACGTCGCGCCGACCCTCGCGACGATGATCGGCCTCGGCGTCGGCATCGACTACTCGCTGTTCATCGTCACCCGCGCACGCTCGGCCCGCCACGAGGGCAAGAGCGTCCCCGAGGCGATCGGCCACGCGGCCGCGACCTCGGGCAGCGCCGTCGCGTTCGCCGGCGGCACGGTCGTCGTCGCCCTGCTCGCACTGGCCGTGTCCGGGCTGTCGCTTGTCACCGTGCTCGGCCAGGCCGCCGCGATCGTCGTGGTCGTCGCCGTGCTCGCGTCGATGACGCTGCTGCCCGCTCTGCTCGGGCTCTGCGGCGACGGCATCGAGCGCCTGCGCATCGGGCGCGACAAGCGGCCGACGCTCGGGCACAGCGTGCTGTTCGAGCGCTGGGGCCAGCGCGTGGCCCGCCGGCCGGGCCGGTTCGCCGTAGGCTCGATCCTCGTCCTGCTCGTCCTCTCGGGCCCGGTCATGAAGCTCGGCCTCGGCCTCACCGACCCGTCGAGCTCGCCCAAGTCGACCACCGAGCGGCAGGCCTACGACCTGCTGAGCGAGGGCTTCGGCCCCGGTGTCAACGGCCCGCTGCTCGTGACCGCCGACCTCGGCTCCGAGAAGGCCACGGGCGCCGACGATCCCCGGATCGCGGGCCTGTACGACGGCCTGTCGAAGACGGACGGCGTCGCCGCCGTCGGCGAGCCGCAGGTGTCGGAGGACGGCACGGCCGCGCTGATCTCGGTGATCCCGACGGGCTCGCCGATCTCCGACGAGACCAGCACGCTGGTCAACGAGGTCCGCACCGAGGTCATCCCGGCCTCCGGGACGACCGCGTACGTGGGCGGCTCGACCGCCAACCAGCTCGACCTCGCCGACCGCATCGGCGAGCGGCTGCCGCTGATCATCGCCGTCGTCGTCGCGCTCAGCATGGTGCTGCTGCTGATCGCCTTCCGGTCGGTGGTCGTGCCGCTCCAGGCGGCCGTCGTCAACCTGCTGTCGGTCGGCGCGGCCTACGGGATCGTGACCGCCGTCTTCCAGGAGGGCCTCGGCGCCACCGCCATCGGCCTCGAAGGCGCGATCCCGATCGTCTCGTTCGTCCCGATGATGATGTTCGCGATCCTCTTCGGGCTCGCGATGGACTACCAGGTGTTCCTCCTCAGCCGCGTGCGCGAGGAGATCGACGCCGGCAAGTCCGCCCGCGAGGCCGTCGTCGACGGGCTGGCCGGCACCGGCAAGGTCATCGCTTCCGCGGCGGCGATCATGGTCGCGGTCTTCGCCAGCTTCATCCTCAACGGCGATCCCACGGTGAAGGAGTTCGGCGTCGGGCTGGCCTCGGCGATCCTCATCGCCGGAAGCATGGTGTGCGTGCTGCTGCCCGCCGTGATGCTCCTCATGGGCAGCCGCACCTGGTGGCTGCCGCGCTGGCTCGACCGGTTCCTTCCCCACATCAGCGTCGAGGGCCCCAAGCCCGAGCCGCTCCCTGCCTGACCCTCCCGCCCCCTCAAACCCCCACCAAGGAGAACCACCCATGTCCGTCGCCCACACCACGACCCCTGCCCCGGCCGCCGACGCGGCCGGGGAGGGCCGCCGCTCCTCGCTCCTGCGCAGGCTGGCCGGCGGCACCCTCGCCGCCACGGCCCTCACCGTGGTCGCCATCGCCGTCTGGCCCGCCTCCGAGGCCGACAAGGCGTACGACGACGGCGAGCGTTACGGCGAGGCGGTCGCCACGCTCTACGCCGCCGACAGTTCCGCCGAGGTCGACGCCGCGCTGACCGAGATGCACGCGGCGGCCGGCGACGCCGTCACCCACGGCGGCGAGGCGGTCGCCGACCAGGTCGCCGCCCAGGAGGACGCGCTGTCGCGCGCGGCCAACGGCTTCGTCGGCGCGCTCACGACCGACGACGCGTTCGAGGCCGAGCTGTACGAGGCCGAGCTCGACATCGCGGTCACCGACCTCACGAACAACGCCGAGGACTTCCGGACCACCGGGCCCGAGGTCCAGCAGGCGTTCTGGGACGGCTACGAGGCCGGCGTCGAGGGCTGATGCCCCCTCCATAGCGACCGCCCTTGCTCATGGGGATGGTTTGGTTCGCCGGTCCGCCGGTAACCAACCATCCCCATGGCGGCAGGGGCCCCCACACTCACCGTGCGCGCGAGCGAGCTCCGGCGCTATCGCGCCGCGGTGATCGAGTGCACCGGGCCGGAGGACCGGGCGGCGTGCGAGCGGCTGTTGGGCCAGCTCGCCTTCCTCGAGAACGGCCCCGGGGGAACGACCGGCGCCGACGAGGTGACCTTCAGCGCGCCGCCGGACAGCGCCGAGCTCGCCCGCCGGGCGCTCGAGCGGATGCGGACCGAGCTGTTCCGCCGCCGCCGGCGGACCTAGTCGACCGCGACGACCTCGAGATCGCGCGTGCCACGCGGGGTCGCGATCTGGACGGTCTGGCCGGCAGTGGCCCCGAGCAGCGCCTTGCCGACCGGGGATTCGACCGACAGCCGGCCCTGTGCGGCGTCGGCGTCGATCGCAGACACGAGCGTGTAGGCGAGGTCGCGTCCCGATCCGCGGTCCCGGAGCCGCACGTGGCTCCCGAAGCGCGCGATGGCCGAGCCGGCCTGGCTCTCCACGACCTCGGCGCGCAGCAGCCGATCGCGCAGGCGCAGGATCTTCGTCTCGAGGATCGCCTGCGAGTTCTTCGCGTCGTGGTACTCGGCGTTCTCCTTGAGATCGCCCCACTCCCGCGCCGTCCGGATCCGCTCGGCGATCTCCGCGCGGCCCTCGGTCTCGAGGCGGTGGAGCTCCGCCTCGAGCGAGCTGCGGTCCGCTTCCGTCATGACGACGCCGTCCGACACCGCTCGGAGCATAGGGTGCCTATTCGTCCAGGTCAGATACAGAACATGGGGTCAAGACCCGATAACGAGGGTGCTGATCAAGGCAAACCCGTCGTGAGGCGGGGACGCAAAGCCAGAGGTCTCGTGATCCGCGAGATGGCTCGGTTGCCGGCTTGGGCGCTGACCAGGCTCCCACATAGGCACACCATCCCTCCCACAGGAGCCGTCTCCCCATGTCCCGACTTCAGGTCCTTGTAGGCCAGCCGAAGCTTGCGCTCGGCGCACTTCTCACCCTGCTCCTCGCTGCCGGCGCCGTCGTCGGCTCGGGCGCTGACTTCACCGCCGCCTCGGCCAACCCGGCGAACACGTTCGCGGCCGGCACGCTGAGCATCGTCAACTCCAAGGAGGGCGTCGCTGTCCTGTCGGCGGGCAACCTCCGCCCCGACGGCCCGTCGGCAAGCGGCACCGTCGACATCGAGAACGACGGCAGCCTCAGCGGCGACTTCACGCTGTCGCGCACGGCCCCCGTCGACAGCGACGCCACGTACCCGCTCTCCGGCAAGCTCAACGCCACGGTCGTCGACTGCGGCGAGTTCGCCGGCGCGACGCCGCCCACGTGCGGCGACGGCGACGACGTCACCAAGTACACCGGCGGCACGGTCGCCCAGATGGGCACGGGCGGCCACGCGATCGGCGCGCTCGGCACGTACGACGCCGGCGAGAAGCACCGCTACGAGTTCACGGTCCAGCTCGACGGCAGCGCCGGCGACGACTACCAGGGCGGCACGTCGAGCGTCGAGTTCGACTTCAACGCGGCCTCCTAAGCGCCGACGAGACACGCTCCATGGGGAACGGGATGATCCGTCGCGCCGGGCGCTTTGCGTCCGGCGCGGCGCTTGCCGTTGCGGTCCTCGCCGCGATGGCGGCGCTGGCACCGGCCCTCTGGGGCTGGCAGCGCTATGCGATCGTCTCCGGCTCCATGTCGGGCACGTACGACCAGGGGTCGCTCGTGCTCGCCGAGGTCGTCCCGGTCGCCGACCTCCGCGTCGGCGACGTCATCACGTACGAGCCCCCCGCGGGCGCCGGCCCGGACCACCTGATCACCCACCGCATCTCGTGGATGGGCCGTGACGACGCCGGCCGGCGGGTGTTCCGCACCAAGGGCGACGCCAACCCGGTCGCCGACCTGTGGACGTTCCGCCTGAGCCAGCCGACCCAGGCCCGCGTCCGCTACGGGATCCCTTACGCCGGCCATGCGCTCGCCGCCCTCGGGCGCCGCGACGTGCGCACGGCCGTGGTCACCCTCCCGGCGCTGCTGCTCATCGTGCTGAGCCTCGTCGGCCTGTGGCGCCGGCTCGGCGTCGAGGCCGACCGCCGGACCGCGAAGGCGGCGGCATGAAGGGCCTGCTCGCTCTGTGCGTCGTCGTCGGTGTGGCGTGGGCCGGTGTGACCTCGTCGGGCGCCGACTTCGTGCACGCGTCGAGCTCGCCGGGGAACAGCTTCGCCGCGGCTTCCGACTTCAACACCGTCGCCGTGTCGATGGACGATCCCGGCTCCCCGCGCAACGGGATCGTCGCGCTCCAGGCCACCGCAAGCTCGGAGCGCGGCATCGACCGCGTCCGCTTCCAGTCCGCGCCCACCGGCACGTCGACCTGGACCGATGCCTGCGAGGACGCCGCGGCGCCGTACGCCTGCGACTGGGACTCGGCCGGCGTGGCCGACGGCGCGCGCGACCTGCGCGCGATCGCCGTCGACCAGGCCGGCTACCAGCGGATCGCCACCGTCGCCGCGCGCGTGATCGACAACGCGCTGCCGTCGGCGGCGCTCAACGACCCCGGCATTCTCACCGGCATCGAGATCCTGACCGCCACGGGCGCCGACCCGCTGGCCGGCCTCGGCTCGCTCGGCATCTCCTATCGGCCGGCGGGCGGCGGGTCGTGGACCGACCTCTGCACCGGGGCCACGTCGCCGCGCGTGTGCCCGCTCGACACCACGACGCTGCCCGACGGCGACTACGAGCTCCGCGCCCGGTCCACCGACGCGGCCGGGAACGTCCGCGACTCCGTGCTCACTCGCGCCGTCGACAACACCGCGCCGTCGGCCTCGATTACGATGCCCGCCGCGGTCACCGGCACTGTCACGGTTCCCGTCACCGCCGGCGACGGCACGGGCTCCGGCGTCAAGCAGGCGACGATCCAGATCCGGACCGCGCCGGCCGGGGCGTGGGCGAACCTGTGCGCGGTCGACACGGCGGCGCCGTTCGAGTGCACCGGCTTCGACACTACGGCCCGCGCCGAGGGGCTCTACGACCTCCAGGCGATCGTCGAGGACAACGCCGGCCTCATCACCACGAGCGCCGCGACGACGATC
>DASTIC010000074.1:0-11386 GCA_035717845.1 Solirubrobacteraceae bacterium
GTGTACGTCGTACCGGCGCGGGCCACGGCCGCGTCGAGCCGCGGGGCGATCTCGGCGCGGGCGCTGCGCCGGTACCAGCGCTCGATCGCCGTGTCGGGGTGCCGGTCGGGCACCAGCAGGGCGTCGGCGCGCCGGTGCGCCCGGGTCCGGCCGCGCTGGGGGACGAGCACGAGCTCCTCGCCCAGGTACGGCACCGTCCCCGGCGTGCGCTCGACCTCGGCGGCGGCGCGGGCGAGCGCGCGGCGGCGGCGCTCGATCCAGGGACGCAGCTCCCGCACCGCCTCGTCGGCGGCCCCGGCGGGAGCACGCGGCGGCAGCGTCACCTGCACGGCGCCGTCGCTCTCCACGCTCACGCGCACGCGCCGCGCGCGCGACGACCGCCTGAGGCTGTACTCGGTCACGGTTGCCATGATGGCGGCCATGGCGGACTGGACCGTGCGGCTGCCGCCCGGGGTGCGTGAGCCCTACGGGGTGTACATCAACGGCGTCCTCCAACAGCCCGGGCGGGACTACGAGGTCCGCGGCCTCGTTCTCGTGTTCGACCGCCCGCTCGCCAAGGAGGGCCGACTCGGCTTCTGGCGCTGGTTCTGGGGCGCCTGGGGGATCGGCACCTACCGCAAGAACGACCAGGTCGATATCACCTGGGAGGTCGACGGCCAACCCCGCGTGGCCCACGCGCTCGACATCGAGCCACCAGACTCTCAAATCCGGTAGCGTCGCACGAAGTCACAATCATCGTCCATCGGAGGGCGTATGAGAGGGAGAGGGGCATTCGCGGCAGCCGTGGCGGCGCTGCTGCTCATTCCGGCCACCGCGACCGCGGCGCCGCCACCTGGCGCGGCGATCTCGGACAACCTCGACTATGTAACGCGCGTGGCGGGCGCTGCGGGCATCACGGAGGGCAAGTTCGACAAGGTCCGCGGCAAGAAGGTGCTCGTCGTCACCGGCCGCTTCGGCTTCAAGACCTACGACGTGAGCAACCCCGAGGCTCCGCAGCTGCTCGACGAGTTCCTGCCGGCGGGCATCGCACCGCCGAATCCGAACGCCACGCCGCCGTCGCAGCGGCTGGGCGGCTACTGGCAGGACGAGGACATGGAGATCGACACGCGCCGCAAGCTGATCATCGGTGCGCTCGACCCGCGGCACGACGTGGCGGGCCCCGCCGACGGGGCGTGCCCGCACGACGACACCCTCGCCGTTCGCGACGTCGACTGCAAGAGCGGCTTCTTCGTGATCTCGTACGCCGACCCGGCGAACATGCGACAGGTCGGCGACTTCGTCAGCCTGCCGTCGGGCCACACGGCGAGCTGCATCCAGAAGTGCAAGTACATCTGGACCGGCGGCCCCGCGCGGCGCTCCGACCAGGACTGGCTGAACACGACCATCAATCCGGTGATGGGCCAGCCCATCACGCTTCAGAACCGGCTGATCGGCGACGGCCGGCCGATCTGGGTCACGGACCTCCGCGACCCCGCGAACCCGAAGGTGTCAGACCTTCCGGTCGACCTCTACCGCAACGACCAATACACGGACTACTCGCACGATGTCGACGAGGATGCGCGCGGCATCGCCTGGGTTGCCGGCCGCGGCGGAATCCGTGGCTACGCCACCAAGGGCGTCCACCGCGACCCGTACCAGAACCGCTGGCGCCGGGCGACGCCGTTCGACCCGATCCTGGTGGCAGGCGGCGGCATCCAGTGGGACGTCCCGCCGGCACGAGGCGGGGATGACGGCGTGGCGCAGGCCACGGACTTCATGCACAACTCCGGCCGGCCGACAGACGGAGCGGTCCGGGCGGCAGGCGTGAAGAAGAACAACGTCCTGATCGGCACCGAGGAGGACTTCACGAGGCCCTGCGATCAGAGCGGCAGGATCGTCGCGGTCGACCTGACGGACTCCTGGGGCGGCGAGCCGGCCCAGAACTCGACTCGGACGAACCCGTACCGGATGAAGGCGCTGGACTCGTTCCATCCGGCACTCGACACGCCCGAGGGCGACACCGATCCTGGGGACGACGACCCGAACACGCCGACGCCGGCGCTCGGGTGCTCGGCCCACTACTTCGAGATCCGCGCGTCCGCGCTCGCGGCCGGCTGGTACGGCCAGGGCCTGCGGCTCCTCGACATCAGCAACGCCCGTGACCTGCGGCAGGTCGGCTACTACCGCGTGACGGGCACCAGCGCCGACAACCCGTCCTCGAACTCATGGGACGTCGCCTGGTACAACGACCGCGCGTCCAAGGGCTGGAAGTCCAAGAAGGGCAAGCGGTCGCGCAAGTCGCACAAGTCGGGCGACTACGTGTACCTGATGGACATGTCTCGCGGGATCGAGGTCATCCGCCTGAAGCGCGGCGCGAGGTCCTCGGCCAAGATGAAGTCGGTCGTGGCACCGCGCTTGAGCTCGACGCGGTGGGCGTCGGCCCCGATCGCGGGGTCGAGCGTGGCCGCGGGCGGCTACGTCTGCCCGCTGTTCACGACGCCGGCGTGATCTGATCGCCCGGTGGGGCGCCGTGCCTACGCGGGCACGGCGTCCCGCCACGGGGCGAGCGCGCGCAGCGCGCTCAGGATCGCCCGCGTGGCGGGGGACTTGTTCAGCGTGTAGAAGTGGATGCCGGGGGCGCCCTTGGCGAGCAGGTCGGCGCACTGGAGGGTCGCGTAGGCGACGCCGAAGTCGGCCACCGCACCGGGCTGGTCGGCGCGCAGGCCGAGCTCGCGCAGGAGCGGGTGCGGGATCGTGGCGCCGCACATGTCCGTGAACCGCTTGATCTGCTCGAAGTTGGTGATCGGCATGATGCCGGGGACGATCGGGACGTCGACCCCGACCTCGCGCGCGCGGGCGACGAAGTCCCAGTACGCGGCGTTGTCGAAGAACAGCTGGGTGATCAGGAAGCGCGCGCCGGCGTCGACCTTCTCCTTGAGGTAGCGGAGGTCGCTCTCCGGCGACTCCGCGTGGATGTGGACCTCCGGGAAGCACGCCGCGCCGATCGCGAAGTCGTAGTCGGAGCGGATCATGTCGATCAGCTCGCGCGAGTAGGAGAGGCCGCCCTCGGTGGCCGTCCACTCCGTCTCGCCGGGCGGCGGGTCGCCGCGCAGGGCGAGGACGTTCTCGATCCCCGCGTCGCGCATGAGGTCGAGCGTCGCCCGCAGCTCTCCCACCGTCGCGCCCACGCACGTGAAGTGGGCCATCGCCTCGAGCCCGTGCTGGGCCTTGATCGAGCGCACGATGTCGACGGTCTTGCGCTTTTGGTCGGTCGTGCCGCCGGCGCCGTAGGTCACCGACACGAAGGTCGGCTCGAGCCGCGCCAGCTCGGCCAGCGCGCGGCCGAGGTTGCGCTCGCCCTCGTCGGTGCGGGGCGGGAAGAACTCGAACGAGAACGAGGGCTCGGACCCCGCGGCGAGGTGCTCGTCGATCCGCATCGCGCGAAAGTCTAGGACCAGCGCCCCGGGCTGTCGCCCGCGTGCGAGGCCTCGCCCAGCCGCTCGAGGTGGGTGAGCCAGCAGAGCGTCTTGTTGAGCAGCCACGCCGAGGTCGCGTCGGTGAACGCGTCGCCGTAGACCGCCCGGGCGACCTCGTAGGCGGTCTTGGGCTCGCCGTCGGCCAGCGCCGCCCGCACCGCGGCGAGGCGCTCCGCCACCAGCGCCCGGTTGGCCTCGATGTGGCCCGGCACGTCGGTGAAGGGCCGGCCGTGGCCGGCGAGCGCGAGGCGGGCGTCGAGCCCCGCGACCTTGTCGAGCGAGGTCAGGAACTCCCCGACCGGGTCCGGCGAGTAGCCGAAGTCGAAGTAGAGCGACACCCGGCCGAGCAGGTGGTCGCCCGAGACCAGCAGCCGGCGCTCGGGGTGGTAGAGGCAGACATGGGAGGGCGCGTGCCCGGGGGTCTCGACCACCTGCCAGTCGCCGAGGTCGCTGCTCACCGTCACGCCCTCGACCAGCTCGCGGTCGACCCGCAGCGTCCCCGCCTGCCCCGTGCCCTGACTGCGGCGCTGCTCGATCCAGCGCCGCAGCGGCTCGTCGGGCACCCCGCTCTGCCGCGCGACCTCGATCCGCCGCAGCAGCGCCTGCTCGGGGTCGGCCGCCGTGTGGTGGGCGTGGTTCGGGTGCAGCCACACCTCGCAGCCGGCGCGCTCCGCGACCGGGGGCGCCTGGCCGCAGTGGTCGACGTGCGCGTGGGTGCACACGACGAGCCGCACGTGCTCGATCCGCAGCCCCGCCTGGTCGAGCGCCCGCTCGAGGTGCGCCATCGACCCCGGCTCGTGCATGCCGGTGTCCACGAGCACGACGCCGTCGCCCGCCGCCAGCGCCCACGCGTTGCAGTGCGGGACGCCCGGCCACGGCAACGGGAGCCGCAGGCGCCACACGCCCGGGAGGACGCGCTCCCCCCTCCCCACCTCCCGGCTCCGCGTCGGCTTGCGCACCGCGCTTAGCATGACGGCGCATGACGCGCGATAGGAGGCTCAAGGCGCCGAACGCCGAGTACCGCTCGCCGGACGGCGACGTGCTCGTCCTGCGCGGGTCGATGTCCCCCGGCACGCGGCGCGAGTACGCGGCCACGCTCGCGGGCTCTCCGCTCTCGCGCGAGGACGCCTGGCATCGCGGCGTCGAGTTCCTGTTCGAGCGCCTCGCGGTCAGCTGGGAGATCGCCGGCACCGAGGCGATCACCCGCCAGAAGGAGCTGCTCGGGCGCTTCCGGATGGCCTCGCAGGCCGAGCGCGCGTGGATCCGCGACGTGCTCCGCGAGCATGTGGCCGAGCAGTTTCCCGACCTGGCCACGCCGTGATCGACCCCGCGGCGTTCGCGGCACTCCTCTGCGACTACTGCGTGCGGCCCGAGCCCGACGAGCAGGTGGTGGTGCGCTCGACGACGCTCGCGGCACCGCTGCTGCTCGTGCTCCAGCAGGCCCTGCTCGAGCGCGAGGCCTGGCCGCTGCTGCGCGTCTCCCTCCCCGGTCAGGAGCGCGGCTTCTGGGACGCGGCGCGTGACCGGCACCTCGACGGCTTCCCGCCCGTCGACCTGGCGGAGGCGGAGGGCACGGACGCCTCGCTCGCCATCCACGCGCCCGAGAACACGCGCGCGCTCGCGGGGGTCGACCCCGCGCGCACCGCCCGTGCCGCCCGCGCCCGTGAGCCCGTGCGCGTGGCCGCGCTCCGGCGCCGCTGGTGCGTCACGGTGTGGCCGACGCCCGCCGCCGCCCAGCAGGCGGGCATGGCGACCGAGGAGTTCGCCGCGTTCGTCCGCCGCGCGCTGTTCCTCGACCGCGACGACCCGATCGCCGCCTGGCACGCGCTGCGCGACCGCCAGGCCGCGCTGGTCGAGCGCCTCTCGCGCGCGCAGGAGCTCCGGATCGAGGCCGACGGCACCGACCTGACGGTCTCCGTCGCCGGCCGCACGTGGATCAACTCCGACGGCCGCCGCAACATGCCCTCCGGCGAGGTCTTCACGGGCCCGGTCGAGAGCTCCGCCGAGGGCCGCATCCGCTTCGACGTCCCCTCCAGCCCGCGTGGCGTCGAGGTCGCCGGCATCGAGCTCGAGTTCCGGGAGGGCGTCGTCGTCGCGGCCCGGGCCGACCGGGGAGACGACGTCCTCCAGGCGGCGCTCGAGACCGACGAGGGCGCCCGCCGCCTCGGCGAGCTCGGCATCGGCACGAACTTCGGGATCGACCGCCCGGTCGGCCAGATCCTGTTCGACGAGAAGATCGGCGGCACCGTCCACCTCGCGGTCGGCCGCTCGTACCCGGAGACCGGCGGCACCAACGAGTCGGCCCTGCACTGGGACATGATCTGCGACCTCCGCGAAGGCGGCCGCATCACCGCCGACGGCGAGCCGGTCGACGTCAGTCCCGCAGGTCGAGCCGAGCCGTAGCGACGGTCGCGCCGGGATCGGCGCTGATGGTCGCCTCGGGGGCCCCGAAGACCTTGGTGAACGGCTGGGCGTCGTCGCCCTCGAGTTGCAACAGGTCGGCGGACGGGTTCCCGGCGCCCTCGACGAGCACGGCAGTCGTGCTCCCAACGATCGCCGGGCTGGAGTCGCTCGTGACGACCGTATCGTCGTACCCCTCGCGCGGCCGGAGCTCAGCGCTGCCGTCGACGGCCTGCGCGAGCGGCCTCAGATCACCCTTCTGTGTGCGGTACACGAGCACGGCCTCGTCTCCGCGCGCCCCGATCACGAGATGGCCGTCCAGCGCCGGCTCGATGTTCCGGGTGAAGCTCAGCTCCGCGTACCGGGCCGCTCGCTCGAGCGTCGATCGGGTGCTGCCCTGGCCCTCTTCGTCCCCGAGGAGGACCGGGAGCACACCGCAACAAGACGCATGAGCACTCAGGACTGGTACCCGCATGTGCGGGCAGCCTCACCGGCGCGTGGGGTGGCAGCGCGGTGGCCGCGGGCCACGGCTCGGAGCAGACTCTGAGCGTGGCCGTGTCAGCCGCAGCCCCTGCCCGTCCCCCGATCTCCGCCGCGCGCCTGCGGCGGTTCGGAGCCGAGGCCGCGTACCTGGCCCTCGGGCTGCTCTCCGGCACGCTCGCCTTCTGCGTCTGGATCACGGGCGTGACGCTGTCGATCACCTGTGCGCTGCTGATCGTGGGCCTGCCGGTCGTGCTCGCCACCTTCGCGCTCTTCCGCCTGCTCGCCGAGCTCGAGCGCAAGCGGGCGGCCCTGGTGCTCGGCGCGCCGATCCCCTCCGCATACCGAGCCCACGAGGGTCACCTCGGCCGGCGGCTGCTGGGGGCGCTCAGCGACCCGCAGAGCTGGAAGGACCTCGCCTACCTCGGCCTGTTCGGGGTCGTCGGCTTCGTATGGGGCACGATCTGGCTGACCGTGTGGGCCTACGCGCTCGGCAGCCTCACCGCCCCCGCGTGGTGGGGGGCGCTGCCCGACGACGCCACCTATCTGTGGTTCACGCTCGACAGCACGACGGAGGCGCTGATCGCTCCTTTGATCGGGCTCGTCCTCCTCCCGGTCGCGGTCCTGCTCCAGCGCGGGCTGGCCGTGTCGCAGGCCGCGCTCGCCCGCTTGCTGCTGGCCCCTTCGCTCGCCGCCCGCGTCGAGCAGCTCCAGCGCACGCGGACCGCCGCCGTCGACACGGCGGCGGCCGACCTCGAGCGGATCGAGCGTGACCTGCACGACGGCGCCCAGGCGCGGCTCGTGGCCCTCGCCATGGACCTCGGGATGGCCGAGGAGCGCTTCGACCGCGACCCCGAAAGCGCCCGCGAGCTGGTCGGCGAGGCGCGCGAGGAGGCCCGGCGCGCGCTGTCCGAGCTGCGCGACCTCGCGCGCGGGATCCGGCCGAGCCTGCTGACCGAGCGCGGCCTCGCCGCCGCGATCGAGGCGCTCGCGGCGCGCTCCCCGATCCCGGCCACCGCCCACGTCGACGTGGCGGTCAAGCCGGCGCCGGCGGTCGAGACAGCCGCCTGGTTCGTGGTCTCCGAGGCGCTCGCGAACGCCGCCAAGCACAGCGAGGCGAGCCACGTGAGCGTGTGGCTGACCCGCCGGGCGGACACCCTCCGCGTCGAGGTCGTCGACGACGGGCGCGGCGGTGCCGACCCGTCCGGCGCCGGTCTGCGGGGCCTCGCGCAGCGCGTGGCGGCGCTCGACGGAACGCTCGAGGTGTACAGCCCTCGCGGCGGGCCGACCGTCGTGCAAGCATCGCTTCCATGCGCGTAGTCATCGCCGAGGACCTCGCCCTCTTGCGCGACGGGCTGGCGCGCCTGCTGCGCGACAGCGGGATCGACGTGGTGGGGGCGGTCGCCGACGGCCCGGGACTGCTCGCCGCCGTGGAGGCGACCGGGCCGGACCTGGCGATCGTCGACGTCCGGCTCCCGCCCGCCTTCCGCGACGAGGGCGTCAAGGCCGCGCTCGAGCTGCGGCGTCGGCGGCCGGGCTTCCCCGTGCTGATCCTGTCGCAGTACGTCGAGCGCACGTACGCGGCCGAGCTGCTCGCCGACGGGTCCGGCGGCGTCGGCTACCTGCTCAAGGACCGCGTCTCCGACGTGCGCGAGTTCGTGGACGCCGTGCGGCGCGTCGCGGCCGGCGGCATGGCGCTCGACCCCGACGCGGTCTCCCAGCTCGTGGCCGGTCACGAGGAGGGTCCGCTCCGGCGGCTCTCCGAGCGCGAGCGCGAGGTGCTGTCGATGATGGCCGAGGGGCGCACCAACCAGGGGATCGCCGCCGAGCTCGAGATCACCCCCTCCGGGGTCGAGAAGCACGTCGCCGCGATCTTCACCAAGCTCGGCCTACCGCCGGCCGAGACCGCCCACCGGCGCGTGCTCGCCGTGGTCGCCTGGCTCAACCCATAGGCTGCGGGCCACATGCGCCGGACCAAGATCGTCGCCACCATCGGCCCCGCCTCGCGCGACCCCGAGGTCCTCGTCCGCATGGTCCAGGCGGGCATGGACGTCGCGCGGCTGAACTTCTCACACGGGACCGCGGAGGAGCACGCCGAGACCGCCCAGCTCGTGCGCGACGCGGCCGGCCGCGCCGGGCGCCAGGTCGCGATCCTCCAGGACCTCCCGGGTCCCAAGCTCCGCATCGGCCCGTTGCTTGACGGCATCGCCGAGCTCAAGCCGGGCGACCACCTGACCTTCGTGTGCGGCGCCGACGGCTTCGTCGGCGACGCGCAGCGGATGGCGATCACCTGGGGCGGCCTGGCGGAGACCGTCGAAACCGGCGAGATCGTGTACCTCGCCGACGGCGCTGTGCGGCTGCGCGTGACCGGCACGCGGCCCGGCGACGGCGAGATCGACGCCGAGGTGGAGGTCGGCGGCGCCGTCGCGTCGCGCCAGGGGCTCAACATCCCCGGCGAGACGGCCGCGCTCCCGTCGGTCCCCGAGGAGGACCTCACGCACGTCGCCACCGGCGAGAAGATCGGCGTCGACCTCGTCGCGCTCTCGTTCGTGCGCCGCGCCGAGGACGTCACGTTCCTGCGCAAGCACACGCGCCTGCCGCTGATCGCGAAGATCGAGAAGCCGCAGGCCGTGCAGCGCGCGGAGGAGATCGTCCGCGCCGCCGACTGCGTGATGGTCGCGCGCGGCGACCTCGGCATCGAGATGCGGATCGAGGACGTCCCGATCGTCCAGAAGCAGGTGATCGCGCTGGCCGGCGCGCTCGCCCGCCCCTCGATCACGGCGACGCAGATGCTCGACTCGATGGTGCGCTCCTCCCGCCCCACGCGGGCCGAGGTGACCGACGTGGCGAACGCGATCCTCGACGGCACCGACGCGGTGATGCTCTCCCAGGAGAGCGCCGTCGGCCAGTATCCGGTCGAGTCGGTCGCCATGCTCGCGTCGATCGCCGAGCGCACCGAGCTGACGGCGCCGTACCGCGAGTGGAACGAGCGCCGCGTGCGGCGCGACCGCCGCGACCCCGCATACACGCTCGCCTACACCGCCTGCCGCGCGGCGCATGAGCTGGGGCTGGCCGCGCTCGTGTGCCCGACGCTGAGCGGCCGCTCGGCGCGGCTGATCTCCGCGCACCGGCCGACGGTGCCGATCTACGCGCTCTCGCCCGGCCGCGAGACCGTCCGCCGCTGCGCGCTGATGTGGGGCGTGCAGGCCGCGTCGATGCGGCGCTACAACACGACCGAGGACCTGATCGCCGCCGCCGTCAAGCGGGTCGTCGAGCTCGACTGGGTGAAGCCCGGCGAGCGCGTGGGCGTGACCGCCGGCCTGCCCTCCGGCAAGCCCGGCACGACGAGCCTGCTCCAGATTCAGACGGCGTGAGTAAACGTCGCACGGAGGTCACCGGGTGGGGTTTCCGGTGACCGGAGGGCGAAATCACCCATAAAAACGTCCTTCAGCTACGCCCAATTCCGTCACCGGGTCATCGCCGTACATCCACTCGCGGGCGATCCGGTGCCAGTTCGCGCGCGCCTCGAGCTGGGAGAGAACCGCGAGCGTGAGCAGCTCCACGCGGCGCCCGAACAGATGGTCGGCCGGCAGCGTCTCGTGCCGCATCTGCCCGAAGTGCGACGACCGCGGGTCCGACATCTCGATCATCACCTCGGTGGCGATCTCGGGCTGGAGGTGGACCTCCTCGTCGAGCACGTACCACCACGTCGCGTCGAGGAACTGGGCGAGCAGCTTGTCGGGCCGGAAGCGGTCGGGCTCGCGCAGGAAGCCGGTGCGGCTGAAGATCTCGTGCAGGCGCTCGCCGTCTCCCTCGTGGCCGGCGCGCTGGCACTCGAGCTCGATCTCGATCAGCTCGGCGGGCATCACCTTGAAGAGCCCGAAGTCCAGGAACGCGACGGATCCGTCGGGCTGGAGGAGGAAGTTGCCCGGGTGCGGGTCGCCGGAGAACTGGCGGTGCCGGTACATGCACCCGAAGAAGAATCGGAAGACGATCTCGCCGACGCGGTCACGCGTGTCCTGGTCGAGCACCTTGATCGCGTCGAAGCCGAGCCCGGTCACGTACTCGCTGACGAGCACCTTCTCGTGCGAGAGCGCGGTGATGACCTCGGGCACGCGGATGAACGGGTGGCCGCGGTAGATGCGGGACAGCGTGCGCTGGTGCTGGGCCTCGAGCTCGTAGTCGAGCTCGTCGCCGATCCGGGCGCGGATCTCCTCGGCGGTGCTCTTGACGTCGAGCCCGGGCGCGATCCGCTTCATCAGCCGCAGGATCATCCCCAGGTTCTGCATGTCGGCCCGCACCGCCTGGGCGACGCCCGGGTACTGCACCTTGACGGCCACGTCGCGGCCGTCCGGCAGCCGCGCGCGGTAGACCTGGCCGATCGAGGCGGCGGCGATCGGCTCGGGGTCGAACGCCTCGAAGACGTCGTCGATCGACTCCCCGTACTCGCCCTCCATCACCTTGCGCATGTCGGCGAAGCGCACCTTCGGCGCGGCGTCGCGCAGCTCGCCGAGCTTGCGCTGGAACTCCTCCCGGTGCTCCTCGGGCACGAGCCCGACGTCGAGGAAGCTCATCACCTGCCCGAGCTTCATGGCGGCGCCCTTCATGGTCCCGAGGGCGGCGACGATCTGCTCGGCCGCCTCGAGGTTGCGGCGCTCGAGCGCGGCCTGGCGCCCGTCCTCGGACCGCGCGAGGTTGGCCGCCCGCGTGCCGAGATGGCGCGCGGCCTGGCCTGCCGCCAGCCCGGAGACCCGCGCGGTGCGGGCGACGCGCGAGGTCGGGATCTTGTCCTTCGCCATCAGTGGTTCCTCCCGTGGGTCCCGGCGCCCATGGGCGGCCGCTGGCGCCGCCTGGCAAGGACGCAGGCCCGCAGGAATCCCTTTGGGATTTCAAGGGTCGAGGACACCGCCAGGCGGCGATCAGCGGTCGATCCAGGGGTGCCGGGGCTCGCGGGAGGGGCCACTACGGCGTCACGGTAGGCGCTGGAGTGGCCTCCGGCGCGCCCGGTGTGACGGTCGGCGACGGCGTCTCCGTCGGGGTCGGCGTGATCT
>DASTIC010000075.1:0-20369 GCA_035717845.1 Solirubrobacteraceae bacterium
AACGCTGGGGGCGTTCCAGGCGCTGTGCCTCGACCGGGCGCGGGCGGAGGCGCGGCGGGCCGAGGCGGCGTGGGCGCGCGGTGAGCCGACCGGGCCGCTGTGCGGCGTCCCGTTGGCGGTCAAGGACCTGTTCGACACCGCAGGCGTCGAGACGGCGTGCGGGACCGCGATGCTGGCCGGGCGTGTGCCCGACGTCGACGCCGAGGTGGTGCGGCGGGCGCGCGCCGCGGGCGCGATCGTGCTCGGCAAGACGACGACCCACCCGCTCGCGTGGGGCCTGACGATGGACGGCCTCACCCGCAACCCGCACGACCTCGCCCGGACTCCGGGCGACTCCAGCGGCGGCTCGGCGGTTGCGCTCGCGGCCGGCATGGCGCCGCTCGCCCTCGGCTCCGACACCGGCGGCTCGATCCGCTTGCCGGCGGCGTTCTGCGGCGTGGTCGGGCTCAAGCCGACCTTCGGGCGCGTCTCGCTCGCCGGCTGCTGGCCGCTCAGCCCGACGCTCGATCACGCCGGGCCGATGGCGCGCACGGTGGACGACTGCGAGCTGCTGCTCAGCGCGATCGCGGACTGGGAGCCGGAGGCTGTTCCCACCCAGGGTCTGGTCGTCGGGATCCCCGACGGGTTCGCCGTGCCGCTTGCGAGCGAGGTGGACGCGGCGCTGCGGAGCGTCGCCGGGGCGCTCGAGGGCGCCGGCGCGCGCGTGGAGAGCATCGCGGCACCGGACTGGCGTCGCTTCGACGAGACGTTCGGGACGATCTTCCTGACCGAGGCACGTGCGACCCACGTCCGCCTCGGCCTGTGGCCCGAGCGCCGCGCCGAGTACCCCGGCAGCGTCGCGCGCCGGCTGGAGCTCGCCGAGCGCGTGACGCCGCAGGAGCAGCTCGAGGCCGCCGCCGAGCGGGAGGCGCTGGGAGCCGAGATGGATGCGCTCTTCGAGCGCGTCGACCTGCTGCTCACGCCGGTCTCCGCGGCGCCGGCGCCCCGCATCGCCGACCACCGGTTCGAGCACCTCGGTCGCGCCGTGACCCTCCGCGACGTCGTCATCCCCTTCACCGGGCCGCAGGACCTGCTCGGCCTCCCCGCGTGCGCGGTCCCCGGCGGGACCGATCGCCACGGCGTGCCGGTCGGCGTCCAGCTCACCGGGCCATGCGGCGCCGAGGGGAGCGTGCTCGCCGCGGCGCGCGCCGTGGCGGGAGCCTGACCTCGCCTCGAGCGGGCTCGTCTACGATCTCCGCCGCACATCGTGGCGGTCCACTTTCTCCACATCGGCAAGACGGGCGGTACCGCGATCAAGTGGGCGCTCCGGCATGCCGAGATCCCGGAGACGCCGTGGGGGCCGATCGAGCTGCACCGGCACGCCTTCAAGATCGCCGACGTCCCGCGGGGCGATCGCGTGATCTTCTTCGTCCGCGATCCGGTCGACCGGTTCATGAGCGGCTTCTACAGCCGTCTGAGCAAGGGCCAGCCGCGGTATCTGTACGAGTGGACGGAGGGCGAGCGCGTCGCGTTCGAGGAGTTCCCGACCCCCCAGCGCCTCGCGGCCGCCCTCGGCAGCGACGACGAGGAAGAGCGCGCGCGGGCGCGGCGCGCGGCCCGTGCCATCCGCCACACCCGGCCGATGTACCGCTACACCGGCGGTCCGCTGCGGCTCCGCCTGCGCGGGCGGCAGATCCTCTACATCGGCCGCCTGGAGACGCTCCAGGCGGACTGGAAGCAGATCCGCACGCTGCTCGAGCTCCCGCGCAACGTCAAGCTGCCGCACGGGCCGTGGCGGGCGCACCGCCAGAAGGAGCCGCTCGACATGACGCTCGACGACGCCGCGCGGCGCGCCCTCGAGGACTTCTACCGGGGCGACTACAAGCTCGTCGAGTACTGCGACAAGGTGCGCGAGAAGCGCGGCTGGGGCGTCTCCTAGCCGGGCTGATCCCGCCGTTACCTGCTCTCGGCACCCTGTCGGGATGCAGCTCCGCTTCCCCTCCGACGCCGTCGTGGTCGTCGCCGGCGTGCCGGGCGCGGGGAAGACCACCCTGATCCGCCGCGCGGTGGACCGGACGACCGTGCGGGTCGTCGACACCGAGGATCGCCGCGAGCGCGGGGAGCGGGCCACGTACATCGGGCACTACGCGCGGATCGTGGGCGCGGTGGCCGGCCGCCGCCCCGCCGTCATCCACTCGCGCGGCACCCACGCCGCGGCGCGGAGGGCGATCGCCCTGCTCGCCCGGCTGCGCGGCCGTCCCGCCCACCTCGTGATGCTCGACGCGCCGCGAGCAGCCGCCGAGGCGGGCCAGCGCCGCCGGGGGCGCACGGTGCCGGAGCCCGAGATGGAGCGTCACGTGGCGCGCTGGCGCGGGCTGATGCGGCGGGTCCCGGCCGGCGAGGGCTGGGCCTCGGTCGTCGTCCTCGATCGCGAGCAAGCGGCCGCGACCCGCGAGTTCGCCTTCGTCGCACCGGTTACGAGTACGGCCCTGGCGGCTACCATATAGGGAGCTGCGGGGACCCTGGCGCTGCTGCCGCCA
Source organism: Solirubrobacteraceae bacterium (assembly GCA_035717845.1). Taxonomy (GTDB): domain Bacteria; phylum Actinomycetota; class Thermoleophilia; order Solirubrobacterales; family Solirubrobacteraceae; genus DASSUW01. The sequence goes on from DASTIC010000075.1 coordinate 2,520, forward strand.
CTCCCGGGTCCGCGCCCAGATCTTCCGAGCGTCCGCCCTGTCGGGCGCTCTTTCCATCGAATCCGGAGGTGACAGCCATGGCCGTCGAAGAGAAGCTTGCCCTCGAAGGGGTAGTCGAGGAATCGCTCCCCAACCTGATGTTCCGCGTGGAGCTCGACAACGGGCATTCCGTGCTGGCCCACATGGCCGGCCGCATGCGCCGCGCGCGCATCCGCGTGAACCCGGGCGACCGTGTCCGCGTCGAGGTCTCGCCGTATGACCTCAGCCGCGCGCGGATGATCTACCGCCTCAAGTAGCGCGCCACCAAGGCGTCGAACCCGCGGTCCGGCAGCAGCCGGGCCGCGACCGCCTGGATCCGCGCCTGCCGCCCGACCACGTACCGCGCCCGCGGGTGCTGCGTGGTCACCGCCGTCCCGACCACCTCGGCGACCGCCTCGGGCGGGAGCCCTTCCCTCGCCAGGCGCTCGGTCGAGCGCCGCACCTGTTCGATCAGCGTGCCGTAGCGGCGAACGGCGTCTGGGTCGGCCCCCTCGAGCATCTGGTCCGCGTCCGCGTGGCCCTTGTCCCAGATGGGCGTCGCGATGCCGCCCGGCTCGACCAGGACGACTCTCACGCCGTGAGGCGCCACCTCGCGACGCAGCGCGTCGCTCATCGCCTCGAGCGCGAACTTCGACGCCGAGTACGGGCCGAACAGCGGGTTCGCCACGCGGCCGCCGATCGAACTCATGTTCACGATGTACCCGCGCGTCCGCAGCACCGCGGGGAGCAGCGCGCGGGTCACCGCTACCTGACCGACGAGGTTGACCTCCATCTGACGGCGCCAGTGGTCGACCGGCACGACCTCGACCGGTCCGCTGACCGCGATCCCGGCGTTGTTGACGAGCACGTGCAACTCGGCGCCGATGCGCTCGGCCGCCGCCGCCACGTCGTCCTCTGAAGTGACGTCGAGCCGAAGGGCCTCGGTGCGCTCGGGGGCGTTGTCGAGGTTGCGCACGCCCGCCAGCACGTGGAATCCGAGGTCGACGAGGCGCGTGGCGCAGGCCCGGCCGATGCCGGTCGATGCGCCGGTGACGAGTGCGAGAGGAGCCATCGAGGCGACGATACGCTCTGGCGGGTGGAGCCGAACGCCGTCCAGCGCGTGTGCCCGCACTGCGCTCGCATCTCCTACGCCGACGGGCGCGAGTGCCCGTACTGCGGGCGCTCCTTCCGGCGCGCGGGCCTGTGGCCGATCGCCGCAATGCTCGCCGTCTTCGCCGCCGTCGTGCTCGGGGGGACGGCGCTGATGTTCGTGGCCGCCGGCCGCGAGGTCGACCGCCAGCTCGACAGCGAGGTCGAGCGCGTCGAGCGGGACCTGGAGCGGGACTTCGACACGATCCGGCTGGACGTGCGCCGCGAGCTCGAGCGGCGTCTCCCGCCGCCTAACGCGGAGCCCTGAGTCGCACGTGCAGGTGGTTGTCGTGGTGCACGAGCGGCGAGACGATCTTCGCCGGCCCTCGCAGGTCCAGCGACGGGCCGACGAACACGTTGACGGCGCCCGCCGCGATGAACGCGTCGACGAGCTCCTGCGCGGCGGCGAGGTCCACCTGGGCGGGACGGCGCGGGGACCTGAGCTTGCCGTCCCGGCGCGGGTAGTAGACGTCCACGTCGAGCCCGTTCTGATGCGACGCATGGCCGATCCCGCCGAAGCGCGGCCCGAAGTCACCGCCCCGGCGGCGTGACAGGTCCCCGACGAGCACCGGCGGGGCGTCGGGATGCCGGCGGGCGTGGGCGGCGAGCACCGAGCGCACGGTGCGCAGCAGCCGCGCCGTGCCCCAGCGGCGCCAGGGCCGGTTGCCGACCTGCTTGAGGACCGGATCCCAGGTGAGGAAGCCCTCGCCGCGCGGGGGGAGCTTGCGGCCGTTCACCAGCCGCCCGGCCCACGGATGCCCGAGCGCGCGTGACCGCGGGAGCTTCGCCACGGGCGGTAGCGGGGCCGGGGTCGGGGTGGCGATCGGCGGGAGCGGTGCCGGCGCCTCCGTCGGCACGGGGACGACGACGGACGGCGGTTCGCGCGGCTGGTCGCGGGGCGCGGCCAGGAGCGCGGCCGGCACCACGAGGGCGGCGAGGAGGATCAGCAGGACAATGCGCACGCGTGCCTGAGGGTACGAGTACGTCAACTACGGCTGGTTAGGGAGGCCGGGTCCCGCCTCACGCACCCGGGTCGAGCGCCGCGGCGACCTCGCCGGGGGCGGCGCTGACGAACCGGGTGTCCGGGTAGTGCGAGGCGACGGGTGCGACGGCGACGCGGTGGTCGAGGCCGACGCCGACTACGAGGCCGAAGCCGCGGGCGGCGAAGACGTGAGTGACCGAGAGCTGCTCGGTCGCGGTGCGCGGCACGCGCAACTGCGCGTCGTCGCCGGCGGCCGCGACGGCGGCGCGGGCCTCGGCGAGGACCGCCGGATCGCGCGCCGCGGCCGCGTCGACGACCACGACGGCGCGCCGGTCTGGTGCGGTCTGGGCCGGCGCGAGCCCGCTCACAACGGTGAGCGCCAGCACGCCGGCGATGAGAAGAGTGGGGAGGGTCATACGAATGAGCATAATACGTATGACTTCAGAGTCAAGTGACGTACGCCACAATGCGCGGCCTCCATCCCCATCGCGGTCGGCGTCACGAGGGGGGAGCGCTGCGTGCTCACTTGACGGCGATATTCGCCGTCAAGTCATCAACCGCCGCATCCGGACCCTCCCTCAATGCCGCCGTTGACGTTCGTCACGGATCGCCGAGCGGCCGGGCGGCGGGCCGGTCGACTCGCGGACGACGAGCTCGACCGGCAGGATGCGAGCCTCGGGCTCGGATGTGTCGTTCCTCATCGCCGCCTCCAGCACCTCGAACGCCGTCGACCCCAGCGTCTCGGCGTCGATGGCGATCGTGGTCAGCGGCGGCTCGAAGACCTTCGCGAACGGGAGGTCGTCGAACCCGACGACCGAGACGTCGCCGGGGATCCGCAGCCCCAGCTCGCGGGCGGCGAGATAGACCCCGCCGGCGAGCAGATCGTCGTCGGCGTAGATCGCCGTCGGCCGCTCGTCCGCCGTCAGCAGCTCGCGGGCGGCCGCGGCCGCGGCCTCGAACGTGAACGGCGCGCGGGTCTCCAAACCGGGCGGCAACCCGTGCCGTTCCAGGATCGCGGCGACGGTGTCACGCCGCAGCTGGAAGGTCTCGGCCTCGAGCTCCGACGACAGGTGGCCGAACCGCTCGTGCCCGAGCGAGAGCAGGTGCTCCATCGCCAGCTCGGTGCCGCGCACGGTGTCGAACCGGACGGAAGGCATTCCCGGCGGCGAGACCTCGATCGCGACCAGGTGCTCGCCCGTGCCCGCCGGGGGCTCGACCGTAAAGAACAGGAACCCGTCCACCGGTCCCGCCCGCAGCGCCTCGAACGAGTCGCGCTCCCGCTCGGGGTCGTTCGCCACGTCGACGAGCGCGACGGCGTAACCGGCCCGCCACGCCGCCACCTGGGCGCCGCGCAGGACCGGTCCGAAGAACGGATGCGTGACGTCGGTGACCACGAGCCCGACGGTGCGCGCCGTGCCCGTGCGCAGCGCGCGGGCCGCCACGTTCGGCCGGTAGCCCAGCTCCTCGACGGCCTGCCGCACGGCGGCCTCGGTGCGCGCCGAGATGCGTCCTGCCGACTTGCCGGACAGGACGAGCGAGACGGTCGACTGCGACACTCCCGCGTGCCGAGCGACGTCAACGGAAGTGACTCGTGAATCCCCTCGCGCGATGGACGGATACAACCACGTCGATGCACGATCTCGTCGAGGAGGTGGTCCCGCTCCACGGGCGCGACCTCCGGGTGCTGCGGCCGCGCGACGCCGAGTCGCTGCTCGACGAGGAGGCGTTCGAGCACGAGGAGTTCCTGCCCTACTGGGCGGAGCTGTGGCCGAGCGCCCGGGCGCTGGCCGCCGCGATCTCCGGTCGCGCGCTGCGCGGCGCCCGCACGCTCGAGCTCGGCTGCGGGCTCGGTTTGCCGAGCATCGCCGCCGCGCTCGCCGGCGGCCGGGTGCTCGCCACCGACTGGTCGCCCGAGGCCGTGGAGCTGACCCGCACCAACGCCGAGCGCAACGGCGCGAGCCTCGAGACGCTCGTGTGCTCGTGGACGGAGCCGGCCCCGCTGCTCGAGCGAGCGCCGTGGGACCTCGTCCTCGCCGCGGACGTCCTCTACGAGCCGCGCAACGGCGACGCGCTGCTGGAGCTGCTCCCGCGCCTGACCACCGACGTATGGCTCGCCGACCCCGGCCGCAAGCCGGCCGCGCCGTTCCTCGAAGCCGCCCGCGCCGACTGGCAGATCGTGTCGTCGCTGACGCCCCAGCTCGCCGGCGGGGCGATCCACCGGCTCCGGCGCGCCTAGGTCTGCGAGACGAAAAGCGCGCGCGTGGCCACGCCGCCGCTGCGGCGGATGCGGTGCGGCACGCTGCCGTCGAAGCGCAGCGCGTCGCCCTCGTCGAGCGCGTGCACGGTGCCGTCTAGGTCGACCTCGATCGACCCGCGGGCGACGTAGACCAGCAGCTCCCCGGCCACGGTCTCCATGCCCGCCGCCCACGAGCGGCTGCCGCCCGACCATTCGCGCACGTGCAGCGCGGAGTCGTCGCCGGGCAGCACCCGGACGCCCCCCGGCACGCCGCGCTCCGGATGCGGCGTGAGCGACCCCTCACCCGCGCGGGTGATCCGCGCCGGAGCCTTGCAGCGTCGTGCCCACAGCGCCGTCACCGGGACGCCCAGGGCGTGCGCGATCCGCTCCACCGAGCCCACGCTGGGCCGCGCGAGCCCGCGCTCGAGCTGGCTCAGGAAGGGATGCGACAGGCCGGCCTCACCGCCGAGCGCCTTGAGGGTGAGCCCGCGCTCCCGCCGCAGCTGCCGAACCCGGGCTCCGAGGTCGACGGCCGTGTCGTTGCTGCTCATGCCCTGCTCACTGTCTCGTAACACCGGGATTCCAGAGTAACGGGGGCTCCGCGTCCGTCGGTGGGGCCACCACACTCGATCCGTCAACCGGTGAGCAGGTCGGCCGGAACCAGTCGGGCGCCGATCGTCGGAGCGTCCTGCTCTGACGTGATGATCGGGCCGGCGGCCGGCGCGTCGTGCGCCGGGGTTGCCGGTCGTCTTTGTCTGGATCCGTGCTTCCGGCACGGGTCCAGGTTGGGACCCGCCCCTGGCGGGCGGGGCGGGTCCCAACCTCGACCCGCGATTGCGGAGAGGACCCTTGTCGCGACAACGAGGTTACGGGTCGTCCGAAGGGACGACCACTCCCCGATGGTTCAGGTGTAGCCTCGCCCGCTCCATGGATCCCGAAGCGGCAGCGCTCGCGGCGCTCGACCCCGACGCGCTGGCGCGGGACGCGGCCGCCCTCGTGCGGATCCCGAGCGTCACGGGCGACGAGCGGCCGGCGCTCGAGGCGCTGGCCACGATGGCCGCATCCCACGGCCTGGAGCCGGATCTGCACCGCTACGACCTCGCCGCGCTGCGCGCTCACGCCGATCACCCGGGCGAGGAGGCGCCGCGCGAGGAGCTCTGGGGCCTGACCGCGACGGTGGCCGGCGGGGCACCCGGGCGCCTGTGCGTGAACGGGCACGTGGACGTCGTCGGCCCCGGCACGGCCCCGTGGCGCCACGACCCGTGGGCCGGCGCACGCGAGGACGGCCGCCTCTACGGTCGCGGCGCCGCCGACATGAAGGGCGCGGTCGTCGCCGCGCTGCACGCGCTCGGAGCCGTCCGCGCCGCGGCCGCCCCCGCGCCGACCGTCGTGCTCCAGTGCGTCGCCTCCGAAGAGGACGGCGGCCTGGGCACGTTCGCCGCGCTGGAGCGCGACGCCGAGTTCGACGCCGCGCTGATCCCCGAGCCGACCGCGTTCGACGTCGTCTGCGCCCAGGCCGGCGCACTCACCTTCCGGTGCGTGATCCCCGGCCGCTCCGCCCACGCGGCGGTGCGGCTCGAGGGCTGCTCGGCGATCGACCGCTTCGTCCGCGTGCATCGGGCGCTGGCGGAGCTGGAGGAGCGGCTGAACGCCGCGGTCGAGCATCCGCTGATGGCCGAGATGGCGCTGCCCTACCCACTGCTGATCGGTCGCGTGGATGGCGGCACGTGGTCGAGCCAGGTACCTGACCGGGTGGAGCTCGAGGGCCGGGTCGGGGTGCCGGTCGGGGCCGACGCTGCCGCGGTGCGCAGCGCGCTGGAGGGCGCGGTCCGCGATGCCCTCGACGACGGCGAGGCTCCCGCCGAGGTCCACTGGACGGGCGGCGCCTTCCTCCCCGGCGAGACGGCGCTCGACCACCCCTGGGTGAGCGCGGTGGCAGGCGCGATCGCCGACGAGCGCGGCCGCCCGCCGGCGCTCGTCGGGTCGCCCTACGGCGCCGACATGCGCTTGTTCACGACTCGCGGCATCCCGTGCGTGATGGCGGGTCCGGGCGGCCTCGAGCGCGCGCACGCGGTCGACGAATGGGTCGCCGTCGACGATCTCGTGGCCGTCGCGCGAACGATCGTGCGCCTCATGGTGCGGGCCGGGTTCCTACCCTGATGGCCATGCGGAGGCTGGGAGTGGTGCTCGTCGCGCTGATGGCGGCGGTCGGATGCGGTGGCGACGACGGCGGCACCTCGACGGCCGCGACGAGCGAGCTGGCGGTGCCGTGGGTGGACCCCGACGGCGACCCGCCGATCGTCGGCTCGCTGAGTGTCAACCCCGCCGACTCGATGCTCTACATGGGCACGAACACAGGCCTGTTCCGCATCCCCGAGGGCGGAGGCGAGCCGAAGCGCATCACCGGCGAGCTGCGCACGCCGGACGGCACCGGCAAGGTCTCGGAGTCGCTCGTCGTGCGCTTCACGGGCCCGGACCAGGCGCTCGCCTCGGGCCATCCGGCCGCCGGCGAGACGCTCCCGCCGCAGCTCGGGCTCATCACGTCCGACGACGCCGGCAAGACGTGGTCGCCGGTGTCCGAGCTCGGCACCGCCGACTTCCACGCGATCGAGCCCTCCGGCGACACGCTTGTGGCGGCGCTCTTCCAGCAGGCGCAGGTGCTGGTGAGCGAGGACGAAGGCCGCAAGTGGGAGACGCGGGCGGCCCCGATGCCGCTCGTCTCGCTCGAGGTCGATCCGTCGGACCCGCGGCGCTGGGTCGGCAGCACCGAGCGGGGCCTCTTCGTCTCGCGCGACGCGGGCGGGAGCTGGCGGCCGAACGATCCGATCCCCAACGTCCGCCTGGCGTGGGCGGAGGGCAGCGACCTCTACCGGATCGACCCCGGCGGGCCGGTCAAGGTCTCGACCGACGGCGGCGAGACCTGGGAGGAGCGCGGGACCACCGGCGGCGAGCCGCAGGCGATGACGGTGGACGGCGAGACGCTCTACGTGGCGCTGATCGACGGCACCATCAAGCAGTCCACCGACGGCGGGGAGAGCTTCACGGACCTGGTCGAGGGCGGCTAGCTCGAGACCCGGCCGGCCTCGCGGGCGGCCGCCTCGGCGTCGTCGAGCTGGCGCTCCACGATGTCGAGCCCGCGGTCCCAGAACCCGGGGTCGGCGAGATCGACCCCGACGATGCGGCCGAGCTCCTCCGGGCTGCGCGAGCCGCCCGCCTCGAGCAGCTCGAGGTAGGCGGGGACGAAGCTCTCGCCCTCCTCCTCGTACCGCGCGTAGACGGCGAGCGCGAGCAGCTGCCCGTACGCGTACGCGTACACGTAGCCGGGCGAGCCGATGAAGTGGGGCACGTACGACCACCAGGCGTGGTAGCCCTCGGTGACCTCCACGGCGTCCCCCAGCAGCTCGCTCTGCGACTCCGCCCACAGCTCGCCGAGCCGCTCGACGGCCAGCTCGCCGGCCTCGCGCCGCTCGGTGTGGATCAGGTGCTCGAAGCGGTTCATCGCCACCTGGCGGAACACCGTGGCGATCGAGCCCTCGATGCTCTCGGCGAGCAGCGCCAGCCGCGACTCCGGCGTGGACGCCTGCTCGAGCAGCCGCCCGAAGACCAGCGTCTCGCCGAACACGCTGGCGGTCTCGGCCATCGTCAGCGGCGTGGCCATGTGGAAGATGCCCTGGCGCCCGCCGAGCGCCGCGTGGACGCCGTGCCCGAGCTCGTGCGCGAGCGTGAGCACGTCGCGGCGCTTGTACGTGTAGTTGAGCATCACGTACGGGTGGGCCGACGGGACCGTGTAGGCGCAGAACGCGCCGCCGCGCTTGTTCGGCCGCACCGGCGCGTCGATCCACGACTCGTCGAAGAAGCGGCGCGCGAGGTCGCCGAGCTCGTCGGAGAACGCGCCATAGGACTCGAGGACCATCGACTTGGCGCGCGGCCACTCGACGCGCTCGTCCTCGGCCGTCACGGCCGCCATCCGGTCGTAGTCCCGCAGCCGGTCGACGCCGAGCAGCTGCGCCTTGAGCCGGTACCAGCGGCGCGGCAGCTCGTAGCGGGAGCGGACCGCGTCGATCAGCGCCTGGACGGACTCGTCGGACGCCTCGTTGGCGAGGTTGCGGCTCGCCAGCCAGTGCGGATACGAGCGCAGCCGGTCCTCGACCATCTTGTCGGCGAGCAGCGTGTTGAGCACGTACGCGCGCGTGCGCAGGCCGGGCTGGAGCGCCGCGGTGACGCGCCCGGCGGCGTGGGCGCGCACCTCGCCGTCCGGCGCGAACAGCCGCGAGAGCGCGACCTCGAGGGAGACGGGCTCGGCACCTCTGCCTCGCCCTTCGGGTTCGTCGCCGCTATCGCTAGCCAGGTCGACGGTGATCGCCGACGCCTGCTCGTCGAACAGCCGGCTCCACGCCGTGCGCCCGGTGAGGTTCTTCTCGGCCATCACCTTCTCCTCGGGCTCGGAGAGCAGGTGCGGCCGGTAGCGGCGGGCGGTGCGCAGGTGATGGCGCGCGAAGTCGAGCCCGTCGGCGGCGAGGAGCTCGTCGGCGCGCTCGTCCTCGAGCGCCGCCCACTCGAGCTCGAAGAAGAGCAGCGTCGTCTCGATCCGCGTCGCGCCCTCCTGGAGCTTCTGGAGCAGCGCGCCGCGGGCCGGGTCGGCCGTGTTGCCGGAGAAGTTCAGCATCGCGTAGGAGCCGGCCCGGCCCAGCTGCTCCTGAAGCGCCTCGAGCTCCCGCATGGCGGCGACCAGGCCGGGCCCGTCGAGGTCGGCGACCTTGCCCGCGTGCGCCTCCGCGAAGGCGTCGGCGCGCTCCTGCGCCTCGGCCAGCATCTGCGTGACGGCGGCGTCGGGGTCCTCCGCTCCGTCGAGCAGCGGGGAGAGGTCCCAGGCCACGGCCTCCAGGTCGGGGTCGGTCACGTCAGGCGCGGTCATGGGAGAACACGATAGGGAGAGTTGGGTAGGGTTGGCCGATGGGGGCCGCCGCCTCCGTGGAGGCGATTCTCGACAGCATCGCCCAGCCGGTGTGGGTCGTCGACCATGACGGCTTCGTCGTCTTCGTCAACCCTGCCGCGATCGCGGCGCTCGGCTACGACCACCTCGACGAGCTGCGCGGCCGGCCGGGGCACGAGACGATCCACTACAAGCACCCGGACGGCTCGCCGTTCCCCGAGGCGGAGTGCCGCCTGGCCGAGGCATGCAAGGCGGGGGAGACGCTGAGCGACGTCGAGGACTGGCTCGTGCGCCGTGACGGCGAGATCATCCACGTCACGTACTCGTCGGCGCCGTTCCGGCTGCCCCATGGCCTCGGCTCGGTGACCGCGTTCACCGACATCGAGCAGCGCCTCCGGGCCGAGCAGGCGGCCCGCGAGCGCGACGTCGCGCAGGCGCGAGCGGTCCGCTACCGGGGTAGCGGGCCGCTGGCGGCCTCGGCGCGCATCCCGTCGAGGACGATCGCGAGGTGGCGGCGCCAGGCGTCGGGCGCCGGGTGCGGCATGCCGCTGGCGCTGCCCACGCCGCACATGACGAGCGGGATGTCGTCGATCACCACGTCGGGCCGCATCCGGCCCTGCGCCTTGGCGCGGACCATCAGCTCGCCGGTCGTGACGATGAGGTCCTCCTTCCCGGGGCAGGTGCGCGGCGGGAAGTCCCGGGACGCGGCCATGATCTCGGTGAACGCGCGGTCGCCGGCGGTCTTCTCGGCGCCGAACCACATCGCCTGGCGGAATGCCTCCCACGCGTCCTCCATGTCCACCAGCGTGCGCACATAGGCGGCGACGACCGCGAACAGCTCGTCGCTGAGGGCGTTGAGCAGCGCGTCCTTGGTCGGGAAGTGGCGATAGACGGTGCCGACCCCGACGTCGGCGCGGCGCGCGACGTCGTCCATCTGCGCGTCCCGGCCCTGCTCGGCGAAGACGGCGCGGGCGGCGGCCAGGACGCGCTCCCGATTGCGCCTGGCGTCGGCGCGGAGCGGCCTGTCTATGACGTTCGACACAGACGTGACTTTAGGGCGGTTAGCCCCACTAGACAACCGGAACTGCTCCTCCGTATCGTTCCTCAGAACCGGAATTGTCATTCCAGATCAGTCTTCCTCCCCAGGAGTCTCCATGCCATCCACCGCCACCAACAAGTGGCTTGCGCTCGCGCTTCTAGCCGCGGCGCAGTTCGTCGTCATCCTCGACGCGTCGATCGTCAACGTCGCGCTCCCGTCGATCGGTGATGACCTCAACTTCTCGCAGGACGACCTGTCGTGGGTCGTCAACGCGTACGTGCTCGTCTTCGGCGGGTTCCTGCTGCTCGGCGGCCGCATGGCGGACCTGCTCGGGCGCCGTCGCCTGTTCATGATCGGCCTCGTGATCTTCGCGGGCGCTTCTCTCGCGGGCGGCCTGGCGACGAGCGCCGGCTGGCTCGTCGCGGCGCGTGCCGTGCAGGGCCTGGGCGGCGCGTTGCTGTCGCCCGCCGCGCTGTCGCTCGTCACCGTCCTCTTCGCCGAGGGCTCCGAGCGCAACAAGGCGCTCGGCGTGTGGGGCGCCGTGGCCGGCTCCGGCGGCGCCGTCGGCGTGCTGCTCGGCGGCATGCTGACCGAGTGGGCCGGCTGGGAGTGGGTCCTGTTCGTCAACGTGCCGGTCGGCATCGCCGCCGCGCTGCTGGCCCCGCGCCTGCTGCCCGAGTCGCGCGTCGAGGGTCGCCACTTCGACTTCGCGGGCGCCATCACGGTCACCGTCGGCCTGTCGCTGCTCGTCTACGCGCTCGTGGACGCCAACGACGCCGGCTGGGGCTCCCTCCAGACGGTCGGTCTCGGCGCCCTTGCGTTCGCGCTGATCGGGTTGTTCTACGCGATCGAGCGGCGCAGCCAGGCTCCGCTGATGCCGTTCCCGGGCATCTTCCGGATCCGCACGATCACCGGGATCAACATCTCCGCGGTCCTCATCGCGGCGGCGCTGTTCTCGATGTTCTTCTTCATCTCCCTCTACATGCAGCAGGTCCTCGGCTTCTCGGCGCTCGAGGCCGGCCTCGCCTACCTGCCGCTGGCCGTCGGCATCATCATCACGGCCGGCGCCACGGCGGGGCTGGTGACGCGCTTCGGCTTCAAGCCGGTGCTCGTCACGGGCCTGATCATCACCGCGGCGGGGCTGGCGTGGTTCTCGCAGGTCTCGGCAGACGGCAGCTACGTCGCCGACGTCCTGTTCCCGTCGCTGCTGGCCGCGGTGGGCCTCGGGCTCGCGTTCGTGTCGATGACCGTGGCAGCGGTGAGCGGCGTGGAGCCGCACGAGGCCGGCCTGGCCTCTGGGCTCATCAACACCTCGCAGCAGATCGGCGGGGCGCTCGGGCTCGCGATCCTGGCCACGATCGCCAACAGCCAGACCGCGGACTCGGTGGCCGCGGGCGCGTCGCAGAACGTGAGCCTCACCGAGGGCTTCCAGTCCGCGTTCGCGGTGGGCGCCGGCTTCGCGGTGCTCGGTGCGATCCTCGCCGTGACCGTCGTGTCGAGCCGCGCCTCACGCGAGCACGCCGAGGCGGCGCAGCGAGGCGACGTCGAGCCGGTCGCCGTCGGCGCCTAGCGCAACAGGTTCAGCGTGGTGGGCGGTGCAGCGCCGCCCACCACGTCCATGCGATCAGCACGGCCTGGATCGGCAGCCGCAGCCACAGCAGCGGCTCGGGCACGCTCCGGAAGCGGTCGGCGTTGACCGCCATGTTCACGTTCGCCGGGAACACGGCGACGAGCGTGGCGATCAGCCACCAGCCGGCGCCGCGGCGCGTATGCGGCACGAGCACCCCGAATCCGCCGGCGATCTCGGCCACGCCGCTCACGTAGACGATCTCGCGCTTGCGCGGGAGGACGTCGGGGACGATCGCAGCGTACGCGCCCGGCTTGACGAAGTGCAGCGTGCCGGCGGCGACGAAGAAGGCGCCGAGGACGACCCGTCTCATGGCTGCACGAAGAGCCGGGCGTTGCGGTCCTCGGGCCGGCCCGCGAAGCCCTGAGGGCGGCCGCCCTGGGCGTCGAGGTACGCGAGCTCGCGCGCGACCCCGGCCAGGCCGCGCCCGTCGTGGTCGACCATCCAGGTCTCGAGCGCGACCCCGTCGCCCGCCTCGCGGAGGCGGAACAACCGGGCCTGCTGCGGGAAGTCGGCGAGCGACGACGTGCCGACCAGCCAGTAGCCGTCCCGCGCCGCGATCGTGTTGCGGTGGCGGTTGCCGGCCACGACCGCGACGACGTGGTCGGCCTCGTCGAGGGCCGCCAGCGCGGCCTCGCCGCCGTCCGAGCTCTCGAGCGGGTTGTGGGCGAACACGACGGTCCAGCGCTCGTCTGCGCGCGCGAGCTGGGCGCGCAGCCAGTTGACCTGGGCCGGGCTCACCGCGCCGCGCGAGCCGCCCTCGCGGCTCACCGTGTCGAGCACGACGGCGCGGACCTCGGGGCCGAGGTCGAACACGTAGTCGAGCCGGTCGTCGGTCGCTGGCCGCACGCCCGCCGCGCCGGCGAGGCGGCGCACGACCTCCGCGGCGTCAGGGTGGCGGCGCGCGGCGTCGGCCGGCACGGTCTGGGAGCGGCCGTACACGTCGCCGTAGGTAAGCAGCGCGTCGACCGCCGCCGCCGCCCCGCCTTCGTCGAGCGGCGGCTGGAAGCCCGGATCGAGACCCGTGATGAGCCGGGATCCCGCGGCCAGCTCCTCGATCCGATCGGTGGTGGGGACCTCGCCCTGCACGAGGAGATCGTGGTTGCCGACCGCCGGGTACCACGGGGCGCCGAGGCCGGCGGCGTGGAACTCCCGCTGGGCGGCGGCGAGCGCGCCCGGGTGGCGGGGAGCGTCGGTATCCGGCCGGAAGTAGAAGGGGTCGGGGTTGCCTGCGGCCTGCACGCCGTCGTAGCCTCGGGCGCCGCTGTCCGGGCGCACCGTGCCGCCGTCGAGTACGGCAACGGCGGCGTCGAGCTCGTTCTCCTGCGCGGAGTCCGCGATGTCGCCGGTGACCACCACGGCCTGCGGCCGCTCGTGGCGCAGCGCCCGGACGGCGGCGTCGAGCACCTGGGTCGAGAATGCCTCGTGGGGGCGGAAGGTCGAGTCCAGCGGTGCCCCGAGGCGGTCGAGGAACGGCACGCGGGCCGGCGACTCCTCGTCGCGCACGTGCGTGTCGGTCAGCTGGCCGAAGGTCGCGAGGGTGCGACCGGCCCGCGCGGGGGTGCCCCGGTCGCGCAGCGGCTCGCCGGGGCCGCCGCGCTCGAGGAAGCCGTCGCGGTCGCGGTCGACGAGCGTGGTCCGCAGCGTCGAAGTGTCGGGCGGGGAGGCCGCGGGAGCGGAGCCGCCGCAGCCGGCGAGCGCGAGCAGCACCAGGAGGGCGAGCGGCCGCATCACTCCTCCCTCAGCCCCGCCACGACCGGCTCCCGGAGCACGCGCCGGGCGACGACCGCGGTCGCGACGCCGGCGAGCGCGAGCAGCCCCGCCACCACGAGCACGACCTGGCCCGGACCGGGAGCGATGGGCAGCGACGCGAAGCCGGCGGCGAGCCTGGCGACGAGCGGCCCCATGACCGTCATCTCGAGCACGACGCCGAGCAGCGCGCCGGGCACGGCGACCGCCGCCGCGGCGCCGAGCAGCACGAGCGCGACGGTGCCGGCATCGGCCCCGCAGGCCCGCAGGAGCGCGACCGCGCCGCGGCGCTCGCGGGCGGTCACGGCGAGCGCCTGCACGAGCGCGTACAGGCACACGAGCCCGACCGCCAGTCCGACGCCACGGAGCACGGCGGCGAGCACGCCGAGGAACTGGGCGTTGCGCGTGGTGGCCGCGGCGGCCGACCGGGGCGGGGCGCCGAGCTCGACGAGCTCGCGGGTCACGGCGGCGCGGTCGGCGCCGCGGTCGAGCCGGACCGCGAGCGAGGGCTCGAGGCCCGGGTCCGCCTCGAGCAGGCGCGTCGGCTGGACCCAGCCGATCCGCCCGTCGTTCTCGAGCGCCCGCACCACCCCGGCCACGCGGAACCGCGCCTCGCTGCCGCCGGCGAGCTGGACCGCGAACGTCGAGCCCGGCCGCAGCCCGAGCGCGTCCGCCAGCCCGAGCCCCACCTCGATCTCGTCCGGCCCGCGGATCCGGCGTCCGGCCGCGAGCGGGGGAGCCTCGAAGCGCGTGTGGTCGCCGGGGAAGGCGACGAGCCGCAGCGGCTCGCCGAGGCGGTACGAGTCGGCGCCGTCGGTCGCGTAGCGCGGGGCGACGTCGGCGACCCCGGGGATGGCGTCGACGGTATCCGCCAGCGAGGCGTCGAGTGGCACCGTCAGCTGGTAGCGCTTGCCGACCGTTCCGGGGTCGTCGCGCAGCCGCTCGAGCAGCGAGGCGAGCGAGAGCATGAGCGTGACCACGCCCGCACAGACGCCGATCGTCGCGACCGCAGCGAGCCACCGCCCGCGAGCCGCGGTGGCGAACCGGATGCCGAGCACCCCCAGGCCACCACTGCCGCCCCGGCCCGTGGCGACCTCCCCGCCGCGCAGGATCGCGACCGGCGGCCGCCGCGCGGCCCGCCACGCCGGCCAGGTGGCGGCCGCCACGACGATGGCTGCCACGCCGGCCAGCGCCAGCGCGAGCGGGCCGAGCAGCGCCCAGCCCGGCGGGCGCTCGTTGAGCGAGGCGAGCAGCCCCGCCGACGGCCCCGCGACGACCAGCGTCCCGGCCGCGATGCCGGCGGCGGCCGCCGGCAACGCGACGAGGGCGGCCTCGGTGGCCTGGAGCCCGGCGATCCGGGCGGGCGAGAAACCCAACGCGCGCTGGACGCCCAGGCTCGCGAGCCGCCGCTGGACGTCGGCGTGCGCGCCGGCGGCGAGCATCGTCCCCGCCGCCACGAGCGCCACGAGCGAGAACGCGACGAGCAGCGAGATGACGATCCCGGCTGCCTGCCCGAGCAGCACCTTCACCCCGTCGCGCGTCACGAACTCGAGGCGGCCGAGGCCGAACGACACCGAGCGGGCCTGGGTGAGCGTGACGTCGGTCTTCGCCGGGTCGTTGAGCCACAGCAGCGCGAGGTTGGCCGGCGTGTCGTCGCCGTAGACGTCGGGCACGTACACCCGCGCGGCGCGGGCGAGCGGGTAGGCGACGTTGTCCGGCGAGACGGCGGTGCCGACGAGGCGCAGCGGTCCCGCGCGCCCGACGTCGATCGTGTCCCCGACCTCGAGGTCCCACTCGCGCGCCAGCCCCTGCTCGGCCACCACCTCGCCTGGCCGGCCGGAGAGGTCCCGGCCGCTGGCGACGAGGTAGCCGCGCCGCCCGCCCATGACGACGTGAAAGGCGCCGCGGTGCGTGTGGCGGCCGTTCGCGGTGAGCGGGACGTTGGTGCGCTCGAAGCGATACGAGCGCGCCGCGAGGTTGGGCAGCGCGCGCACGCGCTCGTCGAGTTCATCCCGTCCGGTGTCGTCGAAGCGGGCGAGGATGTCCGGCAGGTCGGCCTGCTCGGCCGCCCGCTCGAAGCCCGTCGCCAGGCCGAAGCCGACCGTCACGCCGGTGCCGACCACGAGCGAGGCGGCGACGATCCCGGCCGCGGCGAGCAGCGTGCGGGCGCGGCGGGCCCGCAGCCCGGCGACGGCGAGCGCGATCACGCGACCAGCCGCCCCGCGTGGAGCGTCAGCACGCGGTCGGCGATCTCGGCCGCCGCACGCTCGTGCGTGACCATGACCACCGCCCGGCCGCCGGCCGCCCCGGCGCGCAGGAGGCGCAGCACCTCGGCGCCGGCCACCACATCGAGGTTGCCGGTCGGCTCGTCGGCGAGCAGCACCGCCGGGTCGTTGACGAGGGCCCGGGCGATCGCGAACCGCTGCTGCTCGCCGCCGGAGAGCGTGCTCGGCAGCGACTGCGCGACGTCTCGCAGCCCGAGGCCGTCGATCAAGTCCCGCCCGCGCGCGGCGGCGTCGGGGTGCGCGCCGCGCACGCGGCCCGCGAGCAGCACGTTTGCCTCGCCGGTCAGCTCGGGGAGCAGGTGGAAGAACTGGAACACGAAGCCGATGCGGCGGCGCCGGAGCGCGCTCAGCTCGCGCTCGCCGGCGCCCGTGACGGTCTCCCCGTCGATCTCGATCGTCCCCGCCTCGGGCCGGTCCAGGCCGCCCAGGAGGTGCAGGAGCGTCGACTTCCCCGACCCGGAGCGGCCGAGGACCGCGACGACCTCGCCGGCCTCCACGGTCAGGTCGGCCCCGTCGAGGACGCGCCGCGCGGCCCGGCCCTCGCCGAACGTCTTCACCAGCCCCCGGGCCATGACGGTGGCCATCGCACTCACGGTAAGACCTACGCGGGGCGCCCCGCGGAGGCTCGGCGTCCTTGCACGGCGCGCTCCGCGTAGCCTGAAGGGATGACCGACCCACCCGACCTCGCCGAGGCCGAGCGCGTGCTGCGTGAGCGTCAGGCGGAGCTGCGCGAGCGGATCGCCGGCCTCGCCCGGCCGCCGGAGCGGGGCGCCCTGCTCGGGTTCGGCAAGCGGATCGGGGACGGCACGACGGAGGCGATCAGCCGCCTCACCGACGTCGGGGTCGGCACCAACCTCGAGGCCAGCGAGGAGCGGATCAGCCGCGCGCTGGCCAAGCTCGAGGAGGGCACGTACGGGGTCTGCGACGCGTGCGGCGGGCCGATCGCGCCCGGGCGGCTCGCCGCCGCGCCCGAGAGCGCGCTCTGCATCGAGTGCGCTCGCCGCGCGCAGTGATCCGGGAGGGGCGGGGAGCCGCACCTCTAGACACAGGCTCACCGCCGAGAAGGGTGTGGCCTCTCCACATTGGCCGCCACCCGCCCCGCTGCGACATTGCGCCTATGACCGCCACCGACGCCCGCAACCGGCTCCACCGCCTGCAGGCCGAGCGTCTCGACGCCGTCGAGGCCGGCCTGGGGGACAACGCTCTCTACATGGCCGACCTCGAGAACGACATCGCGCAGTCGCACGCCGCGTACGTCGGCCTCGCGGTCACCGAGATCGCCACGCTCCGCGCCCAGCTCGGCGGCCCGCAGGTCGGCTGAGCCGCCGCTTCGCCGCTCCCGGCGAACGTCAACGCGGCATTGAGGGGTGCACGGAGGCTGCGTCTTGCGCCACTCGAGCGATCCTCGATCGCGAGTGTCGCGAAACGCATCCCAGGGATGCGTCACTGCACACTCGATCACCGGGCGGCGCCGAGTGGCGCGTTACGCATGTGCGCCGCGGCCGATCCCCTCGCTCTCCTACCTAGCGCAGTTGACGCTCGTCAGCGGCGCCGCAACGCTCTCATGAGCTCTTGTCGAGCTCCAGCGCGCAGGAGTTGATGCAGTAGCGCAGGCCGCCGGCGTCGCGCGGACCGTCGTCGAACACGTGCCCGAGGTGGCCTCCGCAGGCGCGGCAGACGACCTCGGTCCGGCGCATCCCGTGCGAGTTGTCCGGGCGGACCTCGACGGCCTCGGCGATCTTGGGCTCCGTGAAGCTCGGCCAGCCGCTCCCGGAGTCGAACTTCGTGTCCGAGCCGAACAGCTCCGCGCCACATCCGGCGCAGCGGTAGAC
>DASTIC010000076.1:0-2674 GCA_035717845.1 Solirubrobacteraceae bacterium
GCGCGGCGCTGCTCGTCTGCTGGGCGCGCTATGGATGGGGGTCCGTGCGACGGAGCCCCGGCGAGAACCGCTACGAGGACACCGAGGCGTGACCGCCGAGATCCGGCTGCTGCGGCACGGCGAGACCGCCGGCTACGAAGGCGACCTCGGGCTGTCCGAGCGCGGCGAGGCGCAGGCGCGCGAGGCGGCCGCCGCGCTCGCCGGCGAGGCCCACGGCCCGGTACGGGTCCTCTACGCGCCGAGCATCCGGGCGCGGCTGACCGCCGAGGTGCTGGCCGGGCAGCTCGGCACCGCCGCGGCGGTCGAGCGCGGCTTCGCCAACTTCACGGTCGCGGCCGGCGGCGAGGTGCGCGAGCAGGCCGAGGTGTTCGGCGAGTACGCCGGCGAGCGGCGCTCGCTCGACGAGCTGCCCGGGTGGCTCGCCGACATCGCCCGCTTCCGCGAGATCCACGTCTCGGGCGGCGACCCGATCGCCTTCTGGCTCCACACGCCGCTGCTCGGCTTCGAGCCGCCCGCCGTCGCCGTCCGCCGCTACTGGCGGGCGATCGTCGCGCACGCCGGCGAGACCCTGACCGTCGTCGCCGCCCACTCCGGGCCGATGCGCGCGCTCGCGGCCCACGCCTTCCACGAGGACCTCGGCGAGCCGCACAACCTCGAGGCCGTCGCCATCCATCTGGCGGAGGACGGAGGGACCGGCCGGCGGGCGCGCGTCGACTACCGCGGCCGGTCCACGGTGATCGCCGTGCCGGACCTCGACGAGCCGAGCTGGTGACCATCGGGGGCCCGGATGGCCCTCGTCCGAATCAGAGGGCCACCCGGACGGTGGCCCTGGCACTCAATTCTGCGCGCCGCCGACGCCGCGCAGCCGGTCCTGGAAGTCCGGCGGGTTCTCGACGATCTGCGAGAAGCGCACGACGGTCACGGTGTCGTCGAGCGCGACCTCGCGGCCGTAGATCTGCTCGAGGAAGTGGACCATCTCCTCGGTCCGCCGGAACTCGGGGTTGTCGTGCTCGATGTCGCGCGGAGAGAGGTCCTTCACCCGCTTGACCTCCACGTTGTCGATGACGGCGTGGAAGAGCTTCTCGCGCGGTGAGTACTGGTAGCCGACCGTGACCAGCACCACCTGGTTCTTGCGGTACTTGTGCCGCTTGTCGCCGAGGCGGATGGTCGCGGTCTTGCGCCCCCGCTTCATCTGGTCGGCGAAGACCGTCGAGTAGAAGTTGAGGACCTGCACGGCCCGGCAGACTAGCGACCGCTGGTCGAGTTGGACAGCGCCCGCTCGATCAGTGCCCGCTCGCCCGGGTAGCTGAGCGCTGTGCGAGCCTCCGCGAGCGGGATCCAGCGCGCGTCCTCGACCTCGTGGTCGTGGTCGTCCGTGGATCCGGACACGTAGTCGCAGAGGAAGAAGTGGACGGTCTTGAAGACCCGCCGGCCGCCGCGCCGGTACCAGTAGTTGACGTCCCCGAGCGGGCCGCGCACCCTCGCAGTGACGCCGGTCTCCTCGCGCACCTCGCGCGCGGCGGTCTGCTCCGGCGTCTCGCCGGGATTCGCCCCGCCCTTGGGCAGGCCCGTCACGCGCCGCTTGCCGATCGGCGTGATGACGAGGACCTCGTCGCCGCGCAGGACGACCCCGCCGAACGAGTGCTCGCGCAGCGGTGGTCGCCCGCGGTCGCGGTCAGTAGACGTAGCCACCCAGGGCCCCCGGGTCGTGCACGGTGAGGCGGCCGCGGCCCTGCGTGATCACGCCGGCGCGCTCGAGCACGGCCAGGAAGCGGCTGGCGGATTCGCGCGAGGAGCCGGCGAGCTTGGCGAGGTCGGCCTGGGTCGCGACCACGGGCACGTCGCGCTCGCCCGCGCCCTCTGACTGCGCCTGCTCGACGAGCTGGGCGAGCACCGCCGCCACCCGCGACTGCACGGTCTGGAACGACTGGCTCGCGAGCCGCTCGTTGGCGGCCCGCAGCCGGCGCCCGAGCGAGATCACGAGCTTGACCGCCATGTCCGGGTGCAGCCGCAGGAGCCGACGCATATCGCCGCCGAGGATCCCGAGCACCTCGAGCTCGTCGGTCGCCTCCACGGTCGCCGACCGCCGCTCGTCGTCGAACATCGCCAGCTCGCCGAAGATGTCGCCCGGCCCGAACGTCGCGAGCGTGATCTGCCGGCCGTCGGGGTGCTCGCGGATGGCGCGCGCGTGGCCGGCGTGGACGACGTAGCAGGTGTCGGAGTCGTCGCCCTCGCGGAATACGACCTCGCCCGGCTCGAACCGCCGCGGCACCGCCACGTCGGCGACGCGGCGCAGATCCTCGTCCGCGAGCTCGTCGAACACGGGCACGCGGGCCAGCAGCGTGGCGGTGTCCTCTCCGCTCGCGGTCATGCCGAGCGGAGCATGCCACGGTGCGCTCACGCCATGTCGAGCGCCCGCTCGCGCCGGCGGCGGGTGACGCCACGGCGCGCCAGCCAGGCCAGCAGCGAGAACAGCGCGAGCGGGAGCAGCACCGCGGCCGCGACGACGAGGACGCCGGCCGCGACCTCGAGCACGCGCAGCGCGTCGTCGGCGGCGTCGGCGGCGGTCCAGTTGTCGTCCTCCTCGACGCCGGCGGCGCCGACGTCGGTGTCGCCGAGGAGCGTCACGGCGACGGTCGCGAACGACGCCCGGTTGTCCACCCGGCGCACGCCC
>DASTIC010000077.1:0-2475 GCA_035717845.1 Solirubrobacteraceae bacterium
CCCTGCTGGCCGGCTGAGCCCGCGGACGCGCCGGATCGAGTCCGCTCCGAGAGCGACACTCCCGCTGCCGCACGTCGCGCGGGCCGAGCATGATGCGCACATGGCCGGCGAGGCGCAGCGTCCACGAGCGGCCCGGCGCCCTCGCCCGGCGATCGGCGAGCGGCTCGCGGGGTTCGTCTACGGGACCATCGTCGTCCTGGCGGTGCTCGTCGCCGGGGTGCGGGCGTTCCCCGGCGACGCCGGGCGCATCGCCGCGATGGTCGCCGTCACGTCCGTCGTCCTCTGGGCCGCGCACGTCTATGCGCACGCACTGGCGCACAGCGTCGCCCACGACGAGCGCGTCTCCCTGGCCGAGTTGCGGCTGATCGCCCGCCGCGAGGGCTCGGTCGTGGAGGCGGCGGTCCCGCCCTTCGCCGCGCTGCTGCTGGGATCCTTCGGCGTCGTGTCGACCAACACCGCGGTCTGGCTCGCCTTCGGCGCCGGCCTCGTCGTGTTGGCGGCCCAGGGCGTCGTCTTCGCCCGCGTCGAACGGCTTCCCTGGCCGGCGATGCTCCTCGTCGTCGCGGCGAACGTCGGGCTCGGCCTCGTCCTGGCGGCCTTGAAGGTCTTCCTCACGCACTGACCGGGACCGCTGGAGGCGGACGCGGGGCTTCGCGCCGCACCGCCGTGAGTGCATGATGTGTGGGTTGCTGCAGCAGCACCTCAGCGAGGGGAGCACACCGATGTCGGACCTGGCCGGACGCGACACGCTCGCGGTGCCGTTGACGCCGACGCGTGGCTCCCGCGCGGATCGGGCCTGAGGGCAGGACGCGAGCACCGAACATGGACTCGCGCTCCGACCTGCCTGACGTCAACGGGGCGATCCCGCTGGCCGAGGCCAAGCTCGCGGCGCCGCGGCCGCATGCGCACGGGACCGTCCCCCGGCCGAGGCTCTCGGCCGCGCTCGACCGCGGCGCAGGCATGCCGCTGACGCTCGTCGCCGCGCCGGCGGGCTACGGGAAGACGACGGCGGTGCGGGACTGGTGCGGCAGTCGCCGGGCACCCGTGGCCTGGATCTCGCTCGACGCCGGCGACAACGATCCCGTCAGGCTCTGGCTGTACGTCGCGACCGCCGTCGATCGCGTGCGTGAGGGGCTCGGGAGACTGGCGCTGCAGCGGCTCCGCGCGACCGGAGGCGGGATCCAGCATGGCGTGGACGAGCTGATGAACGGCATCGCGGCATTCGGCGACGAGCTCGTCGTCGTCCTCGACGACGTGCAGGCCGTCGACAACCCGGACTGCCTCGGATCGCTCGACTACGCCGTCGAGCATCTCCCGCCGAACGCGCGTGTGATCGCGATCTCGCGAGCCGACCCGGCGCTCCGCTTGGCGCGGCTGCGCGCCGGCGGCAAGCTCCATGAGCTCCGCGCCGCCGAGTTCGCGTTCAGCCGCGAGGAGACCCGCGAGCTCGTCGTCGAGCGCGGCCGCGTCGAGCTCGGAGCCGAGGAGGTTCGATCGCTGCACGAGCGGACCGAAGGATGGCCCGCCGCACTGGCGCTCGCGACGATCTGGCTGCGAGCCGTCGACGAGCCCAACGACGCAGTCCGCGACTTCGGTGGCAGCAACCGCTTCGTCGCCGACTACCTCACCCAAGAGGTGTTCGAGTCGGTGGACGACGACGTGCGCGCGTTCCTGCTCGCCGTCTGCGTTCTCGGCCGGTTCACCCCGGCGCTCTGCGACGGCGTGCTCGGCCGTACCGACTCCGCGGCGATGCTGGCCCGCCTCGAGCGCTCGAACCTCCTCATCAGTCGTCTGGAGCACGGCGGCTGGTACCGCATCCATCCCCTGTTCGCCGAGTACGGGACGGCACAACTCAGCGCGATCGAGCCCGACGCCCTGGCGCAGATCCACCGGCGCGCCGGGCTGTGGCTGAGTGAGCGCTCGTTCACCGTCGAGGCAGCTCACCATGCAGCCGCGGCGGGCGACCACGAGCTCGTCGCACGACTCATGGTCGAGCACCACCTCGAGCTGATCAGAGCGGGCAGCGCGCGGACGCTCCTTCGCTGGGTCGGCACGCTGCCGGACGACCTCGTCGTCGCGCACCCCGAGCTCGCGGTCGGGGCCGCGACGGCCGCAGCGATGATCGGACAGTCCGCGGTCGAGCAGCGGCGCTACCTCCGGCTCGCCGATCGCGCGGCGGCGGAACGCCCGGAGCACGTCACCCCGTACGTCCGCGCGGTGGCCGCCATGGTCCGCGCGGCCTCGGCCGTCGGCGGCGTCGGTCGTGCAGTCATGGAGGGCAGGTCAGCCGTCGAGCTGGCGCAGGCGGAGGCCGACCCCGTGCTCGTGGCTGCGCGCGCCAGCCTCGCGCGCGCGCTCTACCTCGCCGGCGAGCTCGATGGGGCGTGGACGGCCGGGATGGACGCGATCGAGCACCCGGACGCCGAACACCGCCCGCCCGGCCATGCGTTCGCGCGCTCGACGCTCGCCCTAGTC
>DASTIC010000078.1:0-3347 GCA_035717845.1 Solirubrobacteraceae bacterium
CATCGGCCGCATTCCTGCCGTCGCCTGTGGTGGAAGCTCAGGGCCGAGCGCGCCCTCGCCGAGTAGACGGTCCCAGCTCCTCTGAATCTGCCGAGCACGCGCGAGCAGGTCGGTCCCCGCTTCGACAGCCACCCACGGCGACGGCATAGCCCAAACCACCCTACTCCTGCGGCCCACCTTCCGGCCAGCGACCCTGTCGGCGTTCTGATCGGTGGTGGGCAGTTCGCCTTCCCCCGCGGCCTTAGCCTAGTTCCGCCGATCGTGCTGCGGAATACTCTCGCCGTTTGCCGCCAGCCGCATGAGCTCGCTGCGATAGAGGACTTCGGCGGGCGAGCCTGTGGAGATGAGCAAGCGCGCGTCGACCGTGCTCGACTTGGCCGCGCGATGGCGCAGCATCGCCATCAACGGCACGAGGCCGGAGCCGTCCGCGACAAGCAGCAGCGGTCCGCCATCGTCGATGCGCCAGGTGAACGGGGCCGCCGATGGGACCGCGCGGCTCCAAATCGTCTGCGACGCGAAGCGCCCCCGTCAGGTGAGACGAAACCTCCCCGTCATCGATCCGCTCCACCGTCAACGCCACCTTCGCGCTCTCCGGCGTCGACGCGATCGCATACGAGCGCTCGGCCTGGTAGCCGTCCTCTGCGGTGAGCCGAACATCGACGTTCTGGCCGGCAACATGCCCCGCCCACCCCGGCACGTCCAGCACGATGGTCTTGGCCGTCGTGGTCTCCTCGATGAGGGGGCTGACGGTTGCGACTTGCCACCCTCTCGGTACTCGAGCCACACTTGGTCGCGTCACGAGTGGCCGCGCTGGGGCTCAGGCAGCGGGCTGTTGCGCCGCGACGCGCGCGTCCGGCATCAGATCGGACTCGAAGCGGGTCAGCAGCGTTGCGCCCAATCCGCCGGCACCGATCACGACGTAGAGCACGGTCGCGACCGTGTCGTCGGTGAACCCGAGCACGAACGGTGCGATGATCAGGACGATCGTCGCGGCGATGTCCCCGACGCCGTGCAGGACCGGCGGCAGGATCCGAATGATGCCGGTTGACCAGTTCGTGCCGATCGCCAGCAGGGTTGCGGCGCCGCCCAGGACGAGCATCAATACGGTCGCGGTGTCGTCGTTGAAGTCAACCGCGAGCGGCACCGCGATCAGGGCTGCCGCGAGGAGGTAGTCGAGCGTCCCGTGCACACGCGGCGAGACGGGGCCGCGGCGCAGGAAGCGGAGCAGATATTGCATACGTGTCCTTTCCCGATGGTTGGTACGAACGAAGCAAACCCGCACGCTCGGGAGGCATCAAGACGCGCCGGCGATCGCGTGATCGCCGGCGCCGGATCGAGGCTCACCGCCTGCGGTGAGCGTCCGTGTCGGTAGCGAGGTACCGAGGAGGAACAGGAGGTTCGGGCACGACGCGGCCCGTCCGGCGTGACGCTATCCACGAGGAGGGCAGGACCGCACGGCGTCCCGAGTCCTCACGGACGAACGCGGATGATCGTCTTCCCCCGGATCCGCTCGGTCGGATTGAACGCCGCAACGGCATCGTCGAGGGTAGAGACGTTGCCGATGTTCGTCCGCACTCGTCCGTCCCGCACCCGCCGGACGACCTCACTCAGTTGGGCGCGGTCGGACACGACGACGAAGTCGATCGCAAGGCCGTCGACGGGCCGTGCCTCAGCCGGCCCGGTGACGGTCACCAGCGTTCCTCCGGCCCGGACCAGGCCCGCGGACCGCTTCCCGATGTCGCCGCCGATGGCATCGAACACCAGATCGACTGTGCCGACGTCTTCCAGGGCGTCATTCTCGAGGTCGACGAACTGCTGCGCGCCGAAGTCGAGCGCGGTCTGCCGATCGGCCGCGCGTCCGGTGCCGACGACGTAGGCGCCGACCTCTCGGGCGAGCTGCGTCACCATCGATCCGACTGCGCCGGCCGCACCGTGCACGAGGACGCTCTGCCCCGCCTGAAGCCGGCCGTGCTCGAACAGCCCTTGCCACGCGGTCAGGCCCGGCATTGCGAGGCTTGCGCCCACCGTGAAGTCGACGTCGCCCGGTAGCGGCGCGAGGTTACGCGCCTCGACGGCCACGTACTCCGCCAGGGTGCCATCGCGGGTCCAGTCCGTGAGCCCGAACACCCGCTGGCCCACCGACAGCCCCGTCGTGCCATAGCCGAGGGCGCTGACCACTCCGGCCAGCTCGTGCCCGGGGATCGAAGGCGTCCGGTCACGGCCGCGGCGATCGGTCCAGGTCGAGGGCCACGTCAGCTCACCCGGTGTGGATCCCGACGCATGAACCTGAACGACGACATCGTTCTCCGCCGCGTGCGGCTCGGGCCGCTCCACCAGCGTCATCCCGGCCGTTCCCGCGGCCTCGTCCGTCACCACAATCGCCCTCATCCGGCACCTCCCTGTATCCAGTCCTCGCCTGCGCGGCATGTCGGTTCAACAGCATTGGCGGCGCCAGACCTCCGCTCATCAAGCGGCGTGGGCGGCATCGGCCCGGCGGAGAGCACGGGAGAGTCGCGTGTGACGTACTGACCCGGCGGCACGCACGCGGGATCGACATCCACCCGGCGACCGCGGAAGCCTCGTGAGAACCGTGGCATCGGCTGAGCATGGCGGCGATCGGTCGACCGGCAATCGGAGCTCGCGATGAACCGATACGCGATGGCGCTGGACTGGTGCGACCGTCTGGCGGACCGTGAGCGGGCGCGACGCCATCAGGGCGCGCAGCTCGACGCTCCTCGTAGCGGTGCAGTTCGGCGGCCAGCCGGCGCGCAAAGTCGCGGTCGATGCCGTGCGTGTCGGCGAGCGCCTCGACACGGTGGGCGGCAGCCGCCGCGGCCGGATGTGCGCGTAGCGAGGGACCCCAGGGAGATTTCGAGTCTCGGGCGCCCGGTCCCCAGCGCGGGACACGACGCCGGTCCGCGTCCATCCGTGACGCGTCAGGTTGACCGTCACGCGGCGCCAAGGGCCGCGAGCAGGTCATCGCAGGCGCGCTCGCACCGGCGGCACTCCTCGGCGGACAGACGGCAGTGCTCATGGTGATGCGCGTGGCGCTCGCACTCGGCGGCGCAGGCGCGACACGCGGTCAGGCATGCCTCAAGCGCGGTGAGCTGCGTGTCCGCGTCAGGGTCGGTCTGGCGGCTGAGGATGCGCCCGGCGTCAACGCACGCGTCGGCGCAGTCGAGGCAGAGCCGGATGCAGCGAGCCAGCGCTTCAATGTCGGGCTCGGCGAGGCACGCGTCGGCGCAGATCGTGCACGTCGCCGCGCACGCGGCGCACTCGTCGATGCACGCCGCGAGCGTGGCGACGTCGGCGATGAGTGGACGCCGATGCGTTCCGAGGATCTCTTC
>DASTIC010000079.1:0-3989 GCA_035717845.1 Solirubrobacteraceae bacterium
CGACGACCCGCCGCGGGAGCAGCATGAACATGCCCGAGACGACGTCGACGTCACGCTCATCCTGCCGGTCCCATCCGGTGTAGCGAGGTCGTCCGAGGCCCGGGAGGCGGTGCAGGCCGGTCTCGGCGAGCAGCAGGTTGAAGGGCCCGGGGTCGCGGAAGCAGGTCTGCTGCACGTCGGTCTCGGTCTCGAGCACCTGGCAGCCGACGCAGCCGACGTCGGGATGGCGCTCGAGCCAGTCGAGCATGGTGTCGATCGCCCCATCGAGCACGAGCGTGTCCGGGTTCAGCAGCAGCACGTGGCGCCCGGTGGCGACCGCCATGCCCTGGTTGTTGGCCTCGGCGAACCCGTGGTTGCCCTGGTTGGCGATCAGCTTCACGCGCGGGAAGGCGGCGCGCACCATGGCCGCCGATCCGTCCCGGCTGTCGTTGTCGACCACGATGATCTCGTGGCGACGTCTGGTCTCGTCGCCGATCGAGCGGAGGCAGTCGCGGAGCAGCTCGCGGACGTTCCAGCTCACGATCACGATCGACACGTCGGGGGCCGCTGATCTCATTCACGCGACCAACGCGGTGCCGCCGCGAAGACTTGCGCCTCGGAAGTTCGCACGGTCGCCCGCCGTTCAATCGGTGCCAGACCAACAGCGAACCAGGGGAATTCTCACAGTGCTCCAGATCTGCAATCTCACTACCACGGAGCGCCGATCGTGACCAGGCTGGGAAGAGTGCTGGTCACCGGCGGCGCCGGCGCGATCGGCTCCAACGTGACCGACGAGCTGGTGATCGCCGGTGCCGACGAGATCGTGATCCTCGACGACTTCGTCCGAGGCCGGCGTGAGAACCTCGCGTGGGCCGAGGCCAACGGCAAGGTGACGGTGGTCGACGGCGACATCCGCGACCGCGCGCTGGTCCGCGAGCTCACGGAGGGCATCGACATCGTCTTCCACCTCGCCGCCATCCGCATCACGCAGTGCGCCGAAGAGCCGCGGCTGGCGCTCGAGGTGCTCGTCGACGGCACCTACAACGTCTTCGAGGCGGCGGTCGAGGCCGACGTCCGCCGTGTCGTGGCCTCGTCGTCGGCGTCGGTCTACGGGCTGGCCGAGAAGTTCCCCACGCGCGAGAAGCACCACCCCTACGCGAACGACACCTTCTACGGCGCCGCCAAGGCGTTCAACGAGGGGATGCTGCGCAGCATGCACGCGATGCACGGGCTCGATTACGTGGCACTGCGCTACTTCAACGTGTACGGCCCGCGCATGGACGTCCACGGCCTCTACACCGAGGTCCTCGTGCGCTGGATGGAGCGCATCGACGCCGGCGAGCCTCCGCTCATCCTCGGCGACGGCAAGCAGACGATGGACTTCGTCTACATCGGCGACGTCGCGAGGTCGAACCTCCTGGCCGCCCAGTCGGATCTCACCGACGTCGTCTTCAACGTCGCGAGCGGGACCGAGACGAGCCTGCTCAAGCTCGCGGAGAAGCTGCTGGTGGTCATGGGCTCGGACCTGCCGGTCGTGCACGGCCCGGCGCGCGCCGTCAACGGCGTGACGCGCCGTCTCGCCGACACGGGGCTCGCCCGCGAGATGCTCGGCTTCGAGGCCGAGGTGGATCTCGAGGAGGGGCTGACACGGCTGGTCGAGTGGTGGCGCGGCGAGCGCGCCGGCGCGCCGGCCGTGCCGATCGCGTACCTGGCGGAGGCTGCGTGATGGACGTCCCGTTCGCACGGCCCTACCTGCGCGGCGACGAGGGTGACGCGGTCGCCCAGGTGATCGCCTCCGGCTGGGTGTCGCAAGGCCCCCGTGTGCGCGAGTTCGAGACCGCCTTCGCGGAGCGCGTCGGCGCGGCGGACGCGGTGGCGGTCAGCAACTGCACGACGGCTCTCCAGCTGGCGCTCCACGTCTCGGGCGTCGGCCCCGGTGACGACGTGATCGTGCCCTCGATGTCGTTCATCGCCACCGCCAACTCGGTGTGGCAGTGCGGCGCGACGCCCGTGTTCGCGGACGTCGATCCGCGCACCTTCAACCTCGACCCGGACGCCGCCGAGCGCGCGATCACCGGCGCCACCAAGGCCATCATGCCGGTGCACCAGCTCGGCCTGCCGGCCGACATGGACCGGTTCCTCGCGCTCGCCGATCGCTACGGCCTGGCGCTGGTCGAGGATGCCGCGTGCGCGATCGGCGCGACGTACCGCTCGCGCCCGATCGGCTCGCTCGGGCCGCTCGCGTGCTTCTCGCTGCACCCCCGCAAGGTGATCACCACCGGCGAGGGCGGCATGATCGCCGTGCAGGACCCGGAGGTCGCCGCCCGCCTGCGCAGGCTCCGCCAGCACGCCATGGACGTGTCCGACCTCGCGCGCCACGCGGCCCGTGACGTCGTCATCGAGTCCTATCCGGAGCGCGGCTGGAACTACCGCATGACCGACATGCAGGCCGCCCTCGGCCTGTGCCAGATGGAGGTGCTCGACGAGATCCTCGCCGAGCGCCGGCGGCTGGCCGAGCGGTACACGGCGGCGCTCGAGCGGATCCCCTTCGTCGAGCCTCCGTACGAGCCGGACTACGCCGAGCGCACCTGGCAGTCCTACGCCGTGACGCTCGCTGCCGATGCGCCGCTCGACCGGACGGAGCTCATGCGCGCGCTGCTGCTCGACGGCGTCCCGACGCGCCGGGGCGTGATGGCGATCCACCAGGAGGGCGCCTACGCCGACGTCGACGTCGAGCTGCCGAACACGGAGGCCGCCTCGGCCTCGTCGCTGATGCTGCCGCTGTTCGCCGGGCTCACGGACGAGCAGCAGGACCACGTCATCGCCTGCCTGGCGGCCCACCTGGCCCCCGTCACCGCGTGAGCCGCGTGCTGCGCATCGGCGTCGCGTTCCCGGGAGACCCGAGCCAGCCGGCCACCTGGTCGGGCACGCCCTCCGGCGTGATGCGCGGGCTGGCGGAGGTGGGCGTCGAGCCGATCGCGCTCAACGTCGAGCCTCCTCGGCTCCTCCGCAAGGCCGCGGTGCACGTCCTCTCGGTCCGCTACCTGCGGCCGCGCCGGGACGTCAGGGCTGCGGTGGTGCAGGCGCGAGCGGCCGCCCGCGGGACGCCGGCGTTCACCTCACTCCAGTCCTGGGCGGCGCCGAGGGCGCTGCGGCGGGCCGGACACCTCGACGGGATCGTCCAGATCGGGACCGGCTACACGCTCGCCACCGAGGTGCCGGTCGCGACGTTCGAGGACATGACGGTCCTCCAGACGAAGACCCACCCGTACCTTGGCTGGGATCTGCTCTCGCCGCGCGCCTTCGAGGCACGAGTCGAGAGCCAGCGCCGCGCGTACGCGGCGGCGATCGCCTGCTGCCTGACCAGCCGCTGGGCGGCCGAGTCGGTGATCCGCGACTACGGGATCGCGCCGGAGAAGGTCCATGCCGTCGGCGTGGGCCGCAACCACACCGCGCCGGCGGTCGAGCGCGACTGGAGCACTCTCCGGTTCCTGTTCGTCGGCATGGACTGGCCGCGCAAGAACGGCGACGGGGTGCTGCGCGCCTTCTCCCGCCTGCGCGCGGAGCTGCCGGACGCCCGGCTCGACGTCGTCGGGGGCCATCCCCCGATCGACGCGCCCGGCGTGACGGCGCACGGCGTCCTGCGGCTCGACGTTCCCGAGCAGCATGCGACGCTCGAGCGCCTGTTCGGCGAGGCCACCTGCTTCGTGATGCCGTCGCACTCGGAGGCATCCGCGATCGCGTACGTCGAGGCGGCGGCCGCGGGCCTTCCGAGCATCGGCACGAGCGCCGGCGGCTCGGACTACCTGATCGGCGACGGCGGCCTGATCGTGGATCCCGGCGACGACGAGGAGCTCGTCACCGCGATGCGACGCCTGTCCGACCCCGACACCGCGGCCGCCATGGGCGCCGCCGCGCTGCGCCGCAGCGAGCTGTTCACGTGGCCCGCGGTGGCGCGCCGTCTCCTGCGGGCGCTCGAGGGCGCGCCGGCCGAGCCGCTCGCCGCCGAC
>DASTIC010000080.1:0-7053 GCA_035717845.1 Solirubrobacteraceae bacterium
CGCTGGCCCGTGCTCAACCGGCGCGTATGGCCCAACCCGGTCGCCCGCGGCTCCTACCGCGCCGAGGTGCGCTTCCTGCGCTCCTGGATCAGCCGCCGGATGAACTGGATCGACGGGCGCTTCATGCGCCGCCGCTGATCAGACCGCGCACTCGCCCTCGCCGCGGATGACCTGGAACGGCACGTTGCGGCTCCAGTCGATGAACTCGTTCATCGTGTCGAGGCCGAACTCGACCGGCATCGCGAGGTCGCGCACCGTGTCCTCGAAGTGGGTCGTGCCGACGCGGGCGGCGTAGGCGTTGAAGACCTCGCCCTCCTCGCGCTCGGCCTCGTAGGCGCGCAGCCACCGCTCGACGGCCTCGGGCACGCGCTTGGCAGGGAGGCGGACCTTCAGGCGCGCTCCGTACACCACCTCGCCGCCCTCGTAGTTGCCGCCGATGTGGGCGACGTAGGCGGGGATGGTGTGCTCGCCGACCTTGATCGAGGCGCCGTAGAACCCGATGTTGCCGATGTGGTGCTGGCTGCACCCGTTCGGGCAGCCGGACATCTTGATGTGGATGCCGCGGGTCAGCGGGTCGGTGATCTCCATCGCCTCGATGCGCTCCTGCACGGCTCGGTTGAGCCCCATCGAGCTGGTGATGCCGAGCTTGCAGGAGTCGGTCCCGGGGCAGGAGACGACGTCGTTGATCTGGTCGGCTCCCGCGTCGCCGAGCCCGAGCTCGCCCAGGCGCCGCCACACGTCGTAGACCGCCTCGTCGCGCACCCAGCGCAGCACGAGGTTCTGGTGGACGGTGGTGCGGGCGTAGCCGCCGGAGAAGTCCCGCATGATCGCGGCGAGGCCGCGGAACTGCTCGGGCGTGAGGTCGCCGCGGGTGACCTTCACCTGGACGGCGGAGTAGCCCGTTTGGCGCTGCGGCTCGACGTTGGCCTCGCGCCACCGCAGGAACTCGCTGCCGTCGCCGTTGGGCGACCCGGCGGTGACCGGCGGCGCGGGGGCGTGGGCCTCCTCGTCGTGCAGGAACAGGCGGGCCTGCGGCTCGAAGTCGCGCTCGGCCACCCAGTCGCCCTCGAGCTCCTGCTCGACGAGCGCGCGCATCTCCTCGATGCCGATCTTGTCGACCAGCACCTTGATCCGGGCGCGCGCACGGTTCTTGCGCAGCCAGTCCTGGCGGTCGAAGATGCGCAGGACGGCCTCGGTGTACTTGAGGTACTCGCCGTCGTCGGCGCTCACGAAGTCGATCAGCGTGGGCGCGATCCGCGGCATGATCGACGTGCCGCCGCCGATCCGCATCTCGAAGCCCTTCACGCCGTCGCGCTCGCGGGCGATGAAGGCGACGTCGTGGATGCCGGTGATCGCCCGGTCGGTGTCGGAGCCCGTGAAGGCGGTCTTGACCTTGCGCGGCATCAGCTGCGTGGTCGGGTGCCGGACGAAGTAGCGCACGTAGGCGCCGGCGTAGGGCGTCGGGTCGAAGGTCTCGTCGTGGCAGACGCCGGCCCACGGGTCGGCGGTCACGTTGCGGACGGTGTTGCCGCAGCCCTCGCGGCTGGAGAGCCCGGCGTCGGAGATCTCACGGATCAGCGCGGCCGCGTGGCGCAGCGGCACGTGATGGATCTGGATGTTCTGGCGGGTCGTGATGTGGCCCTTGTTGAGGGGCGCGTACTTCTCCACCACGTCCGCGAACGTCTCCATCTGCTCCGGCGTGACGCCGCCGAACGGCAGCTTGACGCGGATCATCTGGACATCGGCCTGGCGCTGGCCGTAGACGCCCTGCTTGAGGCGGAAGCCGATGAACTGGTCCTCGGCGATGTCTCCGGAGAGGAACTTCTCCGCCTCGTTGTCGAAGTCGTCGAACTCGCGGGCGAGGATCGGGATGACGTGCCCCGGCACGTCCTCGCGGACCTCTGGGTTCTCGATCGACCCCACGCGGCCGCTCGTGGTCGCTGGCTCCATCCGGCAAAAATACCAAATCCCCATCGGGGTTCGGCATTTTTAGGTTCGCTCGACGGCCTCCAGCCGCGCGGCGCGGACCCACGGGCTCGGCTCGTCCGTCGGCGGCGCGGGAGGAGGAGCGGTGTCGCGCAGGAACTGCTCCACGGCCGCCATCACCGCCGCGGCCTCCTCGGGAGTCGCGCTCGAGCCGCGCAGTTCGAGGCGTGGGCGGCGGTTGACCATGGGGGCAGGCTACCTCGGCGAACGTCACGGCGGCTGGGTAGGGAGGTGGGGGATCGGCCGCCGCGCACATGCGTAACGCAACACTCGACGCCGCCCGCCGACCGAGTGTGCAGATACGCATCCCTGACATGCGTTTCGCAACACTCGGCGACGAGAAGCCGCCGAGTGGCGCAAATGGCAGCCTCCCGTCCCTCCCCTCAATGCCGCCGTTGACATTCGCCCGGGGATAGGATCGCGCGATGTCCCGCAAGGCCCCGCTGGCGGTGCTCGCCGCCCTGCTGCTCGCCGCGCCGGCGGCGGCCGACACGACGCTCGACCGCACCATCAGGCCCACGGGAACCGACGCGTTCCAGGCGCTCGGCACCGCGCCGGGGGAGCGGTACGTGGTCCGGCGCGGCGGCGGCGTGACACCCGTGCCGGGACGTGCGAGACGGCGCGCGTCGCTCCTCAACTTCGCCCAGCTCACCGACCCGCAGATCGCCGACGAGATGTCGCCCGCGCGGGTGGACTTCGTCGATCCGGCGGGCGGGGAGGTCAGGTCTGCGCATCGCCCCCAGGAGGCGATGGGGCTCCAGGTGCTCGACCAGGTCGTGCGCAGCATCAACGCCAACCCGCGCAGCCCGGTGCGGCAGGGCGACGGGCGGCGGGCGCGGCTGCGCCTGGCGATCGCGACCGGTGACCTGGCCGACAACCAGCAGCTCAACGAGACGCGCTGGTTCCGCGACGTGCTCGACGGCGGGCGGATCGATCCGTTCTCCGGCCGCGCCATCGGTCCCGGCAACCCCTGCTCGCAGGCGACGCCGGCCCAGGTCGCGGCCATCAACGCGGACGTCGCCGCGCGGCGGTACACCGGCGTGCAGGACTACGACGACTACGCCGGCGCGCCCGCGGCCCGCCAGGCGTTCTTCTGGGATCCCGACGAGGCGGCGTCGGCGCCCGGCCCGTATGCGGCGTTCCCGCGCTACCCCGGCCTCATGGACCGCGCGCAGGCGCGCTTCAGCGCCGCCGGGCTCGACGTTCCCTGGTACATCTCGCGCGGCAACCACGACGGGCTGATCCAGGGCAACGCCCAGGCCAGCATCGACCTGTTCCGCGCCATCGCCGTCGGCTGCCTGAAGGTCTTCCCGAACGCGACGTTCGACCCCGCGGACTTCGAGGGCGCCTCCGACGAGGAGCTGTTCGCCGTGCTCGGCGACCCGTCGCGGATCGCGCAGCTGCTCGGTGGCGCCCGCCTGGTCGCACCCGACCCCGCCCGGCGGATCGTCTCCAAGCGGGAGTACCGCTCGGTCGTCGGCGGGCAGCACGGGTTCCGCCATACGCCGGCCGGCCAGCTCACCGCCTCGCGGGGGACGGCCAGCTACTACGCCTGGTCGCCGCGTCCCGGCCTCCGCTTCGTCTCGCTCGACACCGTGGCCGAGGGCGGCGGCGACAACGGCAACGTCGACCACCCGCAGTACGTCTGGCTGCGCGGCGAGCTCCGGCGCGCGACCCGCCGCGGTCAGCTCGTCGTCGCCTTCGGGCACCACACGCTCGGCACGATGAACAACGCGCGCACCGACGAGCTGGCCGGCGCCTGCCAGCCGGCCGACGAGCCGGGATGCGACCGCGACCCGCGGCGCTCGACCCCGCTCCATCGCGGCACCGAGGGCGCCCGCACCGTCGAAAGGCTGTTCGCCTCCTCGCCCAACCTGATCGCCTACGTGGCCGGGCACACGCACGCCAACCGGGTCGACTTCCACCGCGGGCCGGCCGGCGGCGGGTTCTGGCAGATCAACACCGCCTCGCACATCGACTGGCCCCAGCAGAGCCGGCTGATCGACATCATGGACAACCGCGACGGCACCCTCTCGGTATTCGGGACGGTGGTCGACCACTCCGCGCCGCTCGCCGTCTCGAGCCAGGCGAACGCGTTCTCGCCGCGCGCGCTGGCCTCGCTCGCCCGCACCCTGTCGTGGAACGACCCGCAGCGCGAGGGGGTGGAGGGCTCGCAGGGCGAGGCGGAGAAGAGCGGGACCCGCCGCGACCGCAACGTCGAGCTGCTGCTGCGCGACCCGCGCGGCACGGCCGCACAGGCGCCGCCGGCGCGATGCGCGGCCTGCTAGGTCCCGACCGGATGCCAGGCGGTCTTGAGCTCCACGAAGGGCTCGATCCGCGTCAGCGAGTCGCCGATCGCGAGGTAGTCGCCGGGCTCGTGGCGCGCCACGCGGGTGACGCTGTCGGCGGCCAGGCGCACCACCTCGGGATCGCCCGTCGTGTCGAGCAGCGCGTCGACGTCGCGGTGACCGGCCAGCGGCTTGACCAGCTCGGCCCGCAGGCCTGACAGCAGGTTGACCACGCCGGCGGGCACGTCGGCGACCCCGAGGACCTCGCCGACGTGGAGGGGGAGCAGCGGCCAGCGCTCGGAGACGATCGCGACCACCACGTTGCCGGCCGCGAGCGGCGGCAGCATCTCGGCGACGAGGCCGAGCACGTCCGGCTCGTCCGGCGCGATCACGCCGACGATGCCGGTCGGCTCCGGCATCGTGAAGTTGAAGTGCGGCGCCGCGACCGGGTTGACGGCGCCGAGCACCGCGTGCAGCTTGTCCGTCCAGCCGGCGTAGTGGACCGCGTGGTCGACCGCCGCCTCGATCTCGCGACGCGACTGAGCGGCCCCCAGGCCGCGCAGTCGCGCGGTCTCGCTCGCCAGCTCGTCGGCCCGCGACTCGAGCGCCTCGGCGAACCGGTAGAGGATCTGGCCGCGGTTGTAGGCCGTCCGGCCCTGCCACCCGGCGACCGCGCCGCGGGCGGCGCGCACCGCGTCGCGCACGTCCTTGCGGGTGGCCCGCGGCACGTTGGCCACGCGGTTCCCCTCGTGATCGGTGGCCGGCACGTGCCGCCCCGACTCGCTGCGGGCGAACGCGCCTCCCACGTAGAGCTTGTACGTCTTGGCGACGGGCAGGCGGTCGCTCATCGGACCCGCAGGTAGGGACGCAGGCCGCCGGCGCCGCCCTCGCGCCCGAAGCCGCTCTCCTTGTAGCCGCCGAACGGCGACGTCGGGTCGAACTGGTTGTACGTGTTCTGCCAGATCGTCCCGGCCTTCAGCGCGCGGGCCACGGCCAGCGCGCGCGAGCCCTTGTCGGTCCAGATCCCGGCGGCCAGCCCGTACGCGCTCGCGTTCGCCTTCTCGATCGCCTCGGCCTGGGTGCGGAAGGTGAGCACGGAGACGACCGGCCCGAAGATCTCCTCGACCGCGATCCGGTTGACCGGCGCGACGTCGGTGAACAGCGTGGGCGGGAACCAGTAGCCGCGCTCGGGCAGCGCGCAGGCGATCGTGCGCCGCGTGGCCCCCTCGCGCTCCCCGGCGTCGACCAGCGCCTCGATCCGCTGGAGCTGCGCCGCGGAGTTGATGGCGCCGACGTCGGTGTTCTTGTCCAGCGGGTCGCCGACGCGGAGCTTGCCCATCCGCCGCCACAGCTTCTCGACGACCTCCTCGGCGACGCTCTCCTGGAGCAGGAGCCGCGAGCCCGCGCAGCACACGTGGCCCTGGTTGAAGAAGATCCCGTTGACGATGCCCTCGACCGCCTGGTCGATCGCCGCGTCGTCGAACACGATGTTGGCCGACTTGCCGCCGAGCTCGAGCGTGAGGCCGACGTCGCGGCCCGCGGTCGCCGCCTGGATGTCCTTGCCGACGTCGGTCGAGCCGGTGAACGCGATCTTGTCGATCCCCGGGTGGCGCACGAGCGCCGCGCCCGTCGTGCCGTCGCCGGGGATGATGTTGACCACGCCGGCGGGCAGCTCCGCCTCCTGGATGATCTCGGCCAGCAGCAGGGCGGTGAGCGGCGTCGTCTCGGCCGGCTTGAGGATCGCGGTGTTGCCGCAGGCGATCGCGGGGGCGAGCTTCCAGGCCGCCATCAGGAGCGGGAAGTTCCAGGGCACGATCTGGCCGACGACGCCCATCGGCGCGACGGCCCGGCCGGCCGTCCCGTAGCCGAGCTTGTCGGCCCAGCCGGCGTAGTAGAAGAAGTGGGCGGCGGCGAGCGGGACGTCGACGTCGCGGGACTCGCGGATCGGCTTGCCGCCGTCCAGCGACTCGACGATCGCCAGCTCGCGCGAGCGCTCCTGGATCAGCCGGGCGATGCGGAATACGTACTTGCCGCGCTCGAGCGCCGGGAGGGCCTGCCAGCCACCGAGCGCCTCGCGGGCGGCCGTCACGGCGGCGTCGACGTCCGCCTCGCTCGCCTGCGCGACCTGGGCCAGCGGCTCCTCGGTCGCCGGGTTGATGGTCGGCTCGTAGGCCTCGGTCTCGCGGGCCGCGCCGCCGACGAACAGGTCGTAGCGCTCCGCGAGGCGGATGTGGTCGGTGGCCTCGGGAGCGGGCGAGTACTCCCACTCGAGCGCGGCGCGCGTCGGCGTGGCGGTCACGGTCTGGTCACTCCTTGCTGAAGTCCTCCGGGCGCTGATAGCGGCCCGAGGTGCCGTGCTCGTATTGCATGAGCAGGTCGTTGAGCAGCGACGAGGCGCCGATGCGGAAGCGGTCGGGCGTCAGCCAGGCGTCGCCGAGGGTCTCCTTGACGAGGACGAGCTGGTGGATCGCCTGCTTGGAGGTCCGGACCCCGCCGGCGGCCTTCATCCCGACGTCGCGGCCGGTGCGCCAGGCGTAGTCGCGCACCGCCTCGAGCATCACGAGCGTGGCGCTCGGCGTCGCGCCCTTGCCGATCTTCCCGGTCGACGTCTTCACGAAGTCCGCCCCGCCCTCCATCGAGAGCAGCGTCGCATGGCGGATGTGGTCGTAGCCGCCGAGCTCGTCGACCTCGACGATGACCTTCAGGTGAGCGGGCCCGCAGGCCTCCTTGACCTGCTCGACCTCGTCGATCACCCGGGCGTCGTCGCCGGCCAGGTAGG
>DASTIC010000081.1:0-4381 GCA_035717845.1 Solirubrobacteraceae bacterium
GCGCGGATGACGAGTGCCGACGGGTCGACCTCCCAGCGGCCGAGGCCGTGCGACGCCGAGCGCGGGAACGCGTGGTGATTGTGGTGCCAGGCCTCGCCGAACGACGGGATCGCGAGCCAGGCGACGTTGGTCGACTTGTCCTCGAGGTCGAACCGCCGGCGCCCGAAGAAGTGGCAGATGGAGTTGATCGACCAGGTGACGTGGTGCAGGAAGAACGCACGCACGAGGCCGCCCCAGACGAGCCCGCGGAGCGCGCCCTCGGCGGTGAAGCCGTGCAGCACGAAGCCGAGCGCGGTGGGGATGAGCAGGCTGGCGAGCGCCAGCCACGGGAACATCCGGCCGATGCGGCGCATGCCCGGGTCCTCGTAGAGCTCGGCGGCGTAGCGCTTCCAGTCGGCCTGCCCGTGCGTCTCCATCAGCCAGCCGGTGTGGGCGTGCCAGAGGCCCTTGAGGCCCGAGCCGTGGCCGACGTGCGGCGAGTGCGGGTCGCCCTCCTCGTCGGTGTGCGCGTGGTGCTTGCGGTGATCGGCGACCCAGTCCATGACCGAGCCCTGGAGGCCCATCGAGCCAAGCACGGCGAAGGTGTACTGGAGCGGCTTGGACGTCTGGAAGCTGCGGTGGGTCAGCAGCCGGTGGTAGCCGACGGTGACGCCCAGCCCGAAGAGGATGTAGGTCCCGAGCATGATCGCGATGTCCGTCGCGTCGACCGCGCGGTTCCACAGCAGGACGACGGCGGCAAACAGCCCGACGAACGGCACGACCACGCCGATGAGGTTCACGTTGCGTTCAGCTCTCGACATGCGCTGGAGTCTGGCGCGTAACGCGGCCCGGTTCTTGAGGGATTGTCCGGCCTTCAACCGGCCGAATTTGTCACGAAACGACAATTAGGCCGTGGTGGCGCGGGCCCGAGCCGGCGCATCGGCGGCCACCGGCACCGGCGAGCCGGCCGCCAGCCACGCCCACACCAGCACGGTCCAGAGCACGGCCGGCAGCGAGGCGTGGACCCAGACCCACTCGGCCGGCAGCGCGTTGTGGTACTGCACGAGGCCGACCACGCCCTGCGCGGCGATCAGCAGGCAGACCGCCGTGAGCGCGCGCATCAGCGCCCGCCCGGCGCCGCGCCGCCACGCGAGGACCCACAGCCCCACGGCGACGACCCCCAGCGCGGTGGCCATGTGCCCGTGAAGGTGGATGAGCGTCTTCAGCGTCGAGGCGCCGAACGCGTCCAGCCGCTCGACCACGTCGTCCGTCCCTGCCCCGCCTGCGTGCGGCCCGGCCGCGGTGGCGAACGTGCCGGCGACGATGACCACCGCCCCGTAGACGACGAGCACCCGCGTTCCCAGCACCCCCAGCCGCTCGCCGCTGTGGACCTCGCCGGGCGGCCGGCGCACGCGCCAGACCAGCAGCGCGCCGGCGGTGAGGAGGACCATGGAGAGCAGGTAGTGGGCGATGACGACCTGCCAGGAGAGATGCAGCGCCACCGTCAGGCCGCCGAGCAGGCCCTGCGCGACGACGCCGGCGGCGAGCACGGTGGCCGGCCGCAGCAGGTCGGGCCGCCGCGGCCGCACCTGGTAGGCCGTCACCCCCGCCGCGAGGCACGCCGCGCCGACCACGGTCGAGAACAGCCGGTTGCCGTACTCGATCCACACGTGCGTGTCGAGCTCGGGGACGAACGTGCCGGAGCAGTCCGGCCACGTCGGGCAGCCCAGGCCGGATCCCGTGAGCCGCACCCCGGCGCCGCTGAAGACGATCAGGACGAGCGTCAGGAGCGCCCCGTAGGCGAACCAGCGATAGGTGCTCAGCGAGAGGGTCGCGCGCTCGCGCATCCGGCGCGACATTCTGGCAGCGGCGAGAGTTATACTTCGAGTATGACTCAGCGCGTCGGCGCGAAGGGACAGGTCGTTATTCCCAAGGAGATCAGGGATCAGGTCGGACTTCAGCCGGGCGCCGAAGTGGATTTCGAGCGGGACGGTGAAGCCGTTCGGATCCTGCCCGCCGGAGCGGCAGCGACTCGCGGCCTTCGAGGGCGGTACGCCTCGACCGGGATGGCGGCTGAGCTCCTGGCCGACCGAGAGCGCGAGCCGAGGTGAGCGTCTGCCTCGATTCGTGGGCGGTCCTGGCGTGGCTCGACGGCGATGAGCCCGCGGCGAGCGCCGTTCAGTCGGCATTCGAAGCCGGCCGGCCGTGGATGAGCTGTCTGAACCTCGGCGAAGTCGCGTACCTGCTCGAACGTCGTCACGACGCGCAGGAGTCGGCACGCGTCGTTCGCCGGCTTCGGACTTCCCTCGCGCTGGACGAGCTCACGCCGGATCGCATCCTTGCGGCGGCGCACCTGAAGGCCGTGCACCCGATCGTGTTCGCGGACTGCTTTGCAGCGGCCACCGCGGCCGCACGCGGCGCGACGCTCTTAACCGGGGACCCAGAGCTCATCGAGCGCGACATCGGATGCGACGTGCGGGACCTGCGCGCGTCGCCGATGGCGTGACGGTCAGGCCGCCCGGCGGCCCTCTGGGCACGGCTGTGCGAGCCGGACGGCGCCGAGCTCCTCGCGCGGCTCGCGCAGCACGCCTTCCTCCCGCCGCGGGTTGACGATCCCGATCAGCGACATCACGCCGCCGAAGACGACGAGCGCGCCGCCCACCCCGAGCCCGGCGCGGTAGGCGGCGACGGACGCGTCGACGACCTCGGGCGAGCCGCCCGACAGCGGCTCGGCTTCGCCCACCGCCGCCCCGCCGACGGCCTCGAAGCGCGCGGCGACCACAAGGCCGACGGCGGCGATCGCGAGCAGCGACGCGACGCGCGCGATCTGGTTGTTGACCCCGCTGGCGACACCCGCGTTGTGCTGCGGCACCGCTCCCAGCACCGTGTTGGTCAGCGGCGCGACGGTCGCGGACAAGCCGAGCCCGAAGACGAGCACGCCGGGCAGCAGCTCCGTCCAGTAGTCGACGTCGGCGTCGAGCCGCCCCATCCAGATCAGCCCGAGCCCGGCGACGATCGGCCCGAGGCCCATCAGCAGCCGCGGGCCGATCCGATCCGACAGCGCGCCGAAGCGGCGCGACAGG
Source organism: Solirubrobacteraceae bacterium (assembly GCA_035717845.1). Classification (GTDB taxonomy): domain Bacteria; phylum Actinomycetota; class Thermoleophilia; order Solirubrobacterales; family Solirubrobacteraceae; genus DASSUW01. Next base: position 3,063 of record DASTIC010000081.1, read on the forward strand.
AACCACATGCACAGCGTGATCGGGATCAGCGACAGGCCGGCCGCGATCGGGCTGTACCCGCTCACCTGCTGGAGGAAGATCGTCACGAAGAACGTCGCCGCACCCAGGCCGCCGTAGATCAGCAGCGTCGCCGCGTTGCCGATCGCGAAGTTGCGCGACCGGAACAGCGAGAGCGGCAGCATCGGATGCGGCGTCCGGCGCTCGTGCCAGAGGAACACGCCGAGCAGGATCAGGCCGGCGAGACCCGGGACCCACACGAGCGGATCGGTCCACCCGTAGACCGGCTGCTCGATCAGGGCGAACACCGGCCCGGCCAGGCCGAACGACGCGAGCACCGCGCCGAGGTAGTCGATCCTCCCCGCCATCTGCTCGTCGCGACTCTCCGGCACCCGACGGGCCATCGCCAGCGTGACGAGCACGAGCGGGACGTTGATCGCGAAGATCCAGCGCCAGGAGACGAACTCGATCAGCGCACCCCCGCCGAGCGGCCCGATCACGAACGCCATCCCGGTCCACGCCGTCCACGACCCGATCGCGGCGCCCCGCTCCGCGCCGGGGAACGTCGCGGTGACCAGCGCGAGGCTGGCGGGAACGAGCAGCGCGCCCGCGATGCCCTGGAGCGCCCGGGCCCCGACGAGGACCTCGGCCGTGGGCGCGACCGCGCACAGCGCCGACGTCACCCCGAAGCCCATCAGGCCGGCGATGAAGATGCGCCGGCGCCCGAGGCGGTCGCCGAGCGACCCGCCGACGAGGATCAGCGCCCCGAGCGTGAGCAGGTAGGCCTCGACGATCCACTGCTGGGCCGCGAGCCCGGTGTCGAGGTCCTCGCGGATGGCCGGGAGCGCGACATTGACGACGGTCCCGTCGAGGAAGACGATGGCCGAGCCGAGGATCGCCGCGACGAGGGTCGTGCGCTTGCTGCCGGCGGACGCCTCCATTCGGCCAGCATCGCAGGCACCGCCGCTACGCTCACGCCGTGCAGTCCCCAGCCGTCGTCGTCGAGGGCGTCTCCAAGCATTTCCACCTTCCGCACGAGCGGGTGTCCACGCTCAAGGAGCGTGCGCTGCACCCGTTCCGGCGCATCGGGTCCGAGCGTCTGCAGGCACTCGACGACGTGTCATTCGACGTGGCGCCGGGCGAGTTCTTCGGGATCGTCGGCCGCAACGGGTCCGGCAAAAGCACGCTGCTGAAGTGCCTTGCGGGGATCTACCGCGTCGACCAGGGTCAGATCGCGATGCGGGGCCGGCTTTCGACGTTCATCGAGCTCGGCGTCGGCTTCAACCTCGAGCTCGCCGCACGCGACAACGTGCTCATCAACG
>DASTIC010000082.1:0-41459 GCA_035717845.1 Solirubrobacteraceae bacterium
CCTTCCGCTGTACTCCGAGCAGCTCGCCGGGGGCTGGGGCAAGCTCGCCACGGCGGCCGTGGTCCTGGTCGCCGGCGCCGGTGCGGCCGGCGTCGGCTCGCAGGTCGTGAGCGCCGGCCCTGACACCGACAGGCAGTCGCGTCCCGCGCTCGAGCGCCACGACGCGGGCGAGCGCACGGCAGCCGCGCCGGCGGACGCCGCCACGCGGCCGGTCGCTGCCTCGACCAACCGGGACGCGCGCGGCGACCGCGCGAAGGGCGCCGACCGCCGCGAGACCAGGACCTCGAACGGGGGCACGGCGCCTCGCTCCACCGGAGGGAGCGACGGCGCCGCGAACAACGTCCCGGCCGCCACCGGCGGTGGCGGTGGTGGGGGCGGCGGCGCACTCGGCGGCGGCGCGCTCGGCGGCGTCACCCCGCCCGCGGGGACCGACGCGCCGAACGTCCTGCCCGCCGCACCGCAGCAGGTAGACCTCCCGATCCCGCCGCCGGAGGCGCCGAAGATCGCCCCCGAGCTCACCGCCCCGGCGATCGACGGAGGCGGCACCACGGGCGCGCTCCCCGCCCCCGTGCAGGAGACGGTCGACGACACCGTCGGCGCCGTCGAGGGCGCCACCGGCGTCGACCTCCCGTAGCACCACCGGACCCGGCTAGACTGCGAAGCCTCTCGGGGCGTGGCGCAGCCTGGTAGCGCGCACCGTTCGGGTCGGTGAGGTCCCCGGTTCAAATCCGGGCGCCCCGATGAGGTCGGTCAGCGGGCTGCGCGGTGCCGTGCGCCGAGGATCGCCATCGCGGCGTTGCGGCCGGGGATGCCGCTGACGCCGCCGCCGCGGCGCGCTCCCGCGCCGCCCAGGTGCACCGTGGGGAGGGCGGTCTCCGTTCCCCAGCGCCCGACCTCGTCCTCGTGCTCGGCGAACGGCCAGGCGAGGTCGCGGTGGAAGATGTTGCCGCGCGGGAGCGCGAGCTCGGCCTCGAGGTCGAGCGGCGACTTGACCTCCAGGCACAGCGCGCCGTCGGGCGTGCGCAGCAGGCAGTCCTCGATCGGCTCGGCGAGCACGGAGTCGAGCGAAGCCAGCGCGGCGTCGAGCGCCTCGCGGGCGACCGCCTCGGGCGCGGCGTCGAACAGCCGCGCCGGCGTGTGGAGGGCGAACAGCGTCAGCGTGTGCGCGCGGACGCCCGGGCCGAGGATGCTCGGGTCGGTCAGGGAGTGGCAGTAGACCTCGCACGGGAGCGGGGACGGGAGGCGGCCCGCGCCGGCCGCCCCGTAGGCCGCCTCGAGCTGCACGTAACCCTCGTTGACGTGGAAGGTGCCCGCGAACGCGTCCTCGGGGCTCACCGCCCCGTCGCGCAGGCGAGGCAGGCGCGAGAGCAGCATGTTGACCTTGAGCTGCGCCCCCTCCGGGAGCGGGCCGCTCTCGACGCCCAGGAGCCGGTCGAGGACCGCGGGCGCGCACGCGGCGACCACGGAGTCGCAGCTGATCTCAGCGTCCTCGGTGCGCACGATGGCGCCGTCTTCGTCGGCGTCGATCGCGACCACCTCCTGGCCGACGGCCAGCTCGGCGCCGCACTGCGCGGCCAGCGCGTCGGTCAGGGCGCCCATGCCGCCGACCGGCACGTCCCAGTCGCCCGTGCCGTTGCCGATCACGTGGTAGAGGAAGCAGCGGTTCTGGCGCAGCGCCGGGTCGTGCGCGCTCGCGTACGTGCCGATCAGCGCGTCGGTCATCACGACCCCGCGCACCAGGTCGTCGCCGAAGGTCGCCTCGACGGCCTCGCCGAGCGGGCGCTCGACGAACGCCTCCCAGGTCTCGTCGTCCCCCAGCCGCGCACGCAGCTCGTCGGCGCCGGCCAGCGGCTCGAGCAGCGACGGGAACACGACCTGTGCCAGCCGCGCGGTGCGGGCCTGGAATGCCTGCCACGTCTCGAATGCCCCGTCGTCACCGGTGACCCGGGACAGCGACGCCTGCGTCCGCTCGGCGTCCGCGGCGTCGATCAGGAGCCCGTCGTAGGTGCCCGGGACGGGCGTGTAGCTCGAGATCCGCCGGCGGCGCGTCTCGAACGCGAGCCCGAGCTCGCGCACGATCTGGCGCGGCAGCAGGCTCACGAGGTACGCGTAGCGGGAGAGGCGGGCGTCGACGCCGGGGAACGGCGCCTCGGACACCGCGGCGCCGCCCAGCTCGTGCCGCCGCTCCAGCACCAGCACCGAGCGGCCCGCCCGCGCCAGGTAGGACGCGGCGACGAGCCCGTTGTGGCCGCCGCCCACGACCACGACGTCGTACCGGCGCCTCATGCCGCTGCCGTGACCGGGACGCCGGAGAAGCGCATGGCCAGCAGCGCGCGATCGTCGACGGCCGCCACGGCCTGGAAGTCCCGCAGCGCGCGCTCGATCTCCGCCACCAGCGCCTCGCTGCCCACCTCCGCGCGGGCCATCGCGTCGAGCAGCCGCCCCTCGCCGAAGCGCTCGGCGCGGCCCGGCGTCTCGGTCACGCCGTCGGTGTAGAAGAGGAGCATGTCGCCGGGCTCGACGTCGATCACGACCTCGGTCCAGTCCTCGCCACCCGCCACCCCGAGCAGGACCCCGTGGCTGCCGAGCGGCTCGGCGACCCCCGCCGCGGTGCGCCGCAGCGGCAGCGGGTGGCCGGCGGACGCGACGGTCAGGCGCGGACTTCCACCGGCGTCCTCGAGCAGCGCGCACACGGCGGTCACGAGCGACAGCCGCGCCTGCTCGCGCAGCACGTCGTTGATCAGCGACAGCACGCGCGCCGGCCGGGGATCGAAGCGTGCCGCCATGCGTGCCGAGTGGCGCACCAGCGACGTGAGCGCGGCGGCCTCGATCCCCTTGCCGGTGACGTCGCCGAGCACGATCAGGTGCCCGGCGTCGACCGGCAGGACGTCGTAGAAGTCACCGCCCACGTCGGCGCCCCGCTCACCCGCGTGGTACGCCGCATGGACGTCCCAGCCCGGGATCGGCGGCAGGCGCTCGGGCAGGAGGCTCGCCTGGAGCGTGCGCGCCACGCGCTGCTGCTCCTCGAACAGCCGGGCGTTCTGGACGGCGGAGGTGGCGCGCAGGGCGAGGTCCTGGGCGAACAGCAGGTCGTCCTCGTCGTAGCGCCGCCCGCTCTCCGCGGTCACGAGCGAGATGACCCCGAGCGTGACGTCGCCGATCCGCATCGGAACGGCCATGGCGGACTTGAGGCCGACCTCGCGGATCACCCGCAGGTGCTCCTCGTCCACGGCGCTGGCGACGAGCAGCTCGTCGGGGATCTCGGGGTAGATCTCGGCGGGGCCGCCGCGCATGATCGCCGGCACGCCTCTCGGCGCGTCCATGTCCGGCGGGTATCGCCGGCGCATCTCGTGGGCCAGCTCGACCTTCGCGGGATCGATGTGGGCGACCGCGACCTGCTGGAGCTCCCCGTCCTTGTCGAGCATGTCGATGCCGCACCAGTCGGCGAGCCGGGGCACCACCATGCGAGCGACGCGCTCGAGCGTCTTCTCGTAGTCGAGGGTGGAGGCCAGCAGCTGGCCCGCCTCGGCCAGGAAGCGCTCGCGCAGCTCGGCGTCCTTGCCCTCCGTCACGTCCTCGATCACGTTGATGGCCAGCCGGGCGCCGGACGGGTCGCGATACAGCGTCGCCTTGGTGAGCAGCCAGAACGCCTCGCCGTCGTCGCGGATGCTCCGCGTGAGGAGCGACGCCGTCTCCGCGCCGTCCATCAGCCGTTGCCCGGGCATGTCCTCGAGCGACAGCGGGCGGCCGTCCTCGTCGGTGATCGTGAAGCGCTCGCTGAGCTTCTCCGGTGGAGCCGACAGCACCTCGTCGACGGACTCGCACCCGAGCAGCTTCGCCGCCGCGGGATTGGCGTAGACCACGGTGCCGTCCTCGTCGTGCACGGTGACCGCCTCGGCCATCGCCCCGAGGATGCCGTCGAGTCGGGCCTGCGTGGCGCTCAGCTCGCCGGCCAGCGCCTCGTTCGTCGCCGCCATGTCGGTCGCCCGCTGCCGCGTGCGCGCCGCGATCACGGCGAGACCGGCGAGCACCGTGTAGAAGCCGATCCGGTAGACCTGCTGGCTCACCGCCGGCGTCTCGTTCCAGATGTTGCTCGACACGCCGATCACGAGCGCCACGGCCCCGGTGATCGCGACCTCGCGCCAGTCGCCGATCACGGCGAGCACCAGCGGCACGAACAGCACCATGCCGGTGATGACCAGCGAGTTGGACGCCAGCGCGATGTCGACGGCCGTGACGACCGCCTGGACGGCGAGGCCGACGACGAGCCGCCGCGATGAGAACGTGCTGGTCGTGGCCCCGGGCATGCGCTCGGGGCGATGCTAGTGCGCGGAGGCGCGCTTGGGCGAATTCAGCCCTGGTCGCGACCGGCGAGCTCGCCGCGCAGGGTGGCGATCTCGGTGACGGCGAGGCCGACGTAGGTGCCGGTGGCGGCGACGATCTCGGCGTCGATGTCCTCGCGCAGCTCGCTGTCGACGGCCTGCGCGCGCTCGGCACGCAGCTGCGCGAGGCGGGCGCGCTCCTCGGCGGCGCTCGTGGTCGGGATGGTGAACGGGCGCATGGCCGTGATCATGCGGGTCCGCACCCTTTGCCGGCATCAGGGAAACCCCTGGATCGACCCCCTCGATACCGGGTAGGGCTGAAGCCATGCGCGCCCTGACCGTGGTGCCGCTCCGGGCCGGCTCGGCCGCCGTGACCGACATGCCCGAGCCCGAGCTCGGCCCGGGTGAGCTGCTGGTCGAGGGTGTCGCGCTGGGCGTCTGCGGCACCGACCGCGAGATCATGGACGGCGAGTACGGGTGGGCGTTCTGCCGCAACGGCCGCTATACCGAGCGCGGGATCAAGGAGATCCACGGCTACGGCTCCGAGCGCTGGACGGTCGAGGCGGACTACGCGATCAAGCTCGACCCGGCGCTCGAGCCCGTGGGGATGCTGATGGAGCCGACGTCGGTGGTCGCCAAGGCGTGGGACCAGATCGAGCGGATCGGCAGCCGCGCGTACTTCGCGCCCGAGCGCGTGTTCGTGACCGGCGCCGGGCCGATCGGCCTGCTGGCGGCGCGCCGCCCGACATCATCCTCGCGGCCACCGGCGTGCCCGAGGTCGTGCTCGACGCGATGGAGCACAACGCGACCGCCGGCGTCGTGTGCCTGACCGGCGTGTCGCCCCGCGGCCGCGAGGTCACCGTCGACGCCGGCGGGCTCAACCGCGACCTCGTGCTCGAGAACTACGTCGTCTTCGGCTCGGTCAACGCCAACCAGCGCCACTTCGAGCTGGCGGCCGAGGCACTGGCCCGCGCCGACCGGTCATGGCTCGAGCGGATGATCTCGCGGCGGGTGCCGCTCGAGGACTTCGCGACCGCCGTGAAGAAGCAGCCCAGCGACGTCAAGGTCGTCCTCGAGCTCTGACAGCATGGCCGCGTGGGAGCGTGGCCGGGAGAGGTGATCGAGGAGCAGGCGGGCGACATCGCCGCGGTCGCGTGGTCGCTGCTGCGCAGCCAGGCGGCGTGGCGGCACCGCCGGGTGGAGACGCTGACGCTGCTGAGCCACGAGCACGTGCGGCGCCACGTGTCGGTCGACTTCACGCTGCCGGAGGAGCACCGTGAAGGGTTGCGGCTGTCCGCCGAGGAGTTCGCGGTGCCGCTCGCCTGGCTCACGAAGCGACCGCTCGTGCACTTCGACCTGCGCAACGAGGAGGGCCACTCGATCCCGATGCTGACCGCCGACCAGAACGCGGCGATCGACCGCGAGCTTCTCTACGCGGTGCTCGAGAACGACCTCGCGCTCCAGGATGCCGACGATGCGACGGTCGAGGCCGTGGGGCGGGTGGCGGCGCCCCTCGTCGAGGCGGTCGTCGGAGTCGGCGCGGCGGCGGCCGACGTCGAGCGTCTCGAGCGCCAGCACGGGCTTCAGCCGCTGGACGAGTTCCGGACGATGGTCGGCAACCTCTCGCGCCTGTTCATGCTCTGGGCCGTCGTGCGCGGCATCGATCGCCGGCGGGTGTTCAAGTTCGCGTATGACGAGCCGTACGAGCTGCGACCCGGGCTGGCGTACGTCTACGAGGCTCCCGGCTGCACCGAGGCGTGGAGCTACCACGTCGAGATCGCCGTGCCGACCGACCTCAAGGCGCGGACGACCACGCTCTGGGATTCGGCGACCGGCGCGGTGCTCGCGACGGGGAGTCCCGACGCCGATCGGCCGGCGCTCTACGTCTCCACCGATCCGGCCGACCCGCCCGCGCATGCGGAGGTCGTCGTGGACTTCGCGGCCGAGCGGGGGCGCTTCCTTGCGCCCGCGGCGATCGTGGCCACCGTCATCGCCCTGCTCGTCGCGCCGCCGTGGCTGTTCGCCGACCTCGAGCGGCTGGCCGCGAGCTCCGGCCCGGCGATCGGGCTGGTGCTCTCGACCTCGGCGGTGTTCTCCGCGCTCGTGCTGCGCACGGACGAGCATCCGCTGCTGCGGCGGCTTCTCGTCCGCTACCGCGTGAGCCTCGTGGCCAGCACGCTCGCGGCCCTCTTCGCCGCCGCCTCGCTCGGCTTCCGGGCCGAGGGGTGGATCATCGAGCTCACATGGGGCGTCGCGGCGGTTGTCTCGGCCGTGACCGCCGGTATCCTTGTGTGGGCGGCCGCCCGGTCGCCATCGTTATGAGAATCCCGTTCATCCACCGCAGGGAGCGCACGATCGAGGAGATCGCGGCCAAGGCGACGCGGGTCGGCTCGGCCGAGGGCTATCCCCCGCGCCTGGGCCCCAACACGCGGACCGTCGCCGAGAACCGCGAGGCGATCGCGCGCATGCGCCGCATCCGCGCTGACAACGGCCTCCGCTAACGGCCGCTCGCCCAGCTGACGAAGAAGTCCAGCGCCTGGGGGTTGGCGAGCGAGTCGCGGCTCGCCGCCTGCTCGGGAGGCGTGCCCATGAGGATGCGCTTGACCGGCAGCTCGAGGACCTTGCCCGACAGCGTGCGCGGCACCTGCTCCACGGCCACGACCTCGTCCGGGACGTGGCGAGGCGAGCAGTCCTCGCGCACGCGGGTGCGGATCCGCTTGACGAGCTCGTCGTCGAGCTCGGCGCCGTCGCGCAGCACGACGAACAGCGGCATGAAGCCCTCGACGTCGACCACCAGCGCGTCGACCACCTCGTCGACGCCCAGCACCGCGGAGTAGATCTCGGCCGTCCCCATGCGCACGCCGCCGCGGTTGATCGTGGCGTCGGAGCGGCCGGTGATGATCGCGGTGCCGCGCTCGGTGATCTCGATCCAGTCCCCGTGGCGCCACACGCCGGGGTAGATGTCGAAGTAGGACTCGCGGTACCGCTCGCCGTCCGGGTCGTTCCACAGGTAGAGCGGCATCGACGGCATGGGCTCGGTGACCACCAGCTCGCCGACCTCGCCGACCAGCGGACGCCCCTCCGGGTCCCACGACTCCACCGAGGCGCCGAGCGCCCGCGCCTGGAGCTCTCCCTCGTAGACCGGCAGGACCGGGCAGCCGCCGACGAACGCCGTGCAGAGGTCCGTGCCGCCGCTGGTTGAGAAGAGCCACGTGTCGCTCCCCACGTGGTCGTAGACCCAGCGGAAGCCCTCGGGGGAGAGCGGCGAGCCGGTCGAGCCGACCGCGCGCAGGCGCGAGAGATCGCGGCCGTCGCCGGGCTCCACGCCGGCCTTCATGCAGGCGGCGATGTAGGCCGCGCTGGTACCGAAGCAGGTCACCTGGGCCCGCTCGGCGAGGTCCCACAGCACGCCCATGTCCGGGTGGCCGGGGCTGCCGTCGTAGAGCACGATCGCCGCCTCGGTGAGCAGGCCGGAGACGAGGAAGTTCCACATCATCCAGCCCGTGGTGGTGAACCAGAAGATCCGGTCGCCGGCCTGGGCGTCCACATGCAGGTGGAGCTTCTTGAGGTGCTCGAGCAGGATCCCGCCCTGTCCGTGCACGATCGCCTTCGGCAGCCCGGTCGTGCCGGACGAGTACAGCACCCACAGCGGGTGGTCGAACGGGACGCGCTCGAAGGTCAGCTCGCCCGGCTGCTCGAAGCCGGGCTCCCACCCGGAGCCGTCGAGGTAGCCCAGCCGCACCAGCCGCCCGCCCACCTCCTCGTGGATGCCGCGCACGATGTCGCCGCGGTCGAAGTCGCGGCCGTTGTAGCGGTAGCCGTCGACCGCCAGCAGCACCTTCGGCTCGATCTGGGCGAAGCGGTCGATCACCGAGCGGGCGCCGAAGTCCGGGGAGCAGCTCGACCAGACGGCGCCGAGCGACGCGGTGGCCAGGAAGGCGGCGACCGCCTCCGGGATGTTCGGGATGTACGCCGCCACGCGATCGCCGGGGCCGACGCCGAGCGCCCGCAGGCCGCCCGCGATCCGCGCCACCTGCTCGCGCAACTCGCCCCAGGTCAGCTCGGCCTGCTCGCGCAGCTCGGAGGCGTGCACGATGGCCGGCCCGTCGGGGTCCTTGCCGCGGAAGAGGTGCTCGGGGTAGCTCACCTGCGCCCCCGGGAACCATTCCGCGCCGGGCATCTCCCGCGAGCCGAGCACGCGGTCGTAGCCGCCGTCTACGCCGAAGAACTCCCACACCGCTCCCCAGAAGCCCTCGAGGTCGTCCACCGACCACTTCCAGAGCTCGTGGTAGTCGTCGATCCCGCGCTCGTGCATGAAGCGCGTCATGACGGCCCGGTCCACCAGCGCAGGCGGCGGCTCCCACAGCAGCGTCGGCATCGGGCGCCATGATGCCAGCCGTGCTCCGCACGGTCACCGCCACGCGCTACGTCACGCCGCTGCGCGAGGGCGGGTCGCTGCCCGCGATCGTCGAGGCCGACGACGACGGGCTCTACGTCTGCAAGTTCCGCGGCGCCGGCCAGGGCCCGCGCGCGCTGGCGGCCGAGATCGTGACGGGGGAGCTGGCGCGCGGGGTCGGCCTGCCCGTGCCCGAGCTGGTGCTCGTCGAGCTCGACGCCGAGCTGGCGCGGGCCGAGCCCGACCCCGAGATCCAGGACCTGATCCGCGCCAGCGACGGGCTCAACCTCGGCGTCGACTTCCTCCCGGGCGCGCTGCCGTACTCGCCGGGCGCACCGCCCGATCCCGACCTGGCGGCGGCGGTGGTGTGGCTCGACGCGCTGGTCGAGAACGTCGATCGCACGCCGCGCAACCCGAACCTGCTGCGCTGGCACGGGCGGCTGTGGCTGATCGACCACGGGGCGTCGCTGTTCGTCCATCACGGGTCGGCCGACCCGTTAACGGTGGCGCGCCGGCCGTTCCCGGGAATCCGCGACCACGTGCTCCTGGGGGCCGCGGGGTCCGTGCTGGAGGCCGACGCCGCGCTGGCCGAGCGGGCCGACCCGGGCGCCGCGGCCGCGCTGGTCCCGCCCGCCTGGGCGGACGGCGCGCCCTATGCAGCGCACCTGGAGCGCCGGCTCGAGACGCCCCGCGAGTGGGTGGAGGAGGCCGAACGTGCCCGCGCGTGAGACGTTCCAGTACGCGATCCTGCGTGTCGTCCCGCGCGTGGAGCGGGGTGAGGCGCTGAACGTGGGCGTCGTGCTCTTCTCCCGCCGGCACGGGTTCCTCGCGGCGCGGACGGAGCTCGACGAGGCCGCGCTGGCGGCGCTGGCGCCCGATTGCGACGCCGGTGAGGTCCGCCCGCATCTGCTGACGCTCGAGCGCGTGGCCGCCGGCGACCCGGCGGGAGGCCCGATCGCGAGCCTGCCGGCCTCGGAGCGCTTCCACTGGCTGACCGCCCCGGCGAGCACGATCGTCCAGCCCTCACCGGTCCACACAGGGCTGACGAGCGACCCGCAGGCCGAGCTCGAGCACCTGTTTTCGCGCCTGGTTGTGAGATAGCGCAAGATTCCCTGACAGCCTGCGTTTCCAGTGGGTGTCCGGGGAAGGACGTGTGGGTCAGGGACAGGCGCGGCGCCCGCGACCGGCGGGCGCGCGCGCCGCGCCTGTCATCCTTGCTCCGGTGAGGCGGACCCGACTGCTCGTCGCGGTCGCCGGGGTCTTCCTGGTCGGCTGCGGGAGCAGCGGACCGGACGCCACGGCCCGCGGGACTGCGAGCCCGACGGCGACGGAAGCGCCTCCCGCGTCGACCGCGCGTGCCGCGCCGACTCCGCGCCCGGGCCTGCGCCTCATGCAGGTCGGCACCTTCAACAGCCCTGTGTACGTCACCTCGCCGCCCGGTGATCGCCGCCGCCTGTTCGTGGTCGAGCAGGGCGGGCGGGTGATGATCCGGCGCAAGGGCCGCACGCTGTCGCGCCCGTTCCTCGATCTCACCGGGCGCATCTCGGCGGGGGGCGAGCGCGGTCTGCTCTCGCTCGCCTTCGCCCCGGACTACGCGCGCAGCGGGCGCTTCTACGTCTACTACACGGCGCGCGACGGTGCCCTCCGCATCGTCGAGTACCGGCGCCGCAGCGCCTCGCGCGCGCGCCGCGGGTCGGCGCGCGTGGTGCTCTCCGTGGCCCATCCGGCGAGCAACCACAACGGCGGGCTGCTGCTCTTCGGGCCCGACCGCATGCTCTACGCCGGACTGGGCGACGGCGGAGGCGGCGGCGATCCGGACAACAACGCCCAGAACCTCGGCACGCTGCTCGGCAAGATCCTGCGGATCGACCCGCGGCGGCGCGGCGGACGCGCGTACCGGGTGCCGCGCTCGAACCCGTTCGTCGGCCGGGCGGGGGCGCGCGGCGAGATCTTCGCGTATGGCGTGCGCAACCCCTGGCGCTTCGCGTTCACCCCGGCAGGCGACCTCGTCGTCGCCGACGTGGGGCAGGACGAGGTCGAGGAAGTCTCGGTCATCCGGCGGGCGGGGGCCAACCTCGGCTGGCGCGTCTACGAGGGCCGCAGCCGCTACACGGGCGGAACCGCGTCGGGTCACGTCTCGCCGGTCATCGAGCGCCGCCACTCGGCGGGCAACTGCTCGATCACCGGCGGCTTCGTGGTGCGCGACCCCGTCCTGTCATCGCTGCGCGGCCGCTACGTGTTCGGCGACTTCTGCCGCGGCCAGCTCGAGTCCGCCCGCATCGCGCGCGGCCGCGCCCGCTCGGTGCGCTCGCACAGCGTGTCGGTCGACCAGCTCTCGTCGTTCGGCGTCGACGGCCGCGGCCGGGTGTACGCGACGTCGCTGGCGGGCCCGGTCTACCGCCTCGTACCGCGCTGACCCTTGGACCTGGCCGTGCACGGGATCGAGCTCGTCCGCGCGGACAACCCGGGGCCGCTGACGCTGAGCGGCACGAACACGTGGGTGGTGGGGCGCTGGGTGGTCGACCCGGGCCCGGCGCTGGAGCCGCACCTCGACGCGGTGGCGGCCGCCCTCCGCGCCCGCGGTGGCGCGGAGGGGATCGCGCTGACGCACGACCACGCCGATCACGCCGAGGGCGTCGAGGGGCTGCTCGCGCGGCTAGGCGAGCCGCTGCCGGTCGTATCGGCGCGCGGCGGGGCGGCGGACGGGGACGTCGCCGGGCCGCTGCGCGTGCTGTCGCTGCCGGGGCACTCGGACGACCACGTGGCCTTCGTGGCCGGGAGGGCCGCGTTCACCGGCGACGCGGTGCTCGGCGAGGGGAGCGTGTTCGTGTCGTCCCGGCTCGCCGAGTACCTCGACGGCCTCCGTGCACTCCGCGCGCTCGAGCTCGACGTGCTCTGCCCGGGGCACGGGCCGCCGGTGTGGGACCCGCGGGCGAAGCTCGACGGCTACCTGGCGCACCGGGCGGAGCGGGAGCGGTTGCTGCTTGAGGCGTTGGAGCGGGGGCTGCGGACCGAGGACGAGCTGCTCGACGCGGCGTGGGGCGATGCTCCTGCGGAGCTGCGGCAGTTCGCGGCGATGTCGCTGCGGGCGCACCTCGAGAAGCTGCGGTTGGACGGGCGAACGTCAACTGCGGCTGGGTAGGGAGGGTGAGGGGACGAGCGTGGTGTGCATTTCGCGCACCTCACGACTTTGGGTCGCGTGAAGTGGACGAAATGCCCCTATAGCGTGCATTTCGTCCACCTCACGAACGACCACACGGCGAAGTGGACGAAATGCACCCTCGCGGCGGCCGATCTCCTGTTCTCCCTACCCAGCCGCCGTTGACGTTCGTCGGCGCTACGCCGCGGCCGGGGACTGCGCCTCGGCCACCCGCCGCCTCGGCGTGGTCGAGCACGGCGCGGACGGTGTCGCCGACCGCCCGCACGCGCGTCTCCGCGCGGGCGGCGTCGTAGCCCTCGGGCTCGAGCTCGACGCTGATGTTCACCACGCCGCCGGCGTTGGCGACGAAGTCGGGCACCCAGAGGATGCCGCGCTCGGCGAGCTGGGCCGCGACGGTCTCGTCGGCCAGCTGGTTGTTCGCGGCGCCCGCGATCGCGCGGGCGCGCAGGCGCGGCACGGTGTCGACGCTGAGGACGCCGCCCAGCGCGCAGGGGGCGAGCACGTCGACGTCGGCGAGGAGCGCGGACTCCGGGTCGGTCCAGCGCGCGCCGAGGCGGTCGGCGAGGTCGCGGCGGCGCTCGTCGATGTCGGCCAGCACGAGCTCGGCGCCGGCCTCCGCCAGCAGCTCGGCCAGCCGGCCGCCGACGCTCCCCACGCCGACGATCGCCACGCTGCGCCCGGCGGGCGACGCGCTCCCGAACGCCCGCTCGCACGCGACGCGGATCGCGGCGTCGACGCCGAGCGCCGTCCACGGGCTCGGGTCGCCCGAGCCGCCGCGCTCCACTCCCAGCCCGGTGACGTGCGAGGTCGCCTCGGCGATCACCTCCATGTCGGGCTCCGACGTCCCCACGTCCTCGGCCGTCAGGTAGTCGCCGTCGAGCGTCGCCACCGTCTCGCCGAAGTCGAGCAGCACGGCGCGGCGGTCGTCGCCGGTCGGCCGCCCGCCTCCCTCCGGCAGCATGATCACGCCCTTGCCGCCGCCGAGCGGGAGGCCGGCGACGGCGGACTTGAAGGTCATCGCGCGCGAGAGCCGCAGCGCGTCGCGCACCGCCGCGCGCGAGTCCGCGTACGTCCACATGCGGCAGCCGCCCAGCGACGGGCCGCGCGCCGTGGAGTGCACGGCGACCATCGTGTAGAGGCCGGACCGGCGCCCCCGCCGGACGTGCAGCGCCTCGTGGTCGAGCGGTTCGGAGTAGCGGTCGATGGCGGCGAGGGTACCGCGACGGCGGTCAGCGCCGTGACGGTGGCGGAGGCTGCGACGCCGGCGCGGCGGCCGGCTCGGCCGTGATCTCCGGTTCCGTGGTCGGCCCGGAGCCGCCGTCGCCCGCGGCCGGCTCGTCGTCGGCGAGCACCGGGTTCTCGTCCTCCGCGGGCACGGGCTCGTCGCCAGGCGCCTCGACACCGCCGGTCTCGCCCGCGTCGGGCAGCGGCAGGGGCTCTTCCTCGGCGACCGGCTCCGCGACCGGCTCTGGCTCGTCGCGGGCGGGCTTCTCCTCGACGGCGGGAGCGACCGCCGGCCGCGGCGTGCGCACGCGCCGCTCGACGACGGCAGGAGCGGGGGGTGCGGGCGCGGCGACCGGGGCGCTCACGACGCGCGCCGGTTCGGCGGGCGCGTCCCGGTGGCGTACCCGCTCGCGCACCTCGACCGCGCCGCCGGCCGTCAGCGCCGCCGTGCAGACCGCAGCCGCGACCTTGCACGCGGCGACCGAGCCACCGACCGCGGCCCCGCCGCCGCCGCCCGCCGTCATCACGCCGACGGCCGTGCCGCCGCCGGTGGCGGCCGAGCCTGAGCCGAGGCCGACCAGCTTCGCGAAGGCGAGTGCGAGCGGGCCCGCGTTGAGCGCGGCGAACGAGCGACGGACGCCGCGGAGTGCCGTGCGGTACTCCCGGCAGCCGCGGCAGTGCCGCAGGTGCTTGCGCGCGCGGGCCGACGCCTTGACCCCGCGGTCGCAGCTGGCGGCGAGGTCGGCGCGGATGTCATGGCAGTCGGCGTCGCGCGCCTCGGCGGCCTCCACGAGCCCGACCCGGGCGCGCACGAGCAGGGACTTGACGGCCGGGACCGTGACGTCGAGCGTGACCGCGAGGTCGGCGTACGACATGCCGTCCATCTCGCGCATCAGCAGCGCCGAGCGCTGCTGCTCGGGAAGCCGGCCGACGTCCTCGACCAGGCGAGCAAGGTCCTCGCGGCGCTGCGCCTCCTCGATCGGGTCGCGGAGCGGCTTGCGCGAGACCTCGAAGACGTCGGCCGCGGCCGGCACCGGGCGGCGCAGGTGGTCGATGCAGCGGTTGTGCGCGACCCGGTACAGCCAGGCGCGCAGGTTCACGTCCCGCGTGTCGGAGCGCAGCGCGCCGTAGGCGCGCACGAACACGTCCTGGAGCAGGTCCTCCGCGTCCTGGCGCTGCCCGCGCCACAGCATCTGACGCACGTAGGCGAACAGGCGCTGCCGGTAGCGGTCGTGGATCACCCGGAACGCCTCGTCGCTCCCCGCGCGGAACAGCGCCAGCAGCTGCTCGTCCGTGCGCAGCCGCAGCAGCGGTACCACGAGCGGCCGGCGAGCCGGCCCGACCGGTGCACGCACTGCAGAGGCTTCCACGCGCTCGCTCCCGTTCCGTCGACTGCGGGTCTCGGCGACTCTAACGACCCGCACGGCCGAAGTTGCCGTGTTAACTGAACCCGCCAGGTGAGCGATCGACTCGACATCCGCCCCGGCGTCGCCATCCCGCTCGCCGAGATCGAGCTGCGCACCAGCCGCTCGTCCGGCCCGGGCGGCCAGCACGCCAACGTGACCGCCTCGCGCGTCGAGGCGGTGTTCGACGTCCACGCCTCCGCCGCGCTGACCGAAGCGCAGAAGGCGCGGATCGCCGGCCGTCACGGGCCGCGTGTCACGGCCGCGGCGCAGGACACGCGCTCGCAGCTGCGCAACCGCGAGCTGGCGCTCGAGCGCCTCGCCGACCGCCTCGGCGCAGCCCTCGAGGTGCGCCGCCCGCGCCGGGCCACGCGCCCGTCGGCGGGCGCCAAGCGGCGCCGCGTGGACGCCAAGAAAAGACGCGGGGACGTCAAGCAGGCGCGCCGGCGCCCGACAGCAGAAGACTGACCCCGCGCTTGCCCTCCCGACGCGGCGAGCTAGGATCGGCCCGTCAGAGGAGGCACCAGGGTGAGGAACAGGACTCTCATGATCCTGCTCGGTGCGGCGCTCGCCATGGTGGTGGCGGCCCCCGCGCAGGCAAGACTCGTCTACGTCAAGGGCGCGGCGACGCTCGAGCCGACCGTCTACGTCGCGGACGACGACGGCACGAACTCGCGCGTGCTCGGGCCGGGGCACTCGCCGACGATCTCCGAGAACGGGCGCTGGGTCGCGTGGGTGAAGCCCGCCTCGCCCGACCGTCTCGTCATCCGCCGCGCCGACCGCCGCTTCGGCGCCCGTCGCGTCGGGGCGGCGGCGCAGATCGGGGAGCTGCGCTTCTCGCCGAACTCGCGGCTGCTGGCCAGCGTCCGCGGCAAGAACCTCTACGTCCACAACATCCGCAGTCGCAAGGAGACCCGCGCCGCCCGCGGCCACCTCAACGGCTTCGCCTTCTCGCCCGACTCGAGGACGCTCGCCTACGGCCGCGCCAACCGCGCCGACTTCGGGGCGCCCTCGGACCTCTACACCGCGCAGCCGGACGGCGACGGGCGCGAGCGGATCACCCGCGACCGCCGCTCGCTGAACCCGCTCTGGAGCCCGGAGGGGATCGTCCACGACCGCCAGCGCTGGCGCGACGGCGACGCGCCCGCCTACAACCTGTTCGAGGTCCAGCCCGACGGCGGCGACTTCCGCCGCATCACCCGGCTACGCATCCCGCCGCTGGTCAGCGGGCTGGTGCCGCTCGAGGCGAACACGACCGGCAGCCGGCTGCTCGCGAACTTCGTGGGGCAGGACACGATGGTCGGCTTCCGCGTCAACCCGCGGTCCGGGAGCGTGAAGTCGCTCGACTCGGACTTCGAGAACGGCTTCGTGGCCGCCGACCTGTCCGACGACGGGCGCACGGTGCTCGGCCACACCGGCGGGCCGGACCCGTCGCGGCGCCACAACATCGTCACGATGCCCTACCGGGGCGGGGAGCAGACGGTGCTGGTCCGGCGCGCCATGTCGCCCGACTGGAGTCGCTGAGCCGCGCGCGTGTGACAATCGACCGATCGCACCTGTCCCGCCCTTCGGGCTCACCGCCGCTTCGCTAGCGCCCGCCCCAGCCGAGCTCGACCTCGCGGTCCTCGACCGCGTGCAGCAGCGCGTGCTGTGGCTGGCGACGGCGATCGTGCACCACGCCAACCGCGTACGGCCGAACCGGTCGGGGGTCAAGGTCGGCGGCCACCAGGCCTCGAGCGCGTCGATGGTGTCGCTCATGACCGCGCTCTGGTTCGCCGTGCTCGAGGCGCCGGACCGCGTGAGCGTGAAGCCGCACGCGTCGCCCGTGCTGCACGCGATCAACTACCTGCTCGGGCGGCTCGACCGCGAGTACCTGACCACGCTGCGGCAGTTCGGCGGCCTCCAGTCGTACCCGTCGCGGACGAAGGACCCCGACCCCGTCGACTACTCGACCGGCTCGGTCGGGATCGGCGCGACCGCGCCGATCTGGGGCGCGCTCGCCCACCGCTACGTGGCCGGCCACTTCGACGTGCCGGTGGGCGGCCGCCAGATCGCGCTGATCGGCGACGCGGAGCTCGACGAGGGGGCGATCTGGGAGGCGATCGCGGACCCGATGGTGGCGCGCCTCGGCGAGGTGATGTGGGTGGTCGACCTCAACCGCCAGTCGCTCGACCGCGTGGTGCCGGACATCGCCGCCGGCCGGCTCGCCGGCATGTTCGAGGCCGCCGGCTGGCACGTGGAGATGGTCAAGTACGGCCCGCGGCTGCGAGGCCTGCCCGAGCTGCGCGCGCGGATCGACGCGATGCCCAACGAGGAGTACCAGCGGCTGCTGCGCGCGGACGCCGGCGAGCTGCGACGCCGGCTCGAGGTCGGCGCCGTCCCAGGCGACGACGCTGAGCTGCTGCGCGCGTTCCGCGACCTCGGGGGCCACGACCTCGGCACGCTGATCGAGGGCTTCCGGGCGGCCGACGGGGTCCGCGACCGCCCGAGCATCGTGTTCGCGTACACGATCAAGGGCTGGCGCCTGCCGACCGAGGGCCACCCCGCCAACCACTCGGCGCTGCTCTCGGCCGAGCAGTTCGCCGAGCTCGCCGCGGCGCTGGGGACCGACCCCGACGAGCCGTGGGCGGGCTTCGAGGACGACTCGCCGGAGGCGGCGCTGTGCGCGGCCGCCGCCGAGCGGCTGCGCCGTGAGCCCGCGGCGCTGCGGGAGCCGCCCGCCGTCCCCGCGTCCCTCGGGCGAGAGCACAGGGGCCGCGAGTCGACCCAGCAGGCGTTCGGGCGCTTCTGGGTGGACCTCGAGCGCGAAGCCCCGGACGTGGCGGCGCGCGTCGTCACCGTGTCGCCCGACGTCGGGACCTCGACCAACCTCGGCGGCTGGATCAACAAGGCGGGCATCTGGTCGGTGGGAGAGCGGATCGATTGGTTCGCCGACGACACCGACACGCTGGTCCGCTGGCGCGAAAGCGACCACGGGCAGCACATCGAGCTCGGGATCGCCGAGGTCAACCTCGTCGGCCTGCTGGGCGAGCTGGGCGCCACGTGGTCGCGCGACGGCCAGCCGTTGCTGCCGATCGGCACGATCTACGACCCGTTCCTGGCGCGGGCGCTCGAGCCGTGGTCGTTCGGCATCTACGCGGGCGGGCAGTCGATCCTCGTCGGCACGCCGAGCGGCGTCACGCTCGGCCCCGAGGGCGGCGCCCACCAGTCGGTCGTCACGCCGTCGATCGGGATCGAGCAGCCCGGCTGCGTCGCGTGGGAGCCCGCCTTCGGGCGGGACTTCGAGTGGACGTTCCTGCACGCCCTCTCGCGCCTCGGGCGGCCGGACGGCGAGGCGGCGTACTTCCGGCTGTCGACGCGGCCGGTCGACCAGGCGCTGGCCGCCGATGCGCCGCGCGAGCACGTGCTGGCCGGCGGCTACCGGCTGCGCGAGGGCTCGGGCGTGGTCATCGCAGTCATGGGCGCGCTCGTGCCGGAGGCGATGGAGGCGGCCGAGGAGCTGGACGCCGAGGTCGTGTGCGTCACCAGCGCCGACCTCCTGTTCCGGGCGTTCCAGGCGCGCGCCGGCCTGGCGGAGGGCGACCCGTCGATCCTCGCCGAGCTGTTCCCCGAGCCGCGGCCGATCGTCTCCCTCCTGGACGGGCACCCCCACACGCTGGCCTTCCTGGCCGCCGTCCACGGCGTCCGGACGGCGTGCCTGGGCGTGCAGCGGTTCGGCCAGTCAGGCGACCTGGCGGAGCTGTACGAGCATCATCTGATCGACGCCGAGGCGGTCGTCGGCGCGGCGCTGGACGTGCTCGGCTAGTGCACGACGTCGTGGTCGTCGGCGGGGGGATCGTCGGGCTGGCCACCGCCCGCGCGCTCGCGCTGCGCGGGATGGGGGTCGTCGTCCTCGAGCGCGAGTCGGAGCTCGGCACCCACCAGACCACGCACAACAGCGGCGTCATCCATGCCGGCCTCTACTACGAGCCCGGCTCCTTGAAGGCGCGCCTGTGCGTGGAGGGAGCCGCGGCGCTGTACGAGTACTGCGACGAGCGCGGGATCGCGGCCGAGCGCTGCGGGAAGCTGGTGGTCGCGACGGGCTCCGACGACCTCGGACGCCTGGATGCCCTCGAGCGCCGGGCGCGCGCAAACGGCGTCCCCGGGCTCGCCCGCCTCGGCCCGGACGAGCTGCGTGAGATCGAGCCCGCCGCCCGCGGCCTCGCCGCCCTGCACTCGCCGAACACCGGGATGGTCGACTTCGGCGCGGTCGCCACCGCCTACGCGGGCGACATCGCCGCGCACGGCGGCGACGTGCGGACGGGGGCCGGCGTGCGGGCGCTGGTCGAGCGCGAGGACCGCGTGGAGGCCGTGCTCGAGGAGGGAGGCGTGGTTGCCGCCCGCCGCGCCGTGGCCTGCGCGGGCGCGTGGTCGGACCGGCTCGCGCTGCGCTCCGGCGCGCGGCCGGAGGTGCGGATCGTCCCGTTCCGGGGCGCCTACCTCACCCTGCGGCGCACGAACCTCGTGCGCGGCCAGATCTACCCCGTGCCGGACCCCGCGCTGCCGTTCCTCGGCGTCCACCTCTCGCGAACGATCGGCGGCGACGTGCTGATCGGGCCGACCGCGCTGCTCGCCCTCAACCGGCGCAACGCGATGAGGACGCTGCGCTGGCCCGGGACCGTGCGGCTCGCCCGTCGCTGGTGGCGGACGGGCGCTCGCGAGGTCGCCCACGCGCTGAGCCGACGGCTGCTCGTCCGCGAGGCCGCGCGCTTCGTGCCGGAGATCGGGCCCGCCGACGTCGGGCCGGGCCCCGCCGGCGTCCGCGCACAGGCGCTCGGACGCGACGGGGCCCTGCTCGACGACTTCCTGCTCGCCCGCACGGGGCGGGCGGTGCACGTGCTCAACGCACCGTCGCCGGCGGCGACCGCCTCGCTCGCGATCGGGGCGATGATCGCGAGCGAGATCGGCTAGGCCGGCTGGGGGAGCGCCCCGGCGGGGATGGTCTCCTCGTCCGGCATCGGCGCGGCGGTGCCGAAGCGCTTCGAGATCAGCGCGACCGCGGCCACGGCGCCGATGAGGGCGAGCGCCGCTCCGGCGTACAGCGCGTCGTGCAGGCCCGCGACGTAGTCCGCCGGCGAGCCGTTGCCGAGCGCGGCCTCGGCCGGGATCAGGGCGCCCAGTGCGGCGACGCCGACGGCGATGCCGGCCTGCCGTGCGGTGTCGTTGACGCCGGCGGCCAGCCCGCTCTGCTCGACCGGGACGGAGCCGAGCGCCACGTTGGACAGCGCCGGGTTGAAGAACCCGGTGCCGATGCACGCGACCAGGATCCCGGGCAGCATCACCGCCCACGACGAGTCGGTGCCCGCGAGCGTCATCAGCACCATGCCGGCGCCGACGAGCGCGAGCCCACCGCCGACCATCGTGCGCGCCGGGATCCTCGCGCCCAGCTGCGCGGTGGCGGCCGAGACGACGAGCATGACCAGCGTGCCCGGCAGATAGACGAGCCCGGCCTCGATCGCCGACAGCCCGAGGATCTGCTGGAGGTACAGCGTCATGTAGAGGAAGATCGCGAAGAACGACGCCGAGATCGCGAACGCCGCGACCTGCGCGCCCGTGAACGTCGCGTCGCGGAACAGCCGCAACGGGAGCATCGGCTCGCGCACGCGGAGCTCGACGATCACGAACGCGACCAGGGCAGCCGCGGCGCCGGCGAGCTCGGCGACGATCAGCGTGGACGTCCAGCCGTCCTCGTTTCCGCGCAGGAGCGCCAGCACGAGCAGGCCGAGGCCCGCCGTGAGCGTGATCTGGCCCGGCCAGTCGATGCCCCGCGAATGCGGGTCGCGCGACTCCTCGACGTACGCGCGCGTGATCCACAGGCAGAGCGCGCCGATCGGGAGATTGACGAGGAAGATCCACTGCCAGTCGAGGCCGCTGGTGAGCACGCCGCCCACCAACGGGCCGAGCGCGAACGAAGCGCCGATGGCGGCGCCGTAGGCGGCCAGCGCTCCCGCCCGCTCACGGTTGCCCGGGAAGGCGTGCGCGAGCAGCGCGAGCGAGACCGCGAACATGATCGCCGCGCCGATGCCCTGCACGGCGCGGGCGCTGTTGAGCATCACGATGTCCTGCGACAGGCCGCAGGCCAGTGAAGCGAGCGTGAAGATCGCGAGGCCGATCGTGAACAGGCGACGGCGGCCGAGGCGGTCGGCCAGCGCGCCGGCCGTCAGCACCGTGCTGGCGAGGGCCAGCGTGTAGGCGTCGACGACCCACTGGAGGCCGCCCAGGCCGGTGTCCAGGTCCTCGGCGATGCGGGAGAGCGCCGTGTTCACGACCGCGATGTCGAGCATCAGCATCGCGGTCGCCGCGCAGACGACCGCGAGGGTCCAGCGTTGGATGTTCATCGAGGCTCCAAGAGGGGAGGGGGAGTGGGGAGTACGGGCATCCTCGTGTCCACCCACCCCTGCCCGCATCGGGGAACCCCCTGAACTTCACCCCCCTTGCGGCATCACCAGCCCGCATTCATACGCCAGCACGACGGCCTGCACGCGGTCGCGGAGCCCGAGCTTGGAGAGGATCCGCGTCACGTGGGTCTTCACGGTCGCGTCGCCGAGGTAGAGCTCCGCAGCGATCTCGGCGTTGGACAGTCCGCGTGCGATCGCGCGCAGGACGTCGACCTCGCGCTGGGTCAGCTCGTCGAGCCGGGCCGGGAGACCGTCGGGTCGGGGCGGGTGGCGCACGTACGAGCTGGGACGGGGCCGCCCTCGACGCGGCTCCGGCGGCGCCGGCTCGGGCTCGGGCTCGGCGCGCAGCAGTCCGAGCAGCCGGCGCAGTTCGGCGACGGCACCGCGGCCCTCGTCCTGGATCGCGACGAGCAGCGCCCGGTCGAGCTGGGCCTCGGCGGCACGCGCGTGGTCGCGCATGCCCTCGACGGCGCGGCGGATCACGTCGAGCGCGTCGCCGGCCAGCCGGGCGCGCTCCTCGGCGACGACCGCGGCGGCCACCGCTGCGGGGTCGCGCGCTGCCAGCTCGGCGGCCGTCGCCGCGGCGCGGGCCGCACGCTCCGTGTGGCGCCGGACCAAGCGCCCGCAGCTCCACGTGGCGGTGAGGATGAAGAGCACGAACACGACATCGGCCACGGCGGCGCCGTCGATCACGGTGAGCGCGGCAGCGAGCGCGAGCACCGGCGCGTAGCCCGAGGCGCCGCTCGTGTGCCGCCCGAGCGCGTAGGTCGCGAACAGCCCGGCGGCCAGCGACGCCGGGGTCTCCTCCGACACGCCCGAGGCCAGCATCGCGAGCGTCACGGCCGAGGCGGCGAGGATGGCGGCGACGGGATGACGGCGCGCGGGCAGCACGGCCACGCCGAACAGCGGCGCGAAGGCCAGCGCGGCGCCCTCGCCGGCCAGGAAGACCGCCGCCCACAGGGCGCAGACCGCCGCGTCGGCGGCTAGACGATCCCGCGCTCGCGTGCCGCGTTCACGGTCGCCGCGAGCGTCGTCGCGGCGTCGTGACGGGGGCGCCAGCGCAGGTCCTTGCGCGCCTTGGCCCAGCTCATGAGCACCGGCACACGGAAGGCGTTCAGCCACTGGGCGCGGGCCGGCACGAGCGGCAGGCCGGCGCCGGCCGCGGCGACGTCGACCGTCGCCCGGGGGATCGGGAACGAGCGCCAGCCGAGCTCGCGGGCCAGGTCGCGCGCCGTCAGGTCACCCGGGCCGGCCAGGTTGTAGATCCCGGGAGGGCCGGCGCCGCGGGCGGCGGCGACGAGCGCGGCGGCGACGTCGTCGTGGTGCACGAGCTGGAAGCGCGTCCCGGGGTCGGGGATGAGCGGTAGCGGCGAGCGGCGGACCGGCCACGGGACGGCCTCCAGCATCGCCAGCGCGTCGGGGCCGGCGACGATGCACGGCCGGAAGACGTAGGTGTCGAGCCCCGAGCCGGTCACGGCCTCGAAGAGCGCCGCTTCGAGCTC
Source organism: Solirubrobacteraceae bacterium (assembly GCA_035717845.1). Lineage (GTDB taxonomy): Bacteria > Actinomycetota > Thermoleophilia > Solirubrobacterales > Solirubrobacteraceae > DASSUW01. The sequence continues at coordinate 22,445 of DASTIC010000082.1, forward strand.
CGCCTTCTGCGCGGAGTAGTAGTGCGCGTCGCTTCCCCGCGCCGGGACGTCCTCGGTCAGCGGCTGCGGGTTGTCGCCGTGGAAGCCGTACGCGGCGACCGACGACGTGTAGACGAGGCGCTCGGCGCGCGGGGAGGCGGCGGCCGCCTCGAACACCGTGCGCGAGCCCTGGAGGTTGACGCGGCGCGTCTCCTCGAGCCCGCCCATGATGATGAAGGCGAGATGGACGACGACGTCGGCGTCGCCAACGAGCGCGTCGACGGCGCGGCGGTCGAGCACGTCGCCCTGCCGGTACTCGGTCTTGCGCAGCCCCAGCGCGCGCGGATCGAATGGCCGCCGCGCCATCCCCAGCACGCGGCCGACGGTGCGCGCGCGATCGCAGGCGCGCAGGAACGCCCGCCCGATGTCGCCGGTCGGCCCGGTGACCGCGATCGTGAGCGGCTCACGCGCGATAGCCCGGCTCTCCCGGCATCACCACGCGGGCGACCTCGCCCTCTCGCAGGACCTGCGGCTCGATCGGCACCACCTCGCGGCCGTCCGCCCACGCCAGCAGCTCCTCGGCCGACGTGAAGGCGCGCAGCTGCTCGAGCGTCTTGATCGTCGGGAACACGAGCTGGAGCTCGCCGCGGGCGTGAGCCTCGAGGGCGTCGCGCGGCGCGTACCAGCGCAGGTCGACGGTCTCGCCGCCGTCCGGGCGCGGGGCCGCGCCGTCGGGCAGCCGGGCGAGGAAGAAGAGCGTGTCGAACCGGATCCGCACCTGCGGCGGGGTGATCCAGCGCGAGAAGTCGACGAGGGCCGACGCGTCGGGGAGCGTGACGCCCGCCTCCTCGGCCACCTCGCGCACGCCGGCGGCACGGTGGTCCTCGGCGCCGTCCAGCGCGCCGCCCGGGAACACCCACGCGCCGCCCATGAAGCGCGCCTCCGGGTTGCGCTGGACGAGCAGCACCTCGAGCCGCTCCTCGCCGCCGCGGAGGACGATCACGGTCGCCGCCTGACGGGGCTCGGTCGGGCTGCCGTCCACGGCAGCGAGGGTACCCTCTGGACTCATGACAACGAGCACCGTGCAGAAGTGGATCTGCCAGTCCTGCGGGTTCATCTACGACCCCGATGAAGGCGACCCGGACGGGGGCATCCCGCCCGGCACCGCGTTCGACGACATCCCGAGCGACTGGTACTGCCCGGTCTGCGGCGCCCGCAAGGCCGACTTCGAGCCCCTGGAGGACTAGGCCGTCTCCACCACGGAGCCAGCCACGGCAGCGCCTGCCGCCCCGGTCGAGGCGGGTCGCCGCCTGCCGCCGCTCGAGCTGCTCGTCTTCGCGGTCGGCATCGCCACCCTGGGGGGCGAGATCGCGGCGGCGCGGCTGTTGGCGCCGTTCTTCGGAGCGTCGACGATCGTGTGGGCGAACACGATCGCGATCGTGCTCGTGGCGCTCTCGATCGGCTACTGGTTCGGGGGCCGCATGGCCGACCGGCATCCGAGTCTGCGCGCGCTGTGCGGCACGGTGGTCGTCGCCTCCGTGCTGTTCGCGCTGATCCCGTTCGTCGCCGACCCGTTCCTGTCGCTGAGCGTCGAGGCCTTCGACTCCTACTCGGTCGGCGCCTTCGCGGGGTCGCTGTTCGGCGTGCTCGTGCTCGTCGCCGTGCCCGTCCTGATGATGGGCACCGTGTCGCCGTGGGCGATCCGCCTCAAGATGCACGCGGTCGAGGACTCAGGCCAGATGGCCGGGCGGATGTACGCCATCTCGACCGTCGGCTCGCTGCTCGGCACGTTCGCGGCCTCGCTGCTGCTGATCCCGCTCGTCGGCACCCAGCGCACGTTTCTGATCTTCGCGCTCATCACCGCGTCCGTCGCCGCGCTGGGGCTGCGGCCGCGATGGGCGCTCGTACCGCTGGCGATCGGGGGGCTGATCGCCCTGCCGGTGGGGACCGTGAAGGACGCCGGCGAGGGGCGCGTCCTCCACGAGGCCGAGACCGAGTACCAGTACGCGCGGGTGGTCGAGATGCCCGACGGGGAGCGGCGGCTCGAGCTCAACGAGGGCCTGGCGATGCACTCCGTCTACCGGCCGGACACGGTGCTCACCGACAACGTGTGGGACGGCTACCTGATCGAGCCGCTGTCGGTGCTCTCGCGGCCGCCCGAGCGGATCGCGATCCTCGGCAACGGGGCGGGGACCACCGCGCGGGCGTACGCGAAGTACTTCCCGGACACGCGGATCGACGGCGTCGAGATCGACGGCGAGCTGCACGACATCGGCAAGCGCTGGTTCGGCCTGCGCGAGCGGCCCGAGCTGTCGCTCTACACCGAGGACGCGCGGCCGTTCCTGCGCCGGATCGACCGCCGCTACGACGTGATCATGGTCGACGCCTACCGGCAGCCCTACATCCCGTTCTACCTGACGACGACGGAGTTCTTCGAGCTGGCCCGCGAGCGGCTGACGCGCGGCGGCGTGCTGATCGTCAACGTCGGGCATCCGGAGGGCTCCGAGGATCTCGAGAAGGTCCTCGCCGCGACCCTCGGCACGGTCTTCCCGAACGTCGTGCGTGACCCGATCGAGGACGTCAACACGCTGCTCGTCGCGTCAGAGCGCGAGCCGTCGGCCGCCAACCTCCAGCGCGCGGCCACGACGCTCCCGGCCGACCTGCGCCCGCTCGCGCTCCAGACCGCGGCGCGGCTGGCGCCGCCGCTGCCCGGGGGCGAGGTCTACACGGACGACCACGCCCCCGTCGAGTGGCTGATCGACGCCTCGATCGTGCAGGAGGCGGCGGGCGGCGCGGATTAGGCCGAGCGACGCCGCGGCGCGAACTATCCCCGATCAGCCGCGGAAACCGCGGCCAATCCGTGATAGTTCGCCGACCACGCCGGCTCCCTCGCGCTCCCCACCCAGCCGTCGTTGACGTTGACGGTCGCCGGTGTCTACGCCGCCCTGGCGAGATCGTCGTAGTGCGCGAGCGCGACGGGGCCGCTCGCTCCCGGCCTGACGCCGGCGCGCAGCGCGGCGCGGGCGAGCGCGCGGGCGGCGTCGCGCAACTCGGCGCGCGTGTGCGACGCCATCACGGCCAGGCGCACGCGCGCGGCGCCGTCGGGCACGCCGGGCGGGAGCACGGCCTCGGCGAACACGCCCTGCTCGAGCGCGTGCTCGACGATGCGGGCGGCGGGCTCGGCGTCCCCGACCAGCAGGGGGACGACGTGGGCGCTCGCGCCCGCGACCTCGAAGCCCTCGCGCGCCAGCTCGGCGCGCAGCGTCTCGGCGTTGGCGAGCAGCTTCTCGACGCGCCGCGGCTCGTTCTCGAGCAGCTCGAGCGCCGCCATCGCCGCCGCGACGGCGACGGGCGGAGGCGCCGTCGAGTGATGCAGCGTGCGCGCGCTGTTGACGAGGAAGCGCGCGGTGACGTGATCGCAACACACGAAGCCGCCGTACGAGCCGAGTGCCTTGCCGAGCGAGCCCGTCACCACGTCGACCTCGCCTTCGAGGCCGGCCTCGGCGACCGCGCCGCGCCCGCCGGGGCCGACCGCGCCGAGCGACTGCGCCTCGTCGACGAGGACGCGCACGTCGTGGCGGTGGGCCAGGCGGACGATCTCCTGGAGCGGCGCGACGTCGCCGTCGAGGCTGAAGACGCCGTCGGTCGCGATCAGCGCTCCGCGGCCGTCGGCCTGGGCGAGGCCCCACGCGAGGTGCTCGGGGTCGGCGTGGCGGTAGGCGAACACGTCGGCGCCCGCCAGGCGGCAGCCGTCGACGATCGACGCGTGCGCCAGCTCGTCGTGGAAGACGACCTCACCCTTGCGGGCGAGCGCCGGGATCACGCCGAGGTTGGCGAGCGAGCCGGAGCCGAAGACCACCGTCGCGTCGGCGCCCAGGAAGCGCGCGAGGCGCTCCTCGAGCCGCCGGTGCAGCGTCATCGTCCCCGACGTCACGCGGCACGCGCCGGCGCCGACGCCCCAGCGCATCGCGGCGTCGGCGGCCGCCTCGCGCACGCGCGGGTGGTCGGCCAGGCCCAGGCTGTTGCCCGAGCAGAGGACGAGTACGGGCCGCCCGTCAAGCACCACCCGCGGGCCCTGTGGGCCGCTGACCATGCGGGTGCGGCGGTAGAGGCCGAGCTGCTTGAGCTCGTCCAGGCGGTCGTCGAGGTCCAGCATCCGCGCTCCTTGGCTTGCCGACCCGCGGAACGCTACGGCCGCCGCCGGACGGCTATTCGAGCACGACGAGCGTGTCGCCCTCGGAGACCGCCTGGCCCTCCTGCACGAGGATCTCCTTCACGGTCCCCTCGTCCTCGGCCTCGACCGGCATCTCCATCTTCATCGACTCGAGGATGACCACCGTATCGCCCTCCTCGATGGTGTCGCCGACCGCGACCTCGATCTTCCAGATGGTGCCGGTGATGTGGGCCTCGATGCCGGCCACGGCGCTCCTCTCTCGGGATTCGGGGAACGGGCACCATACTGAGGCCATGGCGTACGTCACGCGCGAGGCGCAGGAGCAGCTGCTCGGCACGGTTGCCGAGGCGACCGACGAGATCGGGGTCGCCCTCGCCGCGCTCGGCGCGGCCTACGAGCAGCTCGACGAGCAGAGCGGCGACCGGCTCGAGGCCGAGCTCTTCCGGCCGGTGCAGGTCGCGTACGGGCGCGGGCGGCGCACCCACTCGGGGTTCGCCGAGCGCCACGGGCTCCCGGCGCGCACGTTCGAGCCCGCCACCGCCGGCCTGCCGTCGCAGGGCGTGCGCGGGTTCGTCGAGCACGCGGTCGAGGCGCTCGAGGAGGCGGACGCGATCCTGTCCGAGTTGCAGGACTCGATGCGCCCCGTTGAGGTCGGCGACCCCGAGCTGCGGGCCGGCCTGGCCGAGGTCCGCGAGCTCATCTCCGAGCCGCCGGAGCGCGCCCGCCGTTTCCTGAGCCTCCTCGGACGGTAACCCGCCACAATGCAGGCGATGACGGAGGAGAACCTGACTCCCATCCGGGAGCAGGTCTACAAGGACCCGCGGCCGCCCGAGCACTTCGCGCGCTTCCACGAGCGCTCTCGCACGCGCGACCCGGACTGGGTGTACGAGGCCGTGCGGATCGCGACCTCGCTCTGGGCCTGGACGTTCTTCCGCGCCCGCGGGATCGCGGCCGAGAAGGTGCCCGCCTCCGGCCCGGTGATCCTCGCGCCGAATCACTCGTCGTTCATGGACCACTTCTTCCTCGGCACCGTGATCCGGCGCAAGGTCCGCTTCATGGCCAAGTCGCAGCTGTTCCAGCCCCCGATGCAGTGGATCTACACGCACGGCGGCGTCTTCCCGGTGCGCCGCGGCTACGCCGACGAGGAGGCGTTCACGACCGCCAACAGCGTCCTCGCGCGGGGCGGCTGCATCGCGATGTACAGCGAGGGCGGCCGCTCACGGACGGGCAAGCTCTCGGACACGGTCCGGCCCGGGATCGGGCGGCTGGCGCTCGAGTCGGGCGCGACCGTCGTCCCCATCGCGATCCACGGCTCCTCGCACGTGCGCAACTGGAAGCGCGGGCAGTTCCCGAAGGTGACCGTGCTCTACGGCGACCCGATCCGGTGGGAGCGCATTGAGGCCCCAACGCGCGACCAGCAGCAGCAGGTCGCGAACGCGATCTTCGCCGAGGTCCGCAAGCTCTACGCCCAGCTCGACTCCGTCGGGCGGCGCGGGGTGGCCCGAGAGCGGCGCGAGCTGCGCCGGGCGTGACGGACATCCTCCGCGCCGGTCTGCTGACCGGCGTCCGCGTGCTCGTCGCCGCGCCACCCGGCACGCCGCGGTTCGCGCCGGCGATCGCCGATCGAACCGCTGCGCTGCGCGCCGCCGTCGACCAGGTGGACGTCGACCCGGCGGGCGACGAGATCGCGGCGCCCGCCGAGGTCGACGTGCTGGTCTGGGATGCCTCGGCGGCACCGTCGGCGCTGGCGGCGATCGACGGCGCGTGGCTCATCGTGCGTCCGGTGGCGACGCGGGCGATGGTCGGCGGCGGGCTCGTCGTCCTCGTCGCGCCGCCGCCCGGCGACGCACAGGCGGAGGCCACCCGCACCGGGCTGGAGACGATGGCGCGGGCGCTCTCGATCGAGTGGGCGCGCCTCGCGATCCGCCCGGTGGCGATCCTCCCCGGCACCGCCACGCCGCCGAGCGAGGTGGCCGAGCTCGTGGCCTACCTCGCGTCGCCGGCGGGCGGCTACTTCTCCGGCTGCCGCTTCGAGCTCGGCTCCGTCTAGGCCGAGGCGGGGAGCGGCTCGCCGACCGGCGCCTCGCGGCGGGACGGCCGGCGCCGGCCGGGGACGAAGAGGGCGGCGAGGGCTCCGGCGGCGAGGACGGCGGCTCCGACCCAGACGGCGCTCGTCATGCCGTCGGTGTACGCCTGGGGCGACTCGTAGGAGCCGTTGGAGGCGAACACGGTGGCGAGCACCGCGATCCCGAGCACGCCGCCGACCTCGCGGATCGCGTTCGTGGCTCCCGAGGCCTGGCCCGCCTGCTCGGGCCGGACCGCGGCGAGCACCGCGTTGGCGGCCGGGGCGAAGACGAGCGCCATGCCGACCCCGGCGAGCACGAACGGGATCACGAACTCGCCGTAGGGCGTGGTGGGCGTCGAGATCGAGGCGAGCCACCCGATCGCCACCGCCTGGAGGGCGAGGCCGGTCGCCATCAGCGGGCGCGAGCCGATGCGGTCGGAGAGCAGGCCCGCGATCGGCGCCACGATCATCGGCATGCCGGTCCAGGGGAGCGTGCGGATGCCGGCCTCGAGCGGCGAGTAGCCCTGCGTCACCTGGAAGAACTGGGCGAGCAGGAAGATCGAGCCGAAGACGCCGAAGTACATGGCGAGCGACACGAAGTTCACCGCCGTGAACGCGCGCGAGCGGAAGAAGCGCATGGGGAGCATCGGCTCCGGCGTCCGCAGCTCCCACGCGATGAACGCGACGAGGAGGCCGGCGCCGGCGATCATCGAGCCGAGCACGGTCGTGCTCGTCCATCCGAGCTCCGCGCCGCGGACGATCCCGTAGACGAGTCCGAGCAGGCCGCCGCTGGCCAGCGCCACGCCGCGAAGGTCGAGCGACCGCGCGGGCCCGTGGCTCTCCGCGAGGCGGCGGCGGGCGAACGGGAGCAGGGCGATGCCGATCGGCACGTTGATCCAGAAGATCCACTGCCACGAGATGCCGTCGACGACGGCGCCGCCGATCAGCGGCCCGAGCGCGACGCCGAGGCCCGAGATCCCCGACCAGGCGCCGATCGCGAGGCCGCGCCTGCCGGCCGGGAACGCGTCGGCCAGCAGCGTGAGCGTGAGCGGCGTGACGACCGCGGCGCCGACGCCCTGCACCGCCCGCGCGGCGATCAGCGCCCCGGTCGTGGGAGCGAGCGCGGCTGCTGCGGACGCGACCGTGAAGAGGGTGAGACCAAGGAGGAAGACGCGCCTCCGGCCGAAGCGGTCGCCGAGGGCGGCGCCGGTCAGGAGCAGGACGGCGTAGGACAGCGTGTACGCGTTGACCGTCCACTGCAGCGACTCGATCGTCGCGCCGAGGTCGGCCTGGATCGACGGGAGCGCGGTCGTGACGACGAGGTTGTCGAGGACGACCATGAACAGCGCGATCGAGACGATCGCGAACGTCCAGCGAGGACGCGTTTGTGATTGATCACTCTGCATACCTTGTGAGTATTCACTACCAACGCTGGGGCTGTCAAGAGTTCGGGCCACGTGGCTCGGGCGGCTCCGCGGCTCAGGCGAACGTCAACGGCGGCTGGGTAGGGAAGGCTGGGGATGTCACGGTCTCGACACTCCAGATTCGCGTGGGGGTTGGAAAGTGTCGTATAGCGACACTTTCCAGACCCACTACTTTCCGGACCGGGAGGAACCGCAACGAAACCCGCGCGGATCGTCACGGCACTCCGCGCCTTCCCCTCAATGCCGCCGTTGACGTTCCCTCAGAGAATCAGCCGGCCCAGGGGACCTCGACCGAGTCCTCGGTCGGCGAGTCGCGGGCGACGACGTACTCGGCGGCCTCGGAGTCGGAGAGGTTCTGGAGCAGGTGGGTCTCGCGCGGCGGGACGTAGACCATGTCTCCCGGCCCGATCGTGACGGTCTGCTCGAGATGGTCTCCCCACCGGACGTCGAGGGAGCCCGACAGCATGTAGACGGCGCTCTCGCAGGAGTCGTGGTAGTGCGGCCGCGACTGGGCGCCCGGCGGGACGCGGAAGACGCCCATGTAGATGTTCGTGGCCCCCGTCGTGAACTGCGAGATCTCGGCGCCGCCGACCACGCCGCGGGGGGTCTCGCGGTGGTGGCCCTCTGGCTTGACGACCTTCATGGCGCCAGCCTATTGCCACGCGCGCCGCAGGCGCGCCAGCCCTTCGGCGATCTCCTCCGGTCCGTGCGTGGTGAAGGAGAGCCGGAGCGCGGCGCGGTCCGGCTCGCCCGCGAAGAACGGGTAGCCGGGCACGAACGCGACGTCGAGCTCCAGGGCGCGCCGCAGCAGCTCGTCGGAGTCCCAGCCGTCGGGCAGCCGCGCCCACACGAACATCCCGCCGTCCGGGCGGTTGTGCACGGATCCAGGCGGGAGGGCGGCCGCCAGGCCGTCGAGCAGCGCGTCCCGCCGGGCGCCGTACTCGGTCCGCAGCACGGCCAGGTGCATGTCGAGGTCGACGGCCGCCAGCCACAGCGCTGCGGCCGCCTGGTCGATCGTCGACGAGTGCAGGTCGGCCGCCTGCTTGGCCACCACGAGCGGCCGCCGGAGCTCCGCCGGCACCCGCATCCAGCCGATCCGCAACCCCGGGGCGGCCACCTTCGACAGCGTCGAGAGCGCCAGCGTGCGCTCGCCGGCGAGCGTGGCGACGCTGGGCAGCGGCTCGCCGCGATACCGCAGCTCGCCGTACGGGTCGTCCTCGATCAGCCACAGCCCGCACCGGTCGGCCACTCCGGCCAGCGCCCGGCGCCGCTCGAGCCCCAGCGTCCGCCCCGTGGGGTTGTGGAAGGTGGGGATCGTGTAGAGCAGCCGCGCCCCGTGCTCGGTCGCGACGCGCGCCACCGCGTCGGGATCGAGGCCCTCGTCGTCGCACGCCACCGGCACGACCACGGCGCCGGCGAGCGCGAACGCCTGGAGCGCCGCCAGGTACGAGGGCTCCTCGACGAGCACCCGGTCGCCGGGCTCGATCAGCACCGTGGCCGCCAGCGTCAGCGCCTGCTGCGAGCCGCTCGTCACGAGCAGGTCGTCGGCCCCGGTCGGCAGCCCGCGCGCCGTCAGCCGGGCGGCGATCAGCGTCCGCAGCGCCGGATCGCCCTCGGTGGTCGAGTACTGGAGCGCGCGTCCGGCCCGCCCGTCCTCGAGCGCGCGGGCGAACGCCTCGCGCAGCCCCGCGGCATCGAACAGCTCCGGTGCCGGCAAGCCGCCCGCGAACGAGATCACGCCCGGCCGCTCGGTCAGCGCGAGGATCTCGCGGACCGGCGAGCTGCGGACGCCGCGCAGGCGGCCGGCGATCCCGGGCAGCACGGTCAGGTCGTCATCCCGGTGAACTGGCCGCCCGTCACGTTGAGCACCTGCCCGTGCACGAAGTTCGACCACGGCGAGCAGAGGAAGAACACGCCGCCGGCCGCCTCCTCGGGCGTCCCGCCGCGGCCGAGCGGGATCAGCAGCGACTTCATGCCGCGCATCTCGTCCGGGATGCCGAGTTGGACCCGCTCGCCGCCGATCTCCATCGTGTTCTCGGCGTCCTTGGAGGCGGTGAGCCGCGTCTCGATCCACCCGAAGGCGACCGCGTTGACGTTGACCTTGAACTGCCCCCACTCCTTGGCGAGCGTCTTCGTGAGGCCGACGACGCCCGCCTTGCCCGCCGCGTAGTTGGCCTGGCCGGCGTTGCCCATCGTCCCGGAGATCGAGGAGACGTTGACGATCTTGCGGAAGACCTCCTCGCCGCGGTCGCGCTCGGCCTTGGCCGGCTCGCGCAGGTGCGGTGCGGCGGCGCGGATGACGCGGAACGGCACGACCGTGTGGATGTCGAGCATCTTCTGGAACGCGTCGTCGCTCATCTTGTGGATCGGCGCGTCGAGCGTGTAGCCGGCGTTGTTCACGAGGATGTCGAGCTTGCCCCACGCGTCGATCGCGGTCTGGACGAGGGCGTCGCACGCGCCGGGCGCCGTGAGGTCGCCGCCGTGGACCACGGTGTCGCCCGCGATCTCCGATGCGGTCTGCTCGGCGAGGTCGGCGTCGAGGTCGTTGATCAGCACCCGCGCGCCGTGCTCGCTCAGCAGCTCGGCGGTGGCGCGGCCGATGCCGCGCGCCGAGCCGGTGACGATCGCCACCTTGTCGTCCAGCACTCCCATGTTCAGCCTCCGGTCAGGTTCGGGAGGCGGGATCGTGCCAGCTAGGCGGCCAGTGCCGCCGCAGCAGGCGCGACCACGCGGCCGCCGTCGAGCTCGACGACCCGGTCGGCCACCGCGGCGGCGGCCTCGGCGTCGCGCGTGAAGAGCACGACCGTGATGCCGTCCTCGTGCGCGATCTCGCGCAGGAGCTCGAGCAGCGCGGCGCCCTCGGCGGGGTCGAGGTCGCCGGCCGGCTCGTCAGCGAGCAGCACGCTCGGGCGGCCGGCGATGGCGCGCGCGAGCGCGGCCCGCTGGCGCTCGGCGACGCTCAGCTCACCGGCGCGGTCGTCGCGATGGGCGCTGAGGCCGACGCGGTCGAGCAGCGCGTCGATCGTCGCGGCGTCGTGCGCGCGGCGGGCGATCAGCAGCGGAAGCGCGACGTTCTCGCGCACGGTGATGGTGGGGAGGACCGAAGCGGCGGGAAGCAGGAGGCCGATGCGCTCACGGCGCAGGCGGGTCAGCTCGAGGTCGTCGAGGCCGCGCAGCGGGCGCTCGTCGACGCACAGCGTGCCGCCGGCGGGGCGGTCGAGGCCGGCCAGCACGTGCAGCAGCGACGTCTTGCCTGCGCCCGAGGGGCCGACGACGGCCGTCAGCCGCCCGGCCGGTGCCTCGAGCGAGACGTCGCGGAGCACATCCACGCGGGTCCGCAGGTCCCCGACGCGGTGGAAGAGATTGTGCGCGATGACTCCGGGCATGGCCCGGAACTCTCCCACCAGGCCGTACCACCGAAAGGACGGATAACCGCACCTTTGGGGTGCGCCCCCCTCCCCAATAAGGCCCTATAGCCCGTAGGAGCGGCCGATCACGTCGAGCATGATCTCGTCGGTGCCGGCGCCGATGCGGTTGAGCCGCAGGTCCCGCCAGACGCGCTCGATGCCGTACTCCTCCATGTAGCCGGCGCCGCCGTGGATCTGGAGGCACTCGTCGGAGACCTCGCAGGCCATGCGCGACGCGAACAGCTTCGCCATCGAGATCTCGCGCACCGGGTACTCGCCGTTCATGTGCCGCCAGGCCGTCGTGTAGACGAGCTGGCGGGCCGCCTCGATCTTGGTCGCCATCTCGCCGAACTTGTGGCGCGTGACCTGGAACTTGCCGATCGGCCGCCCGAACGCGTGGCGCTCTCCCGCGTAGGCCAGCGTGCGATCGAAGACGGCCTGGGCGGCCGCCACCGCGCCCGCGGCGCCGATCAGGCGCTCGCCCTGGAGCTCCCACATGATGTGGTAGAAGCCCTTGCCGACCTCGCCGAGCACCGCGCTGTCGGGCACCCGCACGTCCTGGAACGCGAGCAGCGCCGTGTCGGAGGCGTGCATGCCGAGCTTGCGCAGGCGCTCCTCGCGGATCACGCCGGGCGCGTCCATGTCGACGATGAACAGCGTGAAGCCGTCATAGCCGGCGTCGGGATCGGTCTTCGTCACCAGCACGATGTAGTCGGCCCGGTGGCCGTTGGTGATGTACGTCTTCGAGCCGTTGATCACCCACTCGTCGCCGTCGCGCACCGCGCGGGTCTTGATCCCGGAGACGTCCGAGCCCGCGTCCGGCTCGGTGATGCCCAGGCAGGAGATCTTCTCGCCCCGGATCGAGGGCACCAGGTAGGCCTGCTTCTGCTCCTCGGTGCCGAAGGCGAGGATCGGCGGCGTCGCCATGTCGGTGTGCACCGCGATGCCCATCGCCAGCCCGCCGCAGTCGGCGTGGACGATCTCCTCGGCGAGCACGAGGTTGCACGGGTAGTCGCCGCCCTGCCCGCCGTACGCCTCGGGGAAGGAGAGCCCCAGGAACCCGAGCTCTCCCATGCGCGAGAACACCCAGTCCGGGAACGTCGACTTCTCCCACTCGGCCGAGTGGGGCCGCAGCTCCTTGCGCACGAACGCGCGGATCGACTCCCGCAGCTGCTCGTGCTCGTCGGTGAAGATGAAGTGCCGCCGAGCCGCGGCGTGATCGGGCTTGAGGACGTCGGTGGCGGCCATGTGCCAACGCTAGCCCATGGCCGCCACCCTCCGCGCTAGGCGGCTACTCGAGGACCCCCAGGTGCCGGAGCGACGCCCGGATGAACGACGCGCGCTCGGCTGCGGTGCTCATCGTCGCGATCTCGAAGCCGGCGTAGACCGTGTCGGTCGTGCCGACCACCGCGCCCTCCTGGAACTGCTCGGTGCTCCGCGTCCACTGCGGGTCCGGGTTCGGCGTGCTGGCCGGCGCCCCGCCGACCTGCCACACGCCCGCGTCCGCCTCGAACGAGGTCTGCGACGAGGTCGCCCCGCCGACCTCGACCGTCGCGTCGTCGACCCAGGCGCCGAGGTTCAGGAAGGCCCAGTCGCTGGCCTGGACGATCGCGACCTCCACCTTCTGACCGGCGAAGCGGCTGAGGTCGACCTCCCAGTCCTGCCAGCCGTTCGAGCTGCCGGTCGCGGCGTGCCACTCGCCGGTGGTGCCGGTCGGCGTGCACGTATCGCGCGACGGCGTCTGGTAGTTCAGGAGCCGGTCGTGCAGGTCGGCTCCCCACCCGCCGCCGTCCCAACAGCTGAAGCCGGTCGCCTGCGAGGTGTGGCCGTTGACGTCCGGCAGCGTCGTCCACTGCTCGGTGCCGACCGGCCGCGCCTCGACGAACACGTAGTCCCAATCCTGCTCGACGTCGAACGACATCTTGAACTTCACCTTGCCCGACGTCGCCCCGGTGAGGTCGACCTCGGTCCACAGGCGCTTGTACGCCTCGTCGTCGGCGCCCGAGGCCATGTAGTACTGGCCGGTGAACGGCGCGAACGGTCCGGCACCCGGCCGGGTCCACCCAGCGAGGCGGCGGGAGTCCTGGTAGGTCGGGTTGTCGATGATCGTGCTCGTCACCGCGAAGGTCGACGTCGGCGCCCCGGCGGCCGGATCGGCGGCCTGGTTCGCGAACGTCCAGCTCGTCCCGGGCGCGAACGGGTCCTCGCCGGCGACCGGGAAGACCGAGCCGTCGGGGCTCCACGCGTTGCCGTTCTCGACCCGGATGTACGCCCCCAGGTAGTACTGGAGGAAGTCGTTCGTGTGGGCGATGCAGCCGTCGCGCGACTCCGGCAGATCGGCGTCGCACCAGCGGCCCTGCTGGTCCTCGTTGGGCTGCGGGAACCCGAAGTTGCGGAACTCGTAGCCCTCGGCGTACTGCTGACCGGCGTGCTTGCCCGCGTAGACGACCTTGCCGCCCTCGTTGAGGTAGTCGCGGACGGCGACCTGCTCGTCGAGCGCCAGGCGTGACGTGCCGGTACCCGGCACCTGGCCCGGCTCGCGGGTCAGGTAGTCGTCGCCCGTGTACCAGATCACGGCGTCGTAGTGGGAGAGCACCCCGAGCGGATGCGGGGCACGGCGGCCGCGGGCGTCGACGTCGTACAGGTCGGCGCCGAGGCCGTTCGCGGCGACGGCCGCGAGGTACTGGTCCGCGTACCGGGGCCCGCTCGGGTCCAGCGCGGGCGTGGGCCCTGTGTAGTCCTCGGCCGCCAGCACGAGCACGCGGTTCGCGCTCTCCACCCGCGCGGCGTAGCTGAACGACGCGGATTGCTTGCTGCCGTTCTTCTGGGCGAACCACACCTCGACGTTGTCGCCCGGCTTCGTGCCGGTCACGGTGCCGCGGAGCCGGTGGTAGTAGACGCCCGCCTCCTGGTAGTAGCGCTCGCCGTCGCTCCACTCGGAGGTGCCGACCGTCTTGGTCGCGCCGCCGTTGATCCGGTAGCGCATCACGATCGCGCCGAGCGACCGCTTGGCGGTCGCCTGGACCGTCTGCGGGTCGCCGTACGAGTCCGCGAACGAGTCGACGTAGAAGTCCTGCACCGTGTTGCCGAGGTGCGAGTCCGGCTCCTCGGGCTTGTCCGCCGACTCGGCGAGGTCGAGCGAGAAGTCGCGATGGCGCCGGAACTCGGCCTCGATCGCCGACTCGGAGTCCTCGAACTCGAAGCCGGAGACCGTCGTGTCCTTGGGCTCGGAGCCCTCGGGCGTGTAGGCGAGGATGCCCTCGCGGTTGTAGGCCGTGTCCAGCGTGTCGCCGTTGGTGATGTACAGCTCGGCGCCGAGGTCCGGGTCGAACCCGGCGATCGCCGGGTCGGCGTCGTCACCCGCGAGCGCGGTGAAGATCGCGTCGTCGGCCGCCGGCGTGTACTGCTGCCAGCCCTGCGGATAGAGCACCAGCTTGGCCGCCGTGTGGTCGTTCTTCTGGAACTCGAAGTCGACCAGCCGCCACAGGCGCTGCATCGCCTGGGTCTCCGGCTCCGAGGCCGCAGACGGGCCACGGTAGGTCTCGGACGTCGGGTCGGGTGAGGAGCCCTCGTCGTCAAGGCCCCAGTTGACGGGGAAGTTGCGGTTCGGGTCCACGCCGTCGTTGACCTCGCCGTAGACGCCGTCGCGGTCGTTGTCGGCCATGTTCTTGCGCCACAGGCGGTTGCCCGGCGTGAACGTGTACTCGTAGCCGTCGGGATTCGCCATGCACACGAACCACAGCTCACGGGTGTCGACCAGCCGCGTGACGAGTGGGTCCTTGCCGTAGTTGTCGGTGAAGTAGGTGAGCGTGCGGCGGCAGGTCTCCCCGGCCAGCCACTCGCGAGCGTGCTGCATCGCGTTGTAGAGGACCGCGGGCCGGCTGTTGTCGCGCGTCGTCTTCGCGTTCGCCGTCACCTTCAGCGCCACGATGTCGCGCCCGAGCACCGTGTCGCCGATGTCCACGCGCTTGACGATGCTGCGCTGCGCGAGGCGGTCGTAGAGCTCGAGGTACTGCTCCTTGGCGTCGCCGGGCACGCGGTCGTAGCGCCGCCAGACCTTGTACTGGGCGTCGGAGCCGGTGAGCGTCTGCTCCTGCGCGGCGCTGAACGAGCGCACGAGCTCCGCCGACACGCCCGTGTCGTCGGTGAACTTGCGCAGCTGCCCGGCGGTGCCGTAGACCTCGACCTTGCCGTCGCGCCGCCCTTCGGTGACGTCGAAGCCTGCGAGCGCCAGGCGCTCGAGGTTCTTGCCCGTCGCCTCGACCCGGTACGCGTTGATCGGATTGCGCGCGTCGGCGTACGCCGGCGCGCAGGCAACCACTGATGCGAGCACCGCCAGCGCGGCGATGCGTCCGCTTCGTGACATCCCCAACTCCCTCGTGAACGGTATGGGCGACGTACCCCATCGCCCGGATTGCGGGCAAGGTAGACGCGGCGAGGGCGGCGGTCAAGGCGATAGGTTCAGGCCGCCCATGCACAGGACCGTCCGATACGAGCGCGCGGAAGGCGGCGTCGCGACGATCGCGCTCGACCAGCCCGAGACCCGCAACGCGCTCTCCGACGAGGTGCTCGACGACCTGATCGCCGCCTTCGAGGCCGCACGGGACGACGGAGACGTGCGCTGCGTGGTGCTCACCTCCACCCACGACAAGGTGTTCTCGAGCGGCGGCAACCTGGCCGGCTTCGCATCCGAGGCGCCGCTGGTGCACAAGCACCTCGGGACCGCGCGCTTCCCGCGGCTCTTCACGCTGATCGGGGAGCTGGGCAAGCCGACGATCTGCGCCGCCAACGGACACGTCCTCGCGGGGGCGCTGGGTCTGGCGCTGGCCTGCGACCTGATCGTCGCCCGCGAGGGGGTGCGGTTCGGAACGCCGGAGATCAACGTCGGGGTGTTCCCGTTCATGATCGCGGCGCTCATCTACCGCAACGTGCCGCGCAAGAAGGCGACCGAGCTGCTGCTGCTGGGGGAGCAGATCAGCGCCGCGGAGGCCGAGCGGATCGGGATCGTCAACCGCGTGGTGGCGCCGGACGAGTTCGACGCGTTCGTGCGCGACTGGGCGGAGCGCCTGGCGGCCAAGTCACCGGTCCTCATGCGCTTGGGCAAGGACGCGCTGTTCCGCCAGCAGGACATGGCGCTGGCCGACGCGCTGGAGTACCTGCACGCCCAGCTCACGATCGCGTTCTCGACCGACGACATCCAGGAGGGCGTCAAGGCGTTCTTCGAGAAGCGGGAGCCGGAGTGGACCGGCCGCTGAGGGTCACCTGCCTGCGCGCGCGAACGTCGGACCGCACGGACGGCGCGGGGGCGGGCGCCGAGGCGCTGGCGCGCGCCCTCGGGGGCCGCGTGGTGGGCGAGGCGTCGGCGGGCGCGCCGCGCGACTGGTCGGAGGACCTGCCGGCCGCTCGCCCGGTGCTGGAGGCCGCCGCCGCCGAGGTCTCGGCCGCACTCGACCAGGGCGAGCTGCCGCTGCTCACCGCCTCCGACTGCACGATCTGCATCGCCACGCTGCCCACCGCGGCCCGCCGGCTCCCCGGCCTGCGCGTGCTGTGGCTCGACGCGCACGGCGACTTCAACACACCGGACACCACGCCGAGCGGCTTCCTCGGCGGCATGTGCCTGGCCGCCGCCTGCGGCTGCTGGGACGCCGGCTGGCCCGACACGCTCGACCCCGCCGCGGTCTCCTTCCTCGGTGTCCGCGACCTCGACCCGGGCGAGCGGATCGAGGTCGACCATGCGGGAGTGGGGACCGGCGTGCCCGGCGACGGTCCCGTCTTCGTGCACCTCGACCTCGACGTGCTCGACCCGACGGTGCTGGCCCCCCAGTTCCCGGTGCCCGACGGCCTTCAGGCGGCCGAGGTGCGCGACGTGCTGGCCCGGCTGCGCGACGAAGGGCGCCTCGTCGGCCTCGAGGTCACCGCGCTCGAGGATCCCGCGGGAGTCGACCTCGTCACGGAGATCCTCGAGCCGGTCACCCGATAGTGCTGCGCCCCCTTGTCGACGATCTGAACGAGCGCCGCGAGCGGGCGAAGCTCGGTGGCGGTGAGGAGCGGATCGCGCGGCAGCACGAGCAGGGAAAGCTGACGGCTCGTGAGCGGATCGCTCGGCTGGTCGACGCCGGGACGTTCACGGAGCTGGGGATCCATGCCGGGATCCACCACTCTGTGCGGGGGCTCGAGGGGCGCGAGGCTCCCGCCGACGGCGTGATCACCGGCTACGGCCGGGTCGACGGGCGGATGGTGGCGGTCTGCGCGTACGACTTCACGGTCATGGCCGGCTCGATGGGGACCACGGGGGAGCTGAAGGTCGCGCGGCTGCGGGAGCTGTCGTTGAGCAAGCGGATGCCGTTCGTGTGGCTGCTCGACTCGGCCGGTGCACGCATCCAGGAGGCGGTGGGCTCGCTGTTCGCCGGCTCCGGCCACCTGTTCCGCGAGGAGGTGGTGGCCAGCGGCGTGATCCCGCAGGTCGCGGCCCTGATGGGCCCGTGCGCGGCCGGCACCGCGTACATCCCGGGGCTCGCGGACTTCGTCCCGATGGTCTCCGGCCGCGGCTCGATGGCGCTCGCCGGCCCCCACCTCGTGCGCGCGGCGGTCGGCGAGGACGTCACCCAGGAGGAGCTGGGCGGAGCGCGCCTGCACTGCCGCACGTCGGGGGTCGGCGACCTCGAGGTGGCCGACGACGAGGAGTGCCTCGCCCGCATCCGCGAATACCTGTCGTACTTCCCGTCGCACTGCGAGGAGCGCCCGCCGGTGCGGCCGAGCGACGACCCGGTCGACCGCATGGACGACGAGCTGCTCGACGTGCTGCCGGACTCGAACCGCCAGGCGTACGACATGTACGACGTGATCCGGCGCATCGTCGACGACGGTCAGTGGCTCGACCTCAAGCCCCGCTTCGCGCGCACGATCATCACCTGCCTGGCCCGGATGGGCGGCCGGCCGGTCGGCATCGTCGCCAGCCAGCCGAGGCACCTCGGCGGGATCCTCGACAACGACTCGGCCGACAAGGCGGCCCGCTTCGTGAACCTCTGCAACGCGTTCTCGCTGCCGCTCGTCTTCCTCGTCGACGTGCCCGGGTTCATGGTCGGCACCAAGGTCGAGGCGGCGGGCATCATCCGCCACGGGGCGAAGATGCTCTACGCGGTCGCCAACGCGACGGTGCCCAAGATCACGGTGGTGGTGCGCAAGGCGTACGGCGCCGGCTACTACGTGATGAACGGTCGCGCCTACGAGCCGGACCTGATCGTCGCCTGGCCGAGTGCCGAGATCTCGGTCATGGGGCCCGAGGGGGCGGTCGAGATCGTCTTCCGCAAGCAGGTCGAGGAGGCCGAGGACCCGGCGGCCAAGCGGGCCGAGCTGATCGAGGCCTACCGCGCGCTGATCGACGTCTACGTGGCCGCCCGCAACGATATGGTCGACGACGTGATCGACCCGCGCGAGACCCGCCCGACGATCATCCGCGCGCTCGAGATGGCCGAGGGCAAGCGGGTCGAGCGTCCCTTCAAGCGCAACGGCGTCGTCCCCGTGTGACGGTACCCTCGCCGCCCGTGATCGGCATGGACGGCTTCACGCTGCTCGGCGCCATCCCCGTCGGCCTCCAGGTCTGGGGCGAGGAGCCCGGTGGCCTCGCGCTGCGCTGGGCGAACCACGACGACGCGCGCGAGGTCGGCCGCGCGGCGGCGCTCGCGGCGCTGGAGGGCGAGGACGTCGAGATGGTCGAGGACTGCGGGGAGGCGGGCTGGTGCCGCGTCCGCGCCCGGGCGCTCGGCGACGGGAGCGTGATGGTGACGCTCGAGGACTTCAGCGACGTCCGGGAGCGGGAGCGGCTCAACGCCGCGATCGTCGAGAACCTCCAGGACGGCGTGCTCGTCGTCGACATGAGCGGCCGGATCGTGCGCGCCAACGCGGCCGCCGCCGATCTCTGCCGGGTGCCGCTCGACGAGCTCGTCGGCACGCGGCTGCGGGACGT
>DASTIC010000083.1:0-17067 GCA_035717845.1 Solirubrobacteraceae bacterium
GTCCTTGACCTGGATCTCGCGGTAAGAGATGCGGTCGTTGCCGCCGTGGGTCTGCAGGCCTAGGTAGCCCTCAGCGAGCTGGCGCGCCATGGTGGGCGGGTCGCCGTTGCGCGAGGCGATCTTCGGCACCGAGTTGTCGAACTGGTTGATCAGCTCGCCGTCGATCAGCACGGTGTACTGCTGGCCGATCGTGCGGATCTCCATGTCGTGCCATACGCCCTTGATAAGCCGCTCGTTGGTCTTCGACTGCTTGGCGTTCAGGCTGCGGAACCCGTACACGGCGCCGGTCTTGATCGGGTCGCCCGACGGCTGCGGGCCGCCGCCGGTCAGCGTCTCGTTGATCTGGATCTCGTGCCCGCAGTAGACCTGCGTCCAGTGCTGGTGGTTGTTGGCGTTGGAGTTGGTCGTCAGCGGACCAGTGCCGGCCAGGTTGGTGACATTGTGGGTCCCGTTACGGGCGCAGTAGGCGCCCGTTTAAAAAAACGGCGGGTCGGAGGCGTCCGAGGCGGGCGGGAACGGGCCGTCGGCGCCCTCCCAGAAGTAGCTCGTCGACTCCGCCGGCGTGGTGCGTCCGCACACCACGAGCGCCCCCGGGCAGAGGTCGAAGTTGTAGCCGAGCGGCTTCTGTGCCAGCACGTCGGCGGTCGTCGCGCCCGTGTACCGGATCTCGGGCGACCGGATCATGATGCCGCCGTTCCGGGTCGACTCCGGGGTGTTCTCGACCGTGTACTGCAGCTTGATCACAGCGTCGCCGAGCGGACGAACCGGGTACCAGTAGGCGCCGAACGGCGACGCGCCGACCTTGATCGCGCCCTCGACCGGGTCGAGCGTCGCGCGCCCCTGCGTGGCCGAAGCCGCGATAGTGCTGCTGGCGAAGATCCACTTGTCGAACGAGGCGTCCGAGCCGGTGGGCGCGCCGTCGAAGATGTACTCGAACCCCGGGTCGGGCGGGGGCGCCACGTACTGGGCTCCCGCCGAGCCGGGTGCCGCGAGGGCGGCCGTCGCGATGCCCCCCACCAAGAACGCAAAGCGCCGTCTGAGCCAGCGTTGCATCCGATGCCTCCTCCCATCGCTTTCCCCGACTCCCCACTTCTGCCGAGGACCACTAGAACTTATACCGAGCGGCGGGACAACCGCGCGCGACCTCCGAGCCGGCGCAGCTGTTCACGCGGCGGCCGCTCTGCCCCGTGGGCGCGGGCTCAGCGA
The DNA here is from genome assembly GCA_035717845.1 of Solirubrobacteraceae bacterium. GTDB lineage: Bacteria > Actinomycetota > Thermoleophilia > Solirubrobacterales > Solirubrobacteraceae > DASSUW01. The sequence goes on from DASTIC010000083.1 coordinate 1,207, forward strand.
CGCAGAAGCAGTCGGGCGATCAGCCGGCCGAGCGCGTACCAGACACCTGCGGCGATGCCCCAGTTGACCGCCTTCTCGGCCTTGTTGCTGTCAAGCGTGAACAGGCTGTCGAAGGGGCCGGCCAGGAATGCCGCCGCGTCCCGGACGACTTGCACAATTTCGTTCGACCGGTTCGCCTCGAGCGCGACCAGCGCGATCCCGGCCACCAAGATCAGCGCTACAGCGGTGGCGACGAGGATCACCGCTCGCGCCAGCGACGCGCGCGCCAGCGCCGTGCTCGCATAGCGATTCGCCCGTGCGGTCCCCATCTCGATCTCCTTTCCGAGACTCTCCTGAATAGGGGGTACCCAGCCGGGCGCCAGCACCACCAGCCGCGATGCAGAGGCGAAGCGCTCGCGGCCGCTGATCGACAGGCATCGAGCGTCGAACTTCGTCTTGCCGCCGGCCTTCTCGATCGTGAAGGTCTGTACAGGAGGCGCTGACACGTCATCGGTGGGCGACGGTGAACCGCGAACTGCGGGTCGGCGACACCGATGACGTGACCGTTGCTGCGGCGGCGATTCGGCTACGGCTCGGACGTCTGCGGGGCGACGGCGACGTCGGCGGATATGTGAGATCTATGAGGGGCGGTCAGCCACGCTGCGACGCATCTTGGCCATCGCTCTCGCCGGCCCCGCCGCCAACCTGCTCGCCGCGGAACGCCGCCTCCAGCGATCCCAACTCCGCGACGTCCGTCCCGCCGCCTGCGGGCTGAGCGATAAACGACCGCCGCCAGGGAGGCGAGGCTGTCGCGTAGCCGTTTTTGGAGCGAGGCTCACGCGTTCGCGACGGCGTCGGGCTCTTTCGAGCCCTGAACGTCCGCGCTTGGCTTCTCGGCCTTGCGCTTGTGCGAGCGGCCACCAGACTTGTGCATGCCCATCACCGAGTCAAGCTCGCCCCGGAGACGCTCCAGCTCCCTGATCGCGCCGTCTCGGTGGGCCTCGAGCTCGCTGACGACGGCCTCGATCTGCGCCCTCCGGCGTTCGCCCTCCTCGACGATCTGCCTCGCCTTGCCGCGGGCCGCCTCGCCCGCCCGCCGCGCCTCCTCGTCTGCCTTCGCTCGCACCTGTTTCGCATACTCGTCCGCGGCGTCCCGAATCCTAAGCGAGGCCGCCTCGGCCTGGGCGCGAATGTCCGCGCACTCCTCTTCGGTGCGGCGCACCATCTTCGCCGTCTCCTCCTCAGTCGTCAGGAGGATGCGCGCAGTCGACTTGCCGACGTGCTCGAACTTGCGCTTGACCGCCAAGTCCCCGAGCTCCCTCGCCGCGTCCGTTTCAAGCCAGTCGACCAACGAGCCCAGGAGCCTGTCGACCTCACGCGTGTCGTAGCCGCGCCGAGCGACCGTGAAGCCTGGGTCACGGAGGCGGTCGATGTCGTTCCAGTCCATTCCGCTCCCCTTCGGGTGGTTCCGGCGAGCACAGCCTAAACCCCGCGCGCGAGCGAGGCCGGTTCGTATTCAACGAAACACAGCGTGTCAGGCGCTGGCGCCGGGACAGTCGCTGTCGGCCTCGGGTGAGGGGCGATCCGGAGGTTCGACTCGAAAGACCCCATGTCGCCCGCACGACTCTCGCAGTTTCGGCGGGCCGCGGTCGAAGCCGCTGCTCGAATGCTCAGCCCGGCCGGAACGTGAACCACCGCCCCGCCGTCGGCGCCACGCGCAGCCCGAGACACCGCGGCCACGATCTGCCGAGTCGTATAGCGGCCGCGGACGATTCGAAGCTCTGGCCTTGGGTTTTCGTAGACGCCTGGCGTGAGATTGGGCTCTGACGAGGGGAGCTCCAATGCGCCTTGGCGGCTGACGTCGGGGACGTTGACCGGCGACCGGGTTCGGTCAGTCACCATACGTCGTCCGCGGCGGGCGGCCGCCCGGCGGCCCCCCGCGATTGTGACTCGCTTGTACTGCTCGCCCCTCCTGGACCCCCAGACGTTTCGCCGATCGCATGTCTGACGCTCCGCCCGTGATGCTGGCGAGGCCTTCCGTGGCCGCTCGGCGGCGCCGCTTGCGAGCACAGCTGTGGCCGATCTTGGAGACGGCCGGGGCCGCCGTGATCGCCTGGTACCTGGCCAAGCTGCTGCTGCCTGACAAGGAGACCGGCTTTGCCCCCATTGCCGCCGTGATCTGTCTCGGCGCGACGCTGGGCCAGCAGCGCGAGCGTGCGCTGGAGCTGATGGGCGGCGTGGTGGTCGGGGTGCTGATCGCGGACCTGCTCGTGCGGCTGCTCGGGACCGGTCCGCCGCAGGTCGGGCTGATGGTGCTGCTGGCCATGTCGGCAGCGGTGCTCGTCGGCGGTGGACCGCTGCTGATGACCGAGGCGGGCGTGTCGGCGATCATCATCGGCTCGGCGGCGCCGGCGTCCCTCGGGCTGTTTCCGACGCGTCCGATCGAGGCGCTGCTCGGCGGCGCCGTCGCCTTCGGGTTGCACTCGCTGGTGTTCCCGCCTGATCCGCTGCTCCATGTGAGCCGCGCCGCTCACGCGGTCTTCGGTGGCCTGGGGCGCACCCTGGAGGAACTCGCCGCGGCGCTCGAGACCGGGGACGCGGAGCGCGCCCAGCGTGCGCTGGATGCAGCGCGCGGCCTCGACGGCACGATGCAGGCGCTCGGCGAGGCGCTCAGCCTCGGGCGCGAGACGGCGCGCTCGGCGCCCCTGCGGTGGGCCGATCGCGCCGCGCTCGACCGTCAAGAGGAGATCGGTCGGCACGTCGACTTCGCGGTCCGTGACACGCGCGTGCTCGCGCGCGACACGGTGCGCTATCTGCGCGCAAATGGCTCCCCGGTGCCCGACGTCGCCGCCGCGGTCGCCGACCTCGGGCAGGCGGTGTGGGCGCTCGCCGCCGCCTTCGATGATCCGGAGGTGCGCGATCAGCCGCGTCAACTGGCGCTCCGGGCCGCGGCGCGCGCGAGCGAGGCGATGGCCCGCCACGCCGACCTGGCGCTCACCGAGATCGCCGGCCAGGTCCGCTCCACCGCCGCCGACCTCATACGCGCCGCCCAGGCCGGCACACCCGACGAGGACGCGTTCGCCGAAGCCCCGACCGACGAAATGCTCGCCGACGCGCCGGCTGGCCGGACCACTCCGCGCGACACCCCGACCTGATCGGGGGTTGGCAGCCGTGGCCGCGCGGCCATCGAATCGATCGATTGGTGCAAGATCGCAAGCGAAAGGGGCGAAATCATGGGCAAGACGATCATGGGCGCGGTGGTCTCCCTGGACGGGTTCATGGCCGACGACAACGACGGCGTCGGGCCGCTGTTCGACTGGTTAGGCAACGGCGATGTCGCCTGGAGCTTCCCGGGCTCCGACGACCAGGCCCGGACCACCCAGGCGTCGGCCGACTTCATGCTGGACCTGTACGGCGACATGGCTGCGAATGTCATCGGACGGCGGGTGTTCGACATGACCAACGGCTGGAACGGCAAGCCGGCCGCCGGCGAGCACGTCTTCGTCGTCACCCACCGGCCGCCGACGGACTGGGAGTACGCCGACACCGCACCGTTCACGTTCGTCGACGGCGTCGAGAAGGCGATCACCGCCGCCAAGGAGTTCGCCGGCGACCGGGTCGTCGACGTGGCCGCCGGTCAGATCGGCGGCCAGGCGCTCAGGCTCGGGCTGATCGACCAGGTGGTCGTCAACCAGGTCCCGGTGGTCTTCGGGTCCGGCCGCCCGTTCTTCGCGACCGGCGGCCTGGCCGAGCCGCTGCGGCTGGAGAACCCGACCACCATCGTGCGCGGCGACCGGGTCACCCACCTGGTCTACGACGTCAGCCGCTGAGGCCCGCCGGGGTCACCAGTAATGGCGTCTGCCGCCGACCGCGCGGTCCATAGACCCGAGCAACCAGAGGATCGCGCCGACGATGATCAGCACGATTCCAATCGTGTAGAGGATCCCAACGCCCAGGACTAGCCCGAGGATGAGCAGGATGAGGCCCAGAATCAGCATGGTGTCTCCCGTTCGACGGTGGCTTCGTCGTGGTCATGCCCCACTTGCGCACGGCTCATGCGTGGGCCGCCTGCGTGGTTCCTGGTCCTCGGCGACCCTACGACAGCTACCGGGCGCAAGACCGACCGCGAGATCCCATGGGCGCAGGGACTACCGGTCGGCAAGGCCCAGGCCTTGCTTGGCGCCCTCGATCGCGCCCTTGGTCTTGGACTTGGCGAGGCTCTCGGGCATGCTCTCCAGGAGCTCGGGCAGCCCCTGGGAGCTGCCGCCCTCGGCAATATTGAGCCGTTCCACGGCGGCGGCGAAGCGTAGGTAGGTGTCGACGCTCGCGATCACGATCCGCGCGTCGATCGTGACGAGCTCGATCCCGACCAGCGAGACGCGGACATATGCGTCGATCACCAGCCCCTTGTCGAGGATGATGTCGATCACGTCGGCCAGGCCGCTGGGGCGCGGCCGCTCCAGGTAGCCGCTGGTCGGTTGCCGCGCTATCGGCTCATCTCCCGTGGGATGACCGCTCCCTCCCAGTTCTCCGGGTCACTCGACCAGGCTTTACCCAGAGCTTCGTCTCACTAAGAAACGGCTTGGCGCCTGCGCGCTGACGTCTGGCCAATCGGCTATCAAGCGTGCATGTCGTCGTCCGAGGAACGTCGCGACGACCGGGCGCTCCGGGCCGTCTGGCGCGAGCTCCGCAAGCCGCGCATCCTCCTCAGCTATCTGCGCAAGAGCGGGAACTTGACCCTTCCCCTGATATTCGCAGGGCCAACGCTTGTCGTCTTCGCCGACGTTGCGGCCTTCGGACTGACGCCGGACGATCGAGCGACCACCGACTTCCATGCAGCCGCTTCGCAGATCATCCCTGTGCTCGTGCTCGTCCTCGCGATCGAGGGGCAGGTGTTCCGCTGGGAGATGGCGCGATCGTCGCTGTCGACGGCGAGCACAGAGGACGTCGCCCGAGATGCTCGATTCCAGGGGTTCGCCGTGGGCGACGGCCCGATCTCCGATGCGGTCGAAGCAGTACTGGAGGCTCACGGATGACCCGAACAGCGTGAACGCCAAACCGGTAATGGCCGCGATCGTCGCCGGGCTCGCCGGCGTGGCCTACGTCGCGGTCACGGGATCGACGTTCCTGGCTCGAGCCGACTGACCCGTGTGACGCGTCACGCCCGAGCGGGCTTGGCGCGCTTCTTCTTCATCGACCCGAGGTTCTCCTTGACGCTCTCGACGGTCTCCTCGGGGATGGGCGGCCCGGCAGCACGCAGGCGCGCGATCCCCTGTTGCGCAAGACCCGCGCTTCCGGCCCCGTAGACAGCGGTCACGGTGAGTGCCGCGGCCGAAGGCCCGGGGCGGCGGGAAAGGAGGAGCACGAGCCCAGCCGTGCCCGTACCCGCGGCGAGCGTGCCGAGCAGCGCGGCACCTCCGAGCATGGCAACCCCGCCCGCCGCCTGCCTCGCCTTCTCCGTCAACTCGCGCCGCGCAAGCTCCACCTCCTCGCGAGCCAACACGACGGCCTGTTCCGACACGGTCTGAACCAACTCCTCGAGCGGGCGCTCAGTGGCTTTGTCGGTCCCGGGTACTGGCATGACAATCCTCTACCCCAGCGTGTTCGCCCCCAAGCACGCGGAAGCTACATACGCCACGGCGGCGAGCAGCACGACAGTCGCCACGGCTCGTGGCGCGCGCTGCGTCTGCCCGATGCGCAGACCATCGCCGAGTGCGGATGATCGGGTCCGGGATGATCGAGCTCGTACCTGCCGCCGACCCCGCGCCGCGGCACTGTGCGTCCTCTTGTGTGACGGAGACCTTCAGCCCCACTCATCTCGATCCGACCTGGCTAAGCGCGGGAGGTTGGTCAGGGTATTGGCCGTGCCTTCAAGGATCCCGAGGGGAGCGCAGAGGGGCCCGGCGTGGTCGAACTACCCGGATTACCGTCGGTTTCCGGGAGTAATCCGCGATAGCTCGCGAACTGCGTCCGATTAGCCCCGGATTCCGGGGCCAATCGCGCGAAGTTGCGGACCGCCGGCGAGGCTGGCCCTCCGGGGGGTCTGACATGGCGTCCGCGTGCGGTGGTGGTCCCGCCGATCGGGACGCGCTCGAAACCCTCGGGGCGCTCCGCGAGGTCGAGAGCGGCGGACGGGGGTCGAACCCGCGACCTGCGGCTTGGGAAGCCGCCGCTCTGCCAACTGAGCTACCGCCGCGCGGGGGCCAAGACTAGCTGATCACCGGGATACCCTGAAGGCGTGCGCCCGCGCGTCTACTGGCCGATCACGCTCGCCGCCGCCGCGCTGGTGGCGCTCCTGACGTACGGGGTGGCGTCGACCGGCCCGGACACCTCGATCGACGAGCGGCTCCAGGCCGGCGAGCGCGTCGAGGCGCCGGTCAGGGACCTTCCGCGGCTCGGCGCCGCGGGCACCGGCTCGCTGGCCGACCACGCCGGCAAGGTGGTGGTCCTCAACGTGTGGGCGTCGTGGTGCCCGCCGTGCACGTCGGAGATGCCGCTGCTCCAGCGCACGCACGACAAGATCGCGCCGCGGGGCGGGCTCGTGCTCGGGATCGACACCCAGGACGCGTCCGAGGACGCGCTGCAGTTCCTGCGCGAGAAGGACATCACGTTCGCCAGCCTGCGCGACCGCGACCGCGAGTACGGCCGCTCGCTGGGCGTCAGCGGCTATCCGGAGACGTTCCTGGTCGACCGCGACGGCAAGATCGCGGCGATGCGCCGCGGCCCCGTGACCCAGGCCTGGCTCGACGAGCACCTGCCGCCGCTGCTGGAGGAGACGTGAGGGCGCTCGTCGCGCTGGTGCTGCTGCTCGGCCTGACCGCCGCGGCCGAGCCGCCCCCGACGCTGCCCGACATCGAGGACGAGGTGATGTGCGTCGAGTGCCGGACGGCGCTCAACGTCTCCACGGCGCCGGTCGCCGACCAGGAGCGGGCGTTCATCCGCGCGCGGATCGCCGAGGGCATGAGCAAGGAGGAGATCAAGGCCGCGCTCGTCGCCGAGTACGGCCCGGACGTGCTGGCCGAGCCGGACCCCGAGGGGTTCGACCTCGCGGCCTGGCTCGTGCCGGGAGCCGCGATCGCCCTGGCCGCGCTCGGGGTGGCGCTCCTCGCGCGCCGGTGGCGCCGCGGTGACGAGGATCCCCCGGCCGGGCCGGAGCTCGACCCCGTGGACGCGCGCCGCCTCGACCAAGAGCTGCGCGCCTTCGACGCGTGACGGACGGCGTCGACACCACGGTGATCGCCGCGTTCGCGGTCGGCTTCGTGTCGTTCGTCTCCCCCTGCGTGTTGCCGCTCGTGCCCGGCTACCTGTCGGCCGTCTCCGGCGTCTCGCTGGCCGAGCTCCAGCGCGGCGACCGGCGGCTTAGCCGGGTGCTGCTCCCCGCGATCGTCTTCTGCCTCTCCTTCACCGTCGTGTTCGTCGCCCTCGGGATGACGGCCACCGGGCTCGGATCGGCCCTGCGGGACGAGCGCGACGTGCTCGACAAGGTCGCCGGAGCCGTGATCGTCGCCCTCGGCATCTTCCTCCTGCTCACGCCGTTCGTCCCGCGGCTGAACCGCGAGTGGCGGCCGGACGCGCTGATCGCCCGTGCCGGCTCGGGCGGCCCGTTGATCGCCGGCGTCGCCTTCGCTTTCGCCTGGACGCCGTGCGTCGGCCCGACGCTCGGGACGATCCTCACCGCGGCGTCGGTCAAGGACACGGTGAGCGAGGGCGCCGTCCTGCTGCTCTTCTACTCGGCCGGCCTCGCGGTCCCGTTCCTCCTCACCGCCGTGGCCTTCACCCGGGCGACGGCAGCGTTTCGCTGGCTTCGGGACCGGTACCTGGTGATCACCGCCCTGTCCGGCGCCGTGCTGATCGCCATGGGCGTCCTGCTCTTTACGGGCGAGCTGACGAGGCTCAACCTCGAGGCCCAGCAGGCGCTCGACGGCATCGGCCTCGACTTCTTCTGGGAGCTGTAGCTACATCGTCTCCGGCGCCGAGACGCCGAGGACGCCCAGCGCTCGGGCGATGGTGCGCTTGGTGGCGACGGAGAGGCCGATCCGGAACGACTCGACGGCCTCCGGCTCGGCGCCAACCACGCGGCAGTCGCGGTAGAAGGCCGTGAAGGTCTGCGCGAGGTCGAGCGCATAGGCGGCGATCCGGTGCGGCGCGCGCCGCTCCGCGGCCTCCGCGACCTCGGCGGGGAAGGCCAGCAGCTTCTTGACCAGCTCGCGCTCGGCCGGGTGCAGCTCGATCCCGTCGGCGGAGGCCTGAAGCGCCGCGCCGACCCGCTCCTCGCCCGCCTTGCGCAGCATCGACGCGATCCGCGCGTGGGCGTACTGGATGTAGTAGACGGGGTTCTCGCTCGACTGGTCGCGCGCGAGGTCGAGGTCGAGGTCGACCGTGGAGTCGTGCGAGCGCTGGAGCATGAAGAAGCGCGCGACGTCGACGCCGATCTCGTCGATCAGGTCGTCGAGCGTGATGAAGTCGCCCCGCCGCTTCGACATCGACGCGCGCTCGCCCCGCTCGACCAGGTGCACGAACTGGAGCATCGGGATCTCGAGCCGGTCGGGGTCGGCGCCGAGCGTGGACAGCGCCGCCTTCATCCGGGCGATGTAGCCGTGATGGTCCGAGCCGAGCGGCGTGATCAGTCGGTCGAAGCCGCGCTCGAGCTTGTTCTCGAGGTACGCGAGGTCGGCCGCGAAGTAGGTCGGATCGCCCGTCGAGCGCCGCAGCACGCGGTCCTTGTCGTCGCCGAACGTCGTCGTGCGCAGCCATGTCGCGCCCTCGGAGTCGTAGCGGTGCCCGGCCTCGGCGACCCGCTGGAACGCGCGGTCGATCGCCGACGGATCGCCCTCGTGCAGCGTCAGCTCGGAGAACCAGACGTCGAAGGTGACCCGGTAGCGCTCGAGCGTCTCCTTGATCTGCCCGATCAGGATATGGCCGCCCTCGACCGCGAGCTCCTCGGTGTCGCGCTCGGCGGCTCCCGGGATCTCCGCTGCCAGCTCCGCCACGTACTCCCCCTGGTAGCCGCCCTCCGGCGGCTGCTCGCCGCGGGCCCGCGCGCGGATCGACTCGCCGAGCTTGATCAGCTGCGAGCCGGCGTCGTTGAAGTAGTACTCGCGGGCGACCTCGTGCCCGGCCAGCTCGAGCAGCCGCGCCAGCCCGTCGCCGTACGCCGCATGGCGCCCGCTGGCCGCGGTCAGCGGCCCGGTGGGGTTGGCGGACACGAACTCGACGAGCACGCGCTCCGGCTGCTCCGCGACGCCTGCGCCCCACGCGTCGCCGGCCTCGAGGATGTGGGCGGCCGCGGCCGTGTACCAGGCGTCGGCGAGGAAGAGGTTGAGGAATCCGGGGCCGGCCACCTCCACCCGCTCGACCTGGTCCCCCAGGCGCGCGCTCAGCCCCTTCCCCAGGCGCTCGGCGATCTCCCGCGGCGGCGCCTTGAGCGCCGGCGCCAGCAGCATGGCGGCGTTCGTCGAGAAGTCCCCGAAGCCTGCCTGCCGCGGGCGCTCGAGCGTGAAGTCGGCGGGAGCCCCATTGCGCAGCTCCGCCGCGGCGTCGCCCACCGCGGCCCGGAGGTCCTCGATCGGCGTGGCCACGTCAGTGATGGTAGGGCTCGCCGGCGAGGATCTTGTGCGCCCGGAAGAGCTGCTCGAGCAGGACGACACGGGCGAGCTGGTGCGGGAGCGTCATCGGGCCCAGCGAGAGCCGGTGGTCGCTGCGGGAGAGCGTCGTGCCGAACGGGCCGCCGATCACGAAGCAGACGTCGCGTCCGGCCTGGCGGCGCTCCTCCAGCCAGCGCGCGAGGTCCTCCGAGCTGTAGGCCGTCCCGCCCGCGTCGAGCAGCGAGACGTAGGCCCGCTCCGGGATCCGGCGCTCCACCTGCTCGTCCTCGCGGACCTCGATCAGCGTGAGCCGGGTGTGGCGGGCGAGCAGCCGCTCGTAGTGCTGCACGTCGTCGGAGAACGGCGGCCGCACCCGGCCGACGGCGAGCACCGTGTAGCGCACCGCTGCGATACTAGGCGCGTGGACGACGAGCCGGCCGAGCGCCGCATCAACCTCCACACCTCGCCGGAGGTCATGGCGAGCCAGTACGCGAACTTCGCGAACGTCTCCCACTCGGACTACGAGTTCACGATCACCTTCGCCCGCGTCGACCACGAGGTCGAGAGCGAGGAGATCCCCGGCGTGGTGGTCTCCCGCATGAGCCTCTCGCCGCGCTTCATGCGCGAGCTGATCGACGCGATGGAGGACAACTGGTCCAAGTGGCAGACGAAGGAGGGCATCAAGAGCCTGCCCGAAGTGGAGCGGCGGCGCCCTCCAGAGAGCGCCTGAACGCCAGGGCCTGGCCGATCCGCTCCATCGCGGTCGGGTGGGTGCCGAGCAGGGCGTGGACCCAGCCTGGCGGGTCGGGGTCCGACACGTTCTTGACGGTGAGCCGCCGCTGGAACCCGATCAGGCCGTTGGGATCCCGGGTCAGCTCCATCGCAAAGCGGTCGGCGCGCGCCTCGACGGCTCGCGACAGGCCGTTCGACACGAAGGTGATGCCGGGGACGACGAGCGCGATCGCCAGCGCCACGGCGGGGACGGCGGCGGGCGTGCCGAGGCCGTCGGGAGCGAGCCGCTCGGCGATCCGGGCCACGGCCAGCATCCCGAACGGGGCGACGATGGCGAGGTAGAGCAGGCCGTGCGGCACGTCGTGGTGGTGCACGTGCCCGAGCTCGTGGGCGACCACCCCCCGCACCTCCTCGGGCGTGAAGTCGTCGAGCAGGGTGTCGTAGAGCACCACCCGCTTGGTGGTGCCGAGGCCCGCGACGTAGGCGTTGGCCGCGGTCGTCCGCCGCGAGGCGTCCATCACGTAGACCTGGCCGACCTCGACGTCCGCGCGCCGGGCCAGCTCGAACACGTCCCGCCGCAGCTCCCCGGCTCTCAGCGGCTCGAAGCGGTTGAACACCGGGTCGAGGACGATCGGGCTCGCGTAGGTGACGATCACGCCGAAGGTGACCGCCAGGGCCGCTCCCGCCACCCACCAGCGGCGCCCGAGGCGGCGCATGACGAACACGAGCAGCGCGCCGCCGGCGCCCACGATGACGGCCTCGATCGCGATCCCCTTCACCACGTCGCTCGCCCAGCCGAGCCAGCTCTGGGTCACGAGGCCGACGTCCTTGGCCCGCTGGCGGGCGATCGCGCTCGCCGGCAGGGTCACGATGGTGACGACCACCGCGAGCGCCGCCGCGGTCGCGGCGCCGGCGACCACCGGGCGCCGGAAGCGGGCCCGGAGCCGCGCCGGGGGACGGCGCACGACCCACACGAGCAGCCCGAGCTCGAGCGCCAGGCGGACGCCGAACAGCACGAGCTGCCCGGAGCGGAAGTCCTCGGCCCGATCGACGAACTCCGTGCTGAAGTAGCGTTGCGGCGCCACGTCGATCGGCTCCAGCGCGTCGCGCGGCCGGAACAGGATGACGGCCGCCTCGGCCACCGCCAGCGCGGCGACGATGGTGACCGGCAGGCGGAGCCGTCGTGGCACCGAATACAAGATATCCACGCATGCGCGTCGCGATCGCGTCAGACATCCACGGCAACCGGCACGGGTTCGAGGCGGTCATCGAGGCCGCCGAGGCCGCCGGGGCCGACGAGCTGTGGTGCCTCGGCGACCTCGTCGGCTACGGCGCCGAGCCCGACGCCTGCGTGGCGCTGGCCGACGCCCACTGCGCGATCTGCCTCGCCGGCAACCACGATCTCGCGGTCATCGACGCGATCTCCCTCGACGACTTCTCGCGCGGCGCGGCGCTCGCCGCACGCTGGACGCAGGAGGTGATCACGCAGGCGACGCGCGAGTTCCTGCTCTCGCTGTCACCGACCGGCAGCGGCAAGGGCCTCGGGCTGTTCCACGCGTCGCCGCGCGACCCGATCTGGGAGTACGTCCTTTCCACCCTGGCCGCCGAGCTGTGCCTCGACGCCACCGACTACCGCGTGTCGCTGATCGGGCACTCGCACGTGGCGCTGTCGTTCCACCGGCCGGAAGGCGAGGCAGCGGGCGGCACGGTGCGCCGGGAGGGCGACAAGGTCGACCTCCGGACGGGCGAGTGGCTGCTCAACCCCGGGTCGGCGGGCCAGCCGCGCGACGGCGACGCCCGGGCCGCCTGGCTGATGCTCGACACCGACCGGATGACCGCCGTCTGGCAGCGGGCCGAGTACGACGTCGGCGGCGCGCAGGCCGCGATCCGCGCCGCCAACCTGCCGGACTCGCTCGCCGAACGGCTCCAGTACGGGCAGTAGGGCCGCTAGCCTGCGAGGGCCGAAATGCGTCATCGCGTCATCCTCCCCCTTGCGCTGGCCGCGCTGGCCGCGCCGGCGGTCGGCTGCGGGCAGGACAGCAACAGCCGCAACCTGATCCCGTCCGCAAACGCCGAGACCCTGGTCGCCACCGTCGACCGGATCGGTGCCGCCTGCGCCGACAAGAACCTGAGCGAGGCGAACGCGGCGGTCGACGACGCCCGCGCCCAGATCGCCGAGCTCCCGCGACGGGTCGACGACGGGCTCGAGGCGAACATGAACGAGTGGCTGAACCGGATCGAGCGCCGCCTCGACCGGGACTGCAAGGAGGCCGAGGAGACGCCGACGGCCACGCCGACGGAGACCGAGACGGCCACGCCCACGCCCACGACCACGCCGACGCCCACCGCGACGGCGACCGAGACGCCCGAGCCCGAGCCGACCACGGTCCCGCCCGAGGAGACGCCGAGCGAGGGCGACGGCGGCGGCGTGCCCGCACCCGACACCGGGAACGGCGGGTGATGGCCGAAGACGGGCTGTTCGCCGACCGCTACCAGCTCGAGCGCCGGCTCGGCGTCGGCGGCATGGCCACGGTCCAGCTCGCCATGGACACCCGGCTGGAGCGCTACGTCGCGGTCAAGCTGCTGGCGGAGCACCTCGCCGAGGACTCGAGCTTCGTGTCGCGCTTCCGCCGCGAGGCGCTCGCAGCCGCCCGGCTCGTGCATCCCAACGTCGTCCAGGTTTTCGACTTCGGGCTCGACGAGGCGACGCACCGCAACTTCATCGTCATGGAGTTCGTCGACGGCCCGTCGTGCGCCGAGATCCTGCGCGAGCGGGGCACGCTGCCGGCCGCGGAGGCGGTCGAGATCCTCGCCCAGTCGTGCCGCGGGCTCGACTACGCGCACCGCAACGGCGTCGTGCACCGGGACGTCAAGCCCGGCAACCTGCTGCTGAACCCCGACCGCATGGTCAAGCTCGCGGACTTCGGCATCGCCAAGGCCGCCGAGCAGTCCGACATCACGAAGATCGGCTCGGTGCTCGGCACCGCCGCGTACCTGGCGCCGGAGCAGGCCCGCGGCGAGCCCGCCGGGCCGGCGTCCGACCTCTACGCGCTCGGTGTCGTCGCCTACCAGCTGCTGGCCGGCCGCCTCCCATACGACGCCGCCTCGCTGACCGATCTCGCGCGCCTCCAGGAGGCCGGCCCGCCGCCGCGCCTCGACGAGCTCGCCTCCGGCGTCCCGCCGGCCCTCGCGCTGGCTGTCGCCCGCGCGCTGCACCGCGATCCGGCCGAGCGCTACGCGGACGCGGCGGAGATGGAGACGGCGCTGCGCGACGGTCTGCGCGGCCGCGCTCCCGAGGGCGGCACCGAGGCGACGTGGGCGATGAGCGAGGACGACACGGCGGCCACGCGGGCGATGGGCGCGACGAGCGCCACCTCGGCGATGCCGCGCGAGCGGCCGTCGCAGGTGCGGCGGCGGCTCGAGCCGCTCGACGAGCCGGCCCCGGCGCGCCGGCCGCCCCGCCGGCCCTCGGCCGCCCCGCCGCCCCGCAAGGACCGCGGCGGGCTCGGGAAGTGGGTCGCGCTCCTGCTCGTGCTCGCGCTCGCCGCCGCGGGCTTCGCGGGCTACCAGGCGCTCCAGGACTCGGGCGGCAGCGGCCCCCAGCTGCGCGAGGAGGTCCGCGGGCAGGCGAACGAGGCCGTCGACGAGCTCCGCGGCCTCATCGAAGACAACACTCAGGAGTAGCCCGGCCGGGCATCCGGCGTCCTCTGCTCGGACGGACGCCATCCGGGCGTCCGATTAAGCCGCCACTTCCTCCTCAGCGAGGTCGAGGCGGAAGAGCTCGCTGCGCGATGCGATCCCGAGCTTCGCGAAGACCTTGCGCAGGTGGTACTCGACGGTCTTGGGGCTGACGAAGAGCTGCGCCGCGACGGCCTTGTTGGTGGCGCCGGCGCCGACCAGGCGGGCCACCTGGAGCTCCTGCGGGGTCAGCTCGGCGAGCGGGCTGATGTCGCGCCGGCGGGCGGTCTCGCCGGTGGCGCGCAGCTCGCGGGCGGCGCGCTCGATCCACGGGCGCGCGCCGAGCCGCTCGAACGCCGAGACCGCCTCGCGCAGATGCACCCGCGCGTCGATCCGCCGCCGCTCGCGCCGCAGGTGCTCGCCGTAGTGAAGCTGCGCCCGCGCCCGGTCGAGCGGCCGGGCGTCGTCGAGGCGGGCGAAGGCCGCCTGGAAGTGCGGCTCGGCGTCCTCCGGCGCCGCGGTCAGCGCCCGGCAGCTCTCCAGCACGACCGCCGTCCAAGCCGGCGCGGTGGCCTCCGTCCAGACGGCGAACCGCTCGATCGACCGCTCGGCGACGTCGGCGCGGCCGAGGCGGACGGCGGCCTCGACCCGGTCCCAGGTCGTCATGTAGGGCAGCAGCGGGTGGCCGAAGCCGGGCCGCATCTCCTCGAGCGCGAGCAGCCGCACGAGCGCCTCCTCCCACCGGCCCATGGCCAGGTCGAGCTGCGCGATCGACCACGTGGCCGACGCGGCGGGCAGAGCGAGGCCGCGCTCCGTCGCCAGCGCCAGCACCTCGTCGACCATCCGCCGGCACTCCTCCTCCTCGCCGCGAAGGCCCTTCAGCCAGGCGAGCGTCGTGAGCGGCAGCGCGCGGGCGTTCTCGGCGCCGATGTCCTCGGCGAGGCGGACGGCCTCGTCGGCGTCGGCACCCGCCTCCGGCAGGCGCCCGTCCCAGATCGCCAGGTTCCCGCGCAGGCCGAGCGCGTGCGGCAGCAGGCCGAGCATGCCACGCTCCCGCGCCAGGGCGATCGCGCGGTCGAGCGCGCGCAGTGACCGCCGCCGGTCGCCGACGAACGCGGCGCCGCCGCCGGTCCACATCAGCGCCCGGGGCTCGTCGAGCGCCTCCGCTCGGTCGAGTGCCTGGAGGAAGCACGGGCCGGCTCCCTGCGGATCGCCGGTCAGCAGGCGCTGGAAGCCGCGCAGGAGCAGGATCGCCACGGCGTCGAGGTCGTCGTCCGGCGACGGCTCGAGCCCGTCCGCGAGCCGCGTGGTCTCGAGGAACCGGTCGGGATAGCCGCCCATGCCCGCGCTCTCGCCGGCGAGCCCGATCAGGCGGAGCCCCGCCCGGCGATCGAGCGGCAGGACCTCGCGTGCGGATTGCATGACCGCGGCATAGTGGCGACTGGGCGAACCCGCGAGGATCTCCACCTCGAGCCGGATCCGCGCCGCCTCCCCCCGCTCCAGCGGCGTCGCGAGGAGCGGTTCGGCCCGGCCCAGGAGGGCCTGCACGTGGTGCACGCGGCCCGCGACGAGCGCCGTGCCGGCCGCCCCGAGCAGCCGCGCGCCGCGACGCGTGGCGCCGAGCTCGGCGGCCCGTTCGAGCGCCCTCGCGGCGGCGGCGTGGCCGCCGCGTGCCCGGGCTCGCTCGGCGGTGCGCTCGAGCTCCACCGCCGCCTCTTCGTCCGGCGCGACCGCCGCGGCGGCGCGGTGCCAGGCGTGGCGGTCGACGTCGCGCTCGGCGACCAGCGTCGCGGCGAGCGCGGTGTGGGCGGCGCGGCGCTCGCTCGAGGTCGCCGCCCGGTAGACCGCCGAGCGGACCAGCGGGTGGCGGAAGCGCAGCCGCTCGCCG